>JBDUCS010000313.1:0-4824 GCA_040003335.1 Gemmatimonadaceae bacterium | reverse complement strand
CTCCTCGAACAGCTGTCCCACGCTGTCGCGTGGGACAGCGTGTCCGAATCACTTTAAAATTGTTCAGGTCTAAACTCTCCCCCAAACCCTGAACGAGCCTGGGATCAACGAGTTCGCCTCGCACAACCTTAATGATCTCAATCGATTGTCAAATAGCTTATTAGTCGCATTCCGCGACAGCCTTCAATTCTAGCGTGCTCTGAAGAGTCGGTCAAGGGGCTCAGAGTACTTTCTCGGAGCTTTCAGACCCCTTGGCCTCGGCAACCGCCGTTGCCCGCGCCACCCACCGCGCCCGCGCGATTGCCGCAGCGAAAACAATCGCAGTCGATCGCAAAACTGCCTGCACGCGAGCAATGACGTGCCCTTCTACCTGGCGAGGCAATGGACGGCCGCCAACCTCGGGGTCATCGGTTTGCTCCTCGTCTTCATGCGCCCTGTTGGAATCGAACCAACAACCTAGTGATTAAGAGTCACTTGCTCTGCCAATTGAGCTAAGGGCGCTCGGACCATGCGCCAGGGAGGACTCGAACCTCCGACCCACAGCTTAGAAGGCTGTTGCTCTATCCACCTGAGCTACTGGCGCTTCGTCTCTGCATTGTTGCTGTGTGCCGCGAGGCTCGGCCGCGTGCATCGCACACGCAACCCGGCGACAAGTCGTGCAAACTAGCCGACCCCGGAATGTGGGTCAACCCCGATCAGGTTCGTTGTGTCACGCGCTCGGCGTCGTCGCGTCGCTGACGTGCACAGACACGCACAGTTATTCGTGCGCACAGTCGGGGCGACCGGATTTGAACCGGTGACCTCCTGCTCCCAAAGCAGGCGCGATACCAGGCTACGCTACGCCCCGAATCTCACTCGTCGCGGCCGCAATGTAGCCGACGCGGCCCCGCGGATCAACGCGCCGTCGCCGGCGCGACAAGCTCCCTCAGCAATTCGCGGAAGGCGCGGCCACGATGACTCACGACTTCCTTCGCAACGATCGACGCCTCGCCGAACGTCACCCCGAGCTCGCGCGAGCGAAAATATTGATCGTATCCGAATCCTTCGGTCCCGCGTGGGACATCAAGCATCTCGCCTTCGACTTCGCCGCGCGCCGAAAAGACTCGAGCATTGTCGGCGTACGCGGCGACGCACACGTAGCGCGCGCGCCGATCGGGGACACCGACGAGCGAGGTCACGAGCAACGCGTTATTCGCCGCGTCGAGCGCCGCGCCGGACAGCTCCGCTCGGCCGCTCCACCGCTTGCTGCGCACACCGGGACGACCGCCGAGTGCAAGCACTTCGAGCCCCGAGTCGTCGGCGACGACGCGCAGGCCGGTGCGGCGATGAAAGTATCGCGCCTTCGCACGCGCGTTCTCCTCGAACGTATCATGGCACTCGATCGCGTCTTCAGCCGGAGACTCGACGATACCGGCATCGCGCAAATCAATCGCTTCGATGCCGGCGGCGGCGAAGAGCGGGCGCAGCTCGCGTAGCTTGCCCGCGCTGCGCGTCGCGAGCACCAGTGGCGACGACGACACCGCCTATCCGGTGAGCGCACGCTCTTGCGCGCGGAGGAGCTCATCGATGCCGCCTTCTGCGAGCGCGAGCAATGCGTCGAGCGCTCCGCGATCGAACGTGCCGTGCTCGCCCGTGCCCTGCACTTCGACATATCGCCGCTCGCTCGTCATCACGACGTTCATGTCGACCTCGGCTCGCACGTCCTCCACGTATTCCAGATCGAGGCGCGCCTCTCCGTCGATCGTGCCGACGCTCACGGCGGCAACGCGGCGGCGCACCGGCGACCTCGGCATCTTCCCCTCGCGCACGAGCCAAGCGAACGCGTCGACTACAGCGACTGACGCGCCGGTGATGGCGGCCGTGCGCGTGCCACCGTCGGCCTGCAGCACGTCACAGTCGACCTTGATCGTGAACTCGCCGAACCTGAAATCGTCGAGCATGGCGCGCAGGCTGCGACCGATGAGCCGCTGAATCTCCTGCGTGCGTCCACCGAGCTGGGCGCGCTCGCGTGGCATACGCGTGTGCGTCGCGCGGGGCAGCATCGCGTATTCGGCGGTGAGCCACCCCTCGCCGCTGCCCTTCTTCCAGCCGGGCACGCCCTGCTCCACGGACGCCGTGCAGAGCACACGCGTATCGCCGAACGAGACAAGCGCCGACCCTTCGGCGTACGGCGCGGCATCGCGCTGGATGGTCACGGGACGGAGGGCATGGATCGCCCGCTTGGTGCGGGGTGCGGCATCAGCGCTCACGAAGCGTCTCGACTGTGGAAGTGGTGGAGTGGCCGGGGGTGAGCGGAACGATCACGACCTCGCCGCCCCAGGCCTCGGCCTCGCGCGCGCCGACGACGGTGTCGACCGTGTAGTCTCCGCCTTTGACGACGACATTCGGACGAAGTGCGAGTACCAGCTCGAGCGGCGTGTCCTCGGCGAAGATGACAACTGCATCGACGGCCTCCAGCGCGGCGAGAACGTACGCGCGCTCGCCGTGCGAGCGAACGGGACGCGTCGGCCCCTTGAGGCGGCGCACCGATTGATCGCTGTTCACCCCCACGACGAGCGCATCGCCAAATCCGCGCGCGGCCGTGAGAAGATCGACGTGCCCGCGATGCAGGAGATCGAAGACGCCGTTGGTAAAGACGACCCGGCCCGGCTTCGTGTCGCGCCACGTGCGCGCTTGGTCCCACGTCATCACCTTGCCAGCGGGAGGGCGCGCGATCAGAAGTCCCTCAAGACGTTCGGATGCAGTTTCACCATGCGCTTGTAGACCGACAGGTCGATCGTATCCGTGTACTCGGCGCTGATGTACAGTTGCTTCAGCGTGCGCTGTACCGTGATATCCTGCGCTTGAGCTGGCAGGTTCAGCGAATCGGCCACCGCCCGAATATGGGCGGATATCTTCTCGTTCGTCTCGTGCTCCGAGAAGCGCGCCTCCTGCTTCATCGCGTCCTGCATGCGGTAGAAGCGTAGATACACTTCCCCGATGCGCACGCCGGCAAAGACGGCCACAGCGGCGATCAGCAGCTGCACGAGGCAGCCGAGCCGGCTGGCGCCGCGTCGTGCGCGCACCGAGAACGCGCTCACCACTGCGACTGCGCTCCATCGACGACGGCTGAGACCAGCTTGTCGATCGCTTGCTTCCGTCCGTCGGCTTCGGCCTGCTCGGCGTAGCTCCCTTCGGCGGAGAGTCCCTTTCTCGTCCACAGCGTCTTGCCGGACGTCTGGTCGACGATTTCGATGTCGGCGGTGATCTGCAGCCGACGGCGCGCCGACGTGACGCGGGTCGGATCGGAGCTGTACGCGTCGGGAATATCGGCGTCGCAGCGCACTAGCCGTCCGCGCACCACGGCGTCGGCGCGCGCCTCGGGCGCATCGCGCAATCCGAGCCGGCGCTCGATGCCCGCCCGCATTGCGTTGAGCACGTCGATCTGGAGATTAGCCGCGGCGGTCTCATTGTCGAACGGTAGAACGGCGACGGTGCGAATATTCTTCGGCAATCCTCCGCCGGCGAAGCCGTAGGGCATGCACGTGCTCACGCACGCGAACAGGATGAGCACGAGCGCCGCGCGCCGGAAGCGCTCAGTGCCAGATCGATGCATCGAAGTCCGGAACGGTGTCGACACGCGTGATCGTGAGCTCGAGGGTCCGCTTGCCGCGGTAGTGCTGGTAGCGCGCATCACCCGTCGTCGTGCGCGCGAGCGACTGCGAGAGGCGGTCTCCCTCAATCACGTCGAGACCGCGCAATGATCCCGCGACGATCGCGGCGCGCCAGCGGGGATCATGTCCAATGTCGGCGCGCGTCGTGTCGCCGTCAATGCGCACGACAGTGTCGGCGAGCGCCGGCGCGCGCAGCCTGCCGAGCGCGGCCCACAACATCGGCGAGGGCGGCAGCATCTTCGTGACGAAGTCGGGACCGGGCGTCGTCAGCTCGTCGCCGATGAGGGTGGCGAATCCGCCGCCAAGGCCGCCATCGATGAAGAAATCGAGCCGCACGCTGTCGGGCGGGGCGATGCGCGCGGCGCCGTCGCCGTGAAAGGAGTAGTCAACGTCGCGATACGTCCACTTGAAAATGAGTTTGCGATGCAGGGCCGGCATCTCGAGGCGCGGGAGTCGCGCCGGCGCCAGTTCACCGCGGAGCGGTGGCGCCTTCGGCGCGATACACGCCGCAGCGAGTCCGGCCACGAGAACGAGGGAGAGTCGCTTCACAAGATTCGAATGGTGACAATGCGATCGCCTTGCACGATGGCGTCCATGACATCGACGCCGCCGACCACGCGCGCAAAGACCGTGTAGCCGCCGTCGAGATGCGGCTGCGGCGAAAGGGTCAGAAAGTATTGGCTGCCTCCGGTGTCGGGGCCGGACAGCGCCATGCCGACAGCGCCTCGAACGTAGCGCCATCGATTGAGCTCGTCGCGAATCGCGTAGGGCGGCCCGCCGTTTCCGTCGCCGCGCGGATCGCCGTCCTGCGCTACGAAGTTGGGGACGACGCGGTGAAACGCGCCGTGATTGTAGAAGCCGCTCCGCGCCAGCGCCATGAAGTTGTCGACGGTCAGTGGCGCGTCGCCGCCGAGCAGCTCGAGCATGACGGTGCCACGCTCGGTCACGATGGCGGCGCGCGGCGCGCGGCCGTCGAGCGATGGCATGAGAATGGACTTCACGCGCGCCTCGTACCAGTCGAGCGGGCGGGACACGGCCGAGGCGCTTCCCCAACCGCCGAGCGGCGTGATGCCTTTCGCGGCAGCGCGTGCACTCGCCTCCGGAGGCGCGCGAAGGCCGCGGAGGCTGGCGACGAGCGCGGGCGTGAAGTGCGCGCTGTCACGGCGCCACG
>JBDUCS010000312.1:0-4834 GCA_040003335.1 Gemmatimonadaceae bacterium | reverse complement strand
TTCCGCGGCTACGAGGTGATCATGATCGGCCGCGATCCGCGCGACGCGATCTTCATCACGAGCCGCGCGTGCGGCGTCTGCGGCGGCGTCCACTCCACCTGCAGCGCGCTCGCGATCGAGATGGCGATCGGCTGCCAGCCGCCGCCGCTCGGCGTGCTCATTCGCAACCTCGCGCTCGCGCTCGAGTTCCTGTACGACAATCCGCTCCACTTGCACCTGCTCGCCGGCCCCGACTACTCCGCCGCGATCGTCGAGGGGACGAATCCCGGGTTGATCGAGCGCGCGCGGCATACAGAGGCGCGCCACACCGCCGTGCACGGCTACAAGACGATTCTGGATCTGATGACCGATCTCAATCCCCTGAGCGGCGGACTGTATCTCGAAGCGCTGCACATGACGCGTGTCGCGCGCGAAGCGTACGTGCTCATCTGCGGCAAGTATCCGCACCCGCAGACCATCGTGCCGGGCGGAATGAGCTCGACCATTAACCTGACCGTGATGAACGAGATGTACGTGCGCATGAGCCAGTTCTTCGACTACGGCAAGAAGATGGCGGGCATCTGGGACGACCTCACGGATTTCTTTTACGAGGCGAACCCCGAGTACAAGAGGGTGGGCGCGCGCCGCGCCAACATGATCGACACCGGCATCTTCGACGATCCCGAGGCGTACGATGCGACCTACAAGAACGCGAGCGACTGGGGGAACCGCCGGTGGGCGACGCCGGGCGCGATCGTCGATGGCCAGCTCGTGACGACCGATCTCCACAAGATCAACATGGGACTCGAGGAGTTCGTCGAGCACTCGTACTACGAGCCGTGGACGGGCGACGGCCAGAAGCAGCGCTTCGCGACCGACGAGATCGGGCTGCCGCTCTCGCCGTATCATCCGTGGAACAAGGTGACGAAGCCGAAGCCGGGTGCGCAGAGCTGGAAAGAGAAGTACACGTGGGACACTGCGCCACGATGGGATCGGCTGGGCATGGAAGCGGGGTGTTACGCGCGGCTCTGGAACACCGCCGTCGCGCGCAAGATGCCGGACAATCCGTTCATCGAGTCGACCGGCCATTCGCTCAAGATTCGTCTGCCACGCGGCAAGCTGCCCGAGATGGAGATCGAGTGGCACGTGCCCGAGGTGTGGAACGCGTTCGAGCGCAATCGCGCGCGCGCCTACTGCGTGGGGTGGGTGGCGATGACGGCGATGAACCAGTGGATGGCGGCGATGGAGCGGCTCAAGGACGGCGACACGAAGACGGCGACGAAATTCGAGATTCCGAAGCGCGGGGAGCAGATGGGCGTCGGCTTCTGGGGCGCGGGTCGCGGTTATCTCACGCACCACTTAGTGCTCGACCGTGGCGCCGTCGCCAACTATCAGATCGTCACGCCGTCGACGTGGAACGCATCGCCGACTGATCGGTGGGGACAGCCAGGTCCGTACGAGGAAGCGGTGATGAACACGCCGCTCCTCGAGGAGACGACGGACCCGGAGAAGTTCCGCGGCATCGACATTCTGCGCGCCATTCGCAGCTTCGATCCATGCATGCCCTGCACGACGCACATCCAGTCGGAGGCGGGAATGATCACGCGCGAGGTCAACACGTGCGCCTGCGGTCTGGATGACTGAGCACGGAACGAGCGGTCGCGCCATCCGGACGGTGGTCGGCGGCGTCGGCTACCGCAACCTGCGCGATCACTCGTTAGGCATCATGATGAGTGACGAGCTCGAGCCGGAGGCGCGGCCGCCGGCCCTGCTCGTCGAGGATCTGAGCTACGGTCCCGTGGCGGTCGGCCAATGGTTGCTCGACGAGGCACGCGACGCGCCCGACGGGCCGATCACGCGCGCGGTGTTTATCTCGGCCGTGGCTCGCGAAGACGGCCGCCCGCCCGGGACGATCTGCGCGTACCGCTGGGACCACGTGCTGCCGTCGACCGATGAAATTCAGCGCTGCGTCACCGACGCCGTGACCGGCGTCATTCTCCTCGACAATACGCTCATCGTGACGGCCTGGATGGGCGCGCTCCCCACCGAAGTGATCGTCGTCGAAGTCGAGCCGCGGGAGCACGCGTTCGGCGATGACATGAGCGCGCCGGTCGAGGCCGCGTACGGACCAGCGAAGCGCCTCGTGATGACGCTCGCGACCGACGTCGCCGCCGGGCAGGCGCTTCCACTCATGCCGTTGGGCGGAGCGTGGGCGAGCACGGGCGTGTGGACGGTTGCCCGATGAGCGACGCTGAACGACCGGCGGTCACCGACGTTGACGCCGAGCCGGGCGACGTCCTCGCCGAAGTCGAGCAGCTCATCGCGCTCCTGACGTCCCACGCCGATCCCGCCGTCGGCGAGACCGTGACGGCGCTGCTCGACCGCGTCGACGCGGTGCACCGCACCGCACTCGCGCACCTCATGGGCGCGATCCAGTC
Organism: Gemmatimonadaceae bacterium; assembly: GCA_040003335.1. GTDB lineage: Bacteria > Gemmatimonadota > Gemmatimonadetes > Gemmatimonadales > Gemmatimonadaceae > JALZAE01. The sequence continues at coordinate 2,417 of JBDUCS010000312.1, read as the reverse complement.
GATGGCCGGCGATGCGTTCGTGAACCGGCTCACCGGAGACCCGGCGATTCGGCTGCTCCTCATGTCGTACGATCTGCTCGCGGTCGACCGGCGCACGCTGGCCGAGGAAGCACTCGATGCCGTGCGCGGCCACCTGCATGCCCACGGCATCGACGTCGAGCTCGTCGAGGTTCTTGGCGGCGTCGTGGCGGTGCGACTGCACGGCGCGCCGGCGCCGAACGAACCGGAGTACGACGGAGCGATTCGCGACATCGACCAAGCGCTCCGCACCGGGTTCCTAGGCTACCAGGAGCTCGAGCTGCGAGATGGCAAAGGCGCGCGGCCCGTGGCCAAGGACTCGACCTTTCTGCCGCGTGAGGCGCTGCAACGCGCGTTTCGTCCGGTGTACTCGGCGATCTGCCCGGCCGCGGAGATCGCTCCGGGCAGCATCCGGAGCGCGGTTGTGAACGGGATGCCGGTACTGCTGGCGAATGTGGCCGGCGAGTTCTACGCCGTCCGCAACGCGTGCGGCGACGGACCGCTGCCGCTCGACTACAGCACGCTCGACGGCGCGGAGCTCACGTGCAGCTGGCACCGGTGCCGCTACGACATCCGGACGGGCCACCGCCTCGACTATCCGAACGCGTCGCAAGATGAACAGCTCGTGGTGTACCCTGTGCGCCTCCGCGAGGGCATGCTCGAAGTCGTGGTCGGCACCACGCCGGCCGGCGCGCGCGCGGTGGGCACGTAGTGCGTACCCTCATCGCCGGCTTCGGCAACGTGCTGCGCGGCGATGATGGCTTCGGCGTCGACGTGCTGCGCCGCCTTGGGGAGCGCGGCGCGGCCAGCAAGATGGTCGAGCTGCTGGATGTCGGCACCGGCGGGATCCGGCTGGCGCAAGAGCTGATCAACCCGTACGACCGTCTCATCATCCTTGACGCGACGACCCGCGGCGGCGTGCCAGGCACGGTGTACGTGTTGGCCATCGACGGCGTGGAAGCGGCGCGCGAGATTGACATGCACACGACGATACCGTCGAGCGCGCTGTCGGTCGCGAAAGCGTTGGGCGCCCTTCCGCGTGAGATCTTTCTGGTCGGATGCGAGCCCGCTTCCGTGGATGACCTGTGTGTCGGGCTGTCCCCGGAGGTAGACCGCGCCGCGGATGAGGCGGTGCACCGGGTGCAGGAACTCATGACGGCGAACGGCGCGCTCGCACGAGGGAGGTGAGCCATGGCCGATGAGAAACCCGGCGACGAAATAGCCCGCCGCGACGAGTTGCTCGAGCTACTGTACTGGCTGGAAGGCGAAGGCTTTCACGGCAACGCGACCCTGGACGGGATCGTGCGCTTCGTCGCGCATCCCGAATCCCAGGTGCGGACCACGCTGGACGGTCTCGTACACCGCGGCGATGTTATTCTGCATCAGGAGAGCGGCGAGTATCGCCTGACCGAGCCGGGCCGGCGCGAAGCGGCGCGCCGCTTCGCCGCGGAGTTCGCCCCGCTGCTCGGCCAGGGGCACGGAGAGTGTAGCGATCCGAACTGCGACTGTCACGAGAACCCGGGCGCGGCGGCCGAGTGTCACGCGGCGCGCGCCCATCAAGGACACCAGCACTGATGGAACTCTGATGCGACTCGCCATTGCGGGAAAGGGCGGCACCGGCAAAACGACGATTGCCGGCACGTTGGCGCGTATTCTCGCGCAGCGCGGCCGCAGCGTGATCGCGATCGACGCCGATACGAATCCGAATCTCGCCACCACACTCGGTGTTCCGGTGGATCAGGTGCAGAGCATCGCCGCGCTGCCGCGAAATTTGATGGAGCGACGGACGGGCGACGACGGCGCGACCAAGGTCGTCTTCACCGCGTCTCCGGCCGACGTGCTGCAGCGCTTCGGCACGCGCGCGCCCGACGGCGTGCACTTGCTGATGATGGGCAAGGTGGATCACGGCGGCGCTGGTTGACTCTGCAGCGCCCACGCCACGGTCCGTGGCTTACTCGGAGAGATCGTACAAAACAGCGACGATAACAGCGACATCATCGTCGATATGGAGGCTGGCCTCGAGCATCTTTCGCGGGGCACGGGCCGTCATCTCTCGCGCTTCGTCGCCGTGCTCGAGCCGTACTACCGCTCGATGGAGACCGCGCGCCGCGTCGCGCTGCTCGCCACAGAGCTGGGGATCGCGGACGTCGTGGTGCTGTCGAACAAGGTGCGCGACGACGCGGATCGGCGCGCCATCGCCGAGTTCTGTGCTGCGCACGAGCTACAACTGGTCGGTGAGATTCCCTACGATCCGAGCTTGATCGAGACGGAGCGACGCGGCGACGCACCGGTCGAGCAACGGCCACAGGGCGCCGCGGTGACCGCGATCCGCGAGCTCGTCGATGTCTTGGCCTAACCGGCGACGCGTCGCGCCGCGGGCCGTCGGGCTCGCGACATCC
>JBDUCS010000311.1:0-4845 GCA_040003335.1 Gemmatimonadaceae bacterium | reverse complement strand
ACTGGGGTCAAGAGCCACGGCGGTGCGCCGGACGATGCGGCGGAAGTCGCGGCGGCGCGGGCACGAGGTGACTTCGTCGCGAACATGATGGGACAGGAAATGGTCCTGCCCCCGATGTTCACACGGCCGATGCTCGACAGCATCGTCAAGGCGCGCAACGGAACCGGCGACCCGACGGGCGCCGACAGTGCAGCGCTTCGCGCGGCGATTCCGGCCATGATCGCGAGCATGATGGGACAGCGGGTCGGCGCCGGTGGTCCGCCGCCCGGACCAACGCAGTGCCACGACATCACGGTGTTTCCGGCGGTGGGGCTCGCGGGCGGCGCCTGCGGCGGCTACGGACTCCTGCTCGACATCAAGGATGCCGCGCATCCGGTTCGCATTGGCGCCGTCGCTGACTCGAACTTTTCCTACTGGCACTCGGCGACGTTCAACAACGACGGCACCAAGGTCCTCTTCTCCGACGAGTGGGGCGGCGGCAGCCAGCCGAAGTGTCGCGCGTCCGATCCGAAGGAGTGGGGCGCCGATGCGCTCTTCAACATCAAGAACGGCAAGATGGTCTTCCAGGGCTACTACAAGATGCCCGCCGCCCAGACGCCGCAGGAGAACTGCGTCGCCCACAACGGCTCGCTCATTCCGATTCCCGGCCGCGACGTGATGGTGCAAGCCTGGTATCAGGGCGGCATCTCGGTGTTCGATTGGACCGACGCCGCGCACCCGAAGGAGATCGCGTTCTTCGATCGGGGGCCGGTCGATTCGACGCGGATGACGATGGGCGGCTCGTGGTCGGTGTACTGGTACAACGGCGTGATGGTGAGCTCGGAGATCGCGCGCGGTCTCGACATCTTCGAGCTGACGCCGAGCGCGTTCATCTCGCAGAATGAGATCGACGCCGCGAAGACGGTGCACTTCGACTACCTGAATGCGCAGGGCCAGCCGAAGCTGACGTGGCCCCCGTCGTTTGCGCTGGCGCGCGCGTACGTCGACCAGCTCGAGCGGTCGAACGGATTGTCGAGCGAGCGCCTCGCCGCGGTTCGCAGCGCGCTCAGCGGCGCCGAGTCGAAGTCGGGCGCGGCGCGGCACACCGCCTTGACCGCGTTGGCGAAGCAGATCGACGGCGATACGAAAGGCTCCAGTGATGCGGCCAAGGTTCACACGTTGACGCACGCGGTGAGAAACTTGGCCGCCGCGTCGCACTAGGAGCGCGCCAAGGGACAGTCGCCGCGCGGCGCGGCAACGTCCCGTCGCCCTTCTAACGCGGGGAGCAACACGAACCGCGAGCGCATCTCATCGCGTGATGGCGCCCGCGGCTCGTGTTTCACACTGAGTCACTGTTGGCGCCCCCCGCACGTCGAATTGTTCGCCACCGACCGAAAGGCGGAGCAATGACAGGGTTTGTGCTGATCGCGAGTCTGATCGCCGTCGTGCTGGTGTATGTCGCCACACGGCCGCGATCCGGAGCGACGGGGCCAGCGACAGCCGCGCGCTGGTTCATCGTGCCCGAGGGGGCAAGCGACGACGTTCAGCGAAACTACGCCGGCGTGCTGGCCATCCACGCCGCGCTGCTGCCCACCGGCCAGATCATCTACTTCGGTGGCGACGAACACGACCCGGCGCTATGGCAGAATAATGACGTCGATCACACCAGGCTCTTCGACTGCGCCACGCTGCACGTAGAGGGCTTCAATCCCGGTTCGCCGCCCGGTTCGCCTCCGACCGACCTCTTCTGCTGCGGTCACGCAATGCTGGGCGACGGAAAGCTCCTCGTTGCCGGCGGGACGGAGTTCTTCTTCGAGCTCGCGCCCGGGACGCATCATCACGAACACATGCCGGGTCTTCGCGATGCCTCGGTGTACGACCCGTTCGCCCGAGCGTGGACCCGCATCGATTCGATGATCGACCCGTTTCCTGGATTCCCGAATCCCAAGCATGACGGGCGGCCTGAAGGCGGACGCTGGTATCCAACCTTGTTGACCATCCATGACGGATCCATTCTCGCGCTGTGCGGTCACCCCAGCAATCAGGACGTCCGGCACAACAACCACATTCCTGAGCGCTATGTACCGTTCTTGGGCTCGTGGATCGCGCTGCCGGAGCCGAGCCCGTTGTTCGAGATATCGGACGACACGCGACTGTACCCACGCGTGCACCTGTTACCCAACGGCACAGTGTTCTGTTCGACGCCGCTGGGTACGGAGCACCGGAGTCAAACAATCGACCCTATGACCGGTCTCCGGCGTTTTGCGGGCGCCGCTCCACCCCGCGATACGGTGTCGGGGGATCTGGCGCTGACCGGACCGTTCGGCAACGCAATCGACATGCAGAATGGCGTGTACTGGGGCAACGGCTTCACCCAGTGCGCGACCTCGGTTTTGTTGCCGCTCGAGCCACCGCACTATGCGCCGCGCGTCCTGATCTGCGGAGGGAGGAAGGCGCACGTCATCGACCTACAGGCGATTACGACCGACCCCGCGGCTCAGCCGCCGTGGAACCCGACGGGGCTTCGCGCGAACGAGGAGCCACGGTTCCATCTGAATGCCGTCCTGATGCCCACCGGCGACGTATTCGTCTCCGGTGGTTGCCGGAAATTCAACCAGGACAGGACCGCCGACAACGTACCGGAGATCTATCATTCGGAGACCAACGACTGGGAATCGCTCAGCGACACGCCCGCGAGGGTGACACGAAACTATCACTCGGTCGCTCTCTTGATGCCCGATGGTCGCATCTGGACGGCGGGCTCCGACCGAGACGGCGGGCAAGGGTTCGCGAGCGCGGAGCTCCGCATCGAGATCTTCGAGCCCGACTACTTCGCCCGCGCGGATCGACCGCGCATCGGCTCGGCGCCCGACACGGTGATGTGCGGCGACTCGTTCGACATCGAGACCCCAGACGCCGCATCGATCGGTCGCGTCGCGATCATCAGAGCGGGCTCCGTCACGCACTCGTTCAATTCCGACCAGCGCTACGTCGGTCTCGATTTTCGTCGAAGCGGTGACGCGCGGCTGAGCGTGACCGCGCCGCCGAACGGTCGCATCGCGCCGCCCGGATCGTATCTCCTATTTCTCCTCAACACGGATGGCGTCCCGTCGGCGGGCCAGTTCGTCCGGATCGGGATGCATCAGCAGCACGTCTTCTACCGGGACGTGAGGGGCGGCATCGAGCACATTTTCTGGGATGAACCGACCAGCCACCTCTATGCCGACAACTGGACCGCTCGCACAGGCGAGATTGCCGCGGCGGGCAACCCGGCGACGATGGTGACGCCCGACCAGCAGCATGTCTTCTATCGCGCGACGGACGGCTCCATTCGCCACATCTTTTGGGACGCGCGGCCCAGGCAACTCTTCCACGACAACTGGACCCAGCGATCGGGCGCTCCCCTCGCCTTCGGGGATCCCGCCACGATGGTCACCCCACATCAGCAGCACATCTTCTATCGGACGCGGGCCGGGGCGATTCACCACGTTCTCTGGGACGACCGCACACCGAATGGATTCTTCCACGACGATTGGACCGCGCGCGCCGGAGCGCCGCTCGCCGCCGGTGATCCCGTCACGATGGTCACGCCGCACCAACAGCACATCTTCTACCGGACCGTCGCCGGCGCGATTCATCATGTTCTCTGGGACGATCGCACCGTGGCTGGCTTCTTTCACGACGATTGGACCGCGCGCGCCGGCGCACCGCTCGCCGCCGGCGATCCGGCGACGATGATCACACCGCACCAGCAGCACATCTTCTTTCGAACCCAGGGCGATGCGATTCACCACATTCTGTGGGACGATCGCAATCCGGGCGGATTCTTCCACGACGATTGGACGGCGCGTGCCGGCGCACCGCTTGCCGCCGACGATCCCGCAACCATGATCACCCCGCACCAACAGCACATTTTCTACCGCACGCAGGGCGGCGCGATGCACCACATCCTCTGGGACGATCGCACGAAGGGCGGATTCTTTCACGACGACTGGACCGCGCGGGCGAAGGCGCCGGTTCCGGTGGCAGGTCCCGCGACGATGGTCACGCCGCACCAACAGCACATCTTCTATCAGGGTCGCGACGGCACGATCGAGCACATCCTCTGGGATGGATGGACCGAGGATTTCTTCCGCGATGAATGGACGGCGCTGACGGGAGCCACGCGCGCGGCTGGCCGACCCGTGACGATGGTGACGCGCGTCTGACTGCGACCCGCGCTACTCCGCCCTCAGCGCGTACAACGGATCCACCTTCGACGCGCGTCTCGCCGGCAGCCAGCTCGCCAGCGCGGCGACCACGATCAACACGACCGCCACGCTGCCGAGCGTCAGTGGATCGGTGGGGCTGACGTCGTAGAGCAGCGCACGCAGCGATCGCGTGACGATGACCGCGGCGGCGAGGCCGACGACGGCGCCGATCACCGCGAGGGTGATTCCCTCGCTCGCGACCATGCGGCCAACCTCGCCGGTCTGTGCGCCGAGCGCCATGCGGATGCCGATCTCCCGCGTGCGCAGGCTGACCATGTACGACACGACTCCATAGATGCCGACGGCGCCGAGGACGAGCGCGATCGCCGCGGCGATGACGAGGAGCAGCATGGTGAACGCGGTGCGCGACGTCGACGCGCGGACGCGCTCCCGCATCGCCTGCACGTTGTAGAGGGCGAGCGACGGGTCGAGCGATCGCATCACGTCGCGCACGGCGGGCATCACCGAAGTCGGCTCGCCGATCGTGCGAATCACGAATGACAGATTGCGCTCGACGCTCGTGTTGAGCGTCATCACCGGATAGTAGATCACCGGCACAGGTGCGTCGGCCAGCGATTGATTGCGTATGTCGCCGACGATGCCGACGATGGTCGAG
>JBDUCS010000310.1:0-4855 GCA_040003335.1 Gemmatimonadaceae bacterium | reverse complement strand
TCGCAGTCGGCGACGCTGATCACGCGCGCGCTCGCCGTCGGCGACGTGCGGCTGCGCGACGCGATGCGCGTGCTCTGGCGGGAGTTCGGGCAGGGCATTCTTCTCGGCCTCTTCCTCGGTGCCGTCGGATTCGGCCGTGCACTCATGTGGGGCAACGGTATCCCGATTGCCAGCGTCATCGCGCTGACGCTGTTCCTCGTCGTCGTTGCCGGCACGCTCGTCGGCGCGATGCTGCCGCTCGTCTTCACCAAGGTCGGCGTCGATCCCGCCATCGCCTCGTCGCCCTTCGTGGCGTCACTCGTCGACGTCGTCGGCATCATCATCTATTTCCGGATCGCGATCGGCATCCTGCATCCGGTGATCGCCGTTCGGTGATCGGTGTCGGTGCCACCCGTGAAGCGGCGTCGCTGAACGGCACTTGTGGGGCGCCGCACGGTGGTTTCACTTTGCGCAAATGATTTCAGCGATCCGCGATCCGCGATCCTCGATCCTGCTCGCCTTGCTCTTGGCCCTCGACGGATGCCGCGCCGAGCGTGTCCCGAGCAGCGGCGATACCTCGGCGGCCCGCGCTGCGGTCGCGACGATTGCCGGTGCGCGCGTCGGGGCGCCCGCGCCGTCGTCCGATTCGGGACAGTGGACGATGCCGGCGAAAGACTTCGCCAACTCGCGGTTTTCCGAGCTGGCGCAGGTCACGGCGCAGAACGCAAAGAATCTGCGGCAGTCGTGGAGCTTCTCCACCGGCGTGCTGCGCGGACATGAAGGCGCGCCGCTCGTCGTCAACAACACGATGTACGTGGTGACACCGTTCCCGAACGTCGCCTACGCGTTCGATCTCACGCAGCCCGGCGCTCCACTCAAGTGGAAGTACCGGCCGAACACGGCCGAGGCGGCCGTCGGCATTGCCTGCTGCGACGTCGTCAATCGCGGCGCGGCGTACGCGGATGGCATCCTCGTCTACAATCGGCTGGACGGGCACACCGTCGCCGTCCGCGCCACCGATGGCACCGAGCTCTGGGATACCGCGCTCGGCGACATCAATCGGGGCGAGACGATGACGATGGCGCCGCTCGTCGCCAAGGGAAAAGTCTTTGTCGGCAACTCCGGCGGTGAGATGGGCGTGCGCGGCTGGATGGCGGCGCTCGATCTCAAAACGGGCAAGGAGCTGTGGCGCGCGTTCAGCACGGGAAGTGACAAGGACGTGCGGATCGGGACACGCTTCAAGCCGTTCTATGCGAGCGATCGCGGCACCGACCTCGGACTCTCGTCGTGGCCGGGCACCTCGTGGAAGACGGGCGGCGGCGCCGTGTGGGGATGGCTGTCCTACGACCCCCAGCTCAACCTCATCTACTCGGGCACCTCCAACCCGGGGCCGTGGAACCAGGATGCGCGACCCGGCGACAACAAGTGGACGTGCGCCATTCTCGCGCGCGACGCCGACACGGGGGAAGTGGTCTGGGCGTACCAGATCACGCCGCACGATCTCTGGGACTACGACGGCGTGAACGAGAACATCCTGGCGGACCTGCCAATTCACGGAACGATGCGAAAAGTGCTCGTGCACTTCGATCGCAACGGGTTTCAGTACACGATCGACCGCGCGACCGGCGAGGTGCTTCTCGCCAAGGCGTTCGTCCCGGCCAATTGGTCGGCGGACTTCGACCTCACGACGGGGCGCCACCAGCTCGTGCCGTCGAAGATGACGAAGCAGGGTGCCAAGACGACCGACATCTGCCCGAGCCTCGAGGGCGGAAAGAACGAGCAGCCCGCCGCCTTCTCGCCGCGCACGGGCCTGTTCTACGTGCCGACCAACAACCTCTGCATGGACTTCGAGGTGCGCGCCGTCTCGTACATCGCCGGCACGCCGTACATCGGCGCCAACGCGCCCGAGAAGGGCGGACCCGGCGGCTACAAGGGCGAGTTCATGGCGTGGGACGCGACCACCGGCACCAAGCGATGGGGCATCAGGGAGCCGTTCCCCGTCTGGAGCGGCGTGCTGGCCACGGCCGGAGACGTCGTCTTCTACGGCACCCTCGACGGATGGTTCAAAGCGATCGACGCCAAGAGCGGAGCCGAGCTGTGGAAGCAGAAGCTCAGCTCCGGGATCATCGGCAACCCGATGACCTTTCTCGGCCCCGACGGCAAGCAGTACGTCGCCGTCTATTCCGGCATCGGCGGTGACATGGGCCTCCTGATCGCCGGTGACGTCGCCGCCTCACCGTCGTATGACGTTCGCCAGCGCGGCACCACGCTGCCGGATCTCGCGAAGTTCACGAGTTGGGGGGGGACGGTTCACGTCTTCTCACTACCGTGATGAGTGCGGTGATTGGCGATCGGTGTTCGGTGTTCGGCTTCCTCCTCCTCGGTATGGGAGCCGGATCCGCGATCGGTGTCCAGGCAGCTCCAGATCAGCGAGTACCGATCACCGATCACCGCGCGCAGCGCGCGGCGCTGCGCGTGTGCAGCGACCCGAACAACCTCCCCTTCTCGGACAAGCAGGGCGGAGGCTTCGAGAACAAGATCGCCGAGCTGATAGCGCGCGACATGCACGCACGCCTCGAGTACACCTGGTCGCCGCAGCGGCGCGGATTCGTGAAGCGCACACTCAACGCCGACGAGTGCGATCTCATCATCGGCGTACCGATCGGCTATGGCCTCGTGACGACCACCGCGCCGTACTATCGGTCGAGCTACGTCTTCGTCTCGCGCGCCGGGAGCGCCGCGCCGCGTTCGCTCGACGACCCCCAGCTCCGGCGCGCGCGCATCGGCGTCGCGCTGATCGGAAGCCACTATCAGAACACGCCACCCGGTCACGCGCTCGCCGCGCGCGGGATTGTGCAGAACGTCGTCGGCTACCCCGTGTACGGGGACTACGCGAAGCGCGCCGCGCCGCCGGAGCTGATCGACGCCGTCGCCAACGGAGAGATTGACGTCGCGATCGCGTGGGGACCGGTTGCCGGCTACTGGGCCTCGCGCCGGCGGAATGCGCTCGTCGTTACCCCAATCGCGGCCCTCACCGACTCCGCGGCGCTGCCGATGAATTTCGAGATCGCGCTCGGTGTGCGGCGTGGCGACACGTCGCTCGCGGCGCGACTGAACGACATCCTCGCGCGCAACCGCCGCGCGATCAACTCGATTCTCGACTCGTACGGCATCCCACGCGCCAGGTGACGGAGTAGACATGCATTCTCAGCGAGCACGGCGTACGCTCCGCGTCGCCGCCACGGCGATCGCCGTCATGGGGATCACTATCGTCAGCGCGAATGCCGTGGAGTCGCCGTCGCCGCAAGCCCCGTCGCCGGCGATGGTTCGGCATCCGCTGCACGTGCAGCCGTTCGACAAGCCCCAGACCGCCGGTGTCACCCTGGAGAATCCGTACGCGGGTGACGCGCAGGCCGCTAAGTTCGGGGCCGCCCTCTTCGTCTCCTACAACTGTATGGACTGTCACGGCGCGGACGGCTCGGGGGCGATGGGCCCCAGCCTGGCCGATGGCCGCTGGCACTTCGGCGGTACCCCGGGCGAGATCTTCGAGTCGATCTTTCAGGGACGGCCCGAGGGCATGCCAGCCTGGGGCGGCAAGATCTCGGACGCCGACATCTGGCGCCTGGTGTCCTATCTGCGAACGCTCGAGCCCGCGACGCCCGTGTCGACGGAGAATTTCAAGGGCAAGGAGATCGAGCGAACCGGACATTAGAGATCGTGCACCGGGCCGCGCACGAGGTTATCGTGCCCGGCGCCGTGGATCCGCTCCTGCCTCTCGCACCGTAGACCTCGCATGAATCTCGATCGAATAGGGCGCGACCTGAACATTCGCGCGGCGAAGCCTTCACCGCCGGTCGGCGCGCGCGCGGTCGTCTACAATCGCGAAGTGAGCACGAGCGTCGTGCGCGACGGCGCACCGCGAGCCAGTCCGTTCCCCGCCGACACGCGCCCGTGGCGCGAGGAATACCTGGCCGCGCTCGGCGACGCTCGCGTCGAATGGAAAGAGGCCGTGAGCGCGGGCGACTTCATCGTCCGCAAGTACCGCGTTTCGGGCACGCATGCCACGCCCCTCTTCGGCATCGCGCCGTCCGGCCGCGCCGTGAGCTTCGACATGTTCTCCGCGCGCGCGATCGATCGCGACGGCACGGTCGAAGAATGGTCGACCTTCGACGCCGCGTCGCTCCTGGCCCAGATCCGGGACTAGTCTCCGACGCCGGCTTCCTCGCGGCGAATGGCGGGCCGCCGCTCCCGCTTCGTCGATGCGCTCACCGTCGCCGTGAGCATCTCATCAACGATGCCGGCCTCGAGCCAGGTGAACTCCCCACGCAACACCTGCTGCGACACGCGATAGATCGACGCGTCGTTCGGTCCGAACAACATCCGGAAGGAATCGGCGATCCGCAGCCGCGCTTCACGGCAAAAGAGGTCGGCGAGATCGACGGCGTTTGTGTCGCCGCGCTTCACGAGCATCTGCGCGCGGACGCATGCCGCGCTCATCGCGAAGAGCTCGGCGCCGATGTCCACGGCGCGAAAGAGCACCATCTGCCGGCGCTCGAGCGTCGGACCGAGCTTGATCATGGCGTGGAAGATCGAGCGGCCGAGCTTCCGCGTCGTGCCGGCCACATAGCGCATGTGCTTCGCCAGCCGCCCGAACTCGCCGTATCTATCGAAGCCACCGATCCAGCGCTTGGCATACCAGCCCGGATAGTACTTGGCCGAGCGCACGAGCGCGGCCCATTTTTCCGCCTTGCTCGCCTTCGGGTTGACGACGTCGAACGCCGTCTTGAAGTGGTGGTCCACCGCCTCGCGCGCAATGAACAGGCGCATGATCTCCGAGGTCCCCTCGAAGATGAGATTGATCCGGAAATCGCGCATC
>JBDUCS010000043.1:0-16562 GCA_040003335.1 Gemmatimonadaceae bacterium | reverse complement strand
CGCGACTTCGTGCGAACGCTGGTGCCCGTGTCGTCCGTGCGCCCACCAACGCCCTGATCCCGACCGTGCGGCAACATGCGCCGCTTCCGCATCGGCGTCCTCGCCGGCGATCGCGTCGCATCGCGGTCTCGCGCTACGACCTGACGTGCGGCGAATCACGTATCGGCATTAGGGCGACTGATCGTGGATCGTGCGACCATCTCTTGAGACAACGCCGGATATTCGCGGTAGCGTTCATCCCGAGTCGCGCCGTTCCCACTATCCACGCTCCACGATCCACAATCCTCACAATTGGTCCCGCCCTCCCGTGAAACGAATCCCCGTTCTGCTCGCGCTCCTCGCGGCGGCTCCCGGTACCGGCCTCCAGGCGCAAGGGCGCCACCCGATCACCTTCGACGACTTCGCCGCGGTGAAGGGCGTCTCCGATCCGCAGATCTCGCCCGATGGAGGCGCCGTACTGTACGCCGTGCGCGTTGCCGATGTGGCGGCGAACAAGCGGACGACGACGACCTACCTCCAGCCGATCGCCGGCGGCGAGGCGCACCCCTTTCCTGACGCGGCGACGCACGCCACCGAGGCGCGCTGGTCGCCCGACGGCGCCCGGATCGCGTTCATCGCCGCGGGCCAGCTTTGGATCGCCGACGCGAGCGGCGCCAACCGGAAGCAGCTCACCACGCTGAATCAGGGGGCGAGCGGGCCGGTCTGGGCGCCGACGGGCGACCACATCGCCTTCGTCTCCGGCGTCTATGCCGGGTGCCGCGCCGAGTCGTGCAACGCCGACAGCGCGAAGGCGCGCGACACGACGAAGGTGAAGGCACGCATCGCCGACCATCTCATGTATCGCCACTGGAACGCGTGGGACGAGGGAACGCGGTCGCACCTCTTCGTGATCGCGCCCGACGGCAGCGGCGCGCGCGACGCGACGGAAGGGCTGCGCTACGATGTGCCGCCGGGTCCCTTCGGCGGGAGCGAAGCTTATGCCTTTTCACCCGACGGCAAGGAGCTGGCGTACACGGGCAAGGACCAGGGCAGCAAGGATGCGTGGACGACGGACCTCAACGTCTACACGGTGACGCTCGCCGGTGGTGTGGCCACCGCGATCACCGCCGGCAATCCCGGCGGCGATCAGAATCCCGTGTACTCCCCCGACGGCAAGGCCATCGCCTACGCGTCGCAGGCGCGCGCTGGCTTCGAGTCGGATCGTTGGCGGCTGATGCTGTACGATCGCGCCACGCACGTGGCGCACGAGCTCCTGCCCCGGTGGGATCGGAACGCCGACGCCGTCGCCTTCGCGCCCGACTCCAGGAGCATCTTCGTCCAGACGGAAGACGCGGGGCGCAACAAGCTCTATCGCTTCGCGATCGCGCCAGCGGGCGTGGCCGGCGCCGGGCAGCTCCTCGTCGGCGACCATGACAATGCCGCGCTCTCCCTCTCGCGCGACGGCAAGACGATTGCGTTCGTGCGCGACGCGGCGGACCGGCCGGCTGAAGTGTTCTCGGCGTCGCTCGGCGCCGCGGCCGCGCCCGCGGTGCGCCAGCTCTCGCACGTGAACGACGAGCTCGTGTCGCGCCTGGCGATGCAGCCCGCAGAGGACTTCTGGTTCAAGGGCGCGGACGGCGACTCGGTGCAGGGCTTCGTCGTCAAGCCGCCCAACTTCGATCCGTCCAAGAAGTATCCCGTCGTGCTCTTGATCCACGGTGGTCCGCAGGGCGCGTGGCTCGATCAGTTTCACGGCCGGTGGAATTATCAGATGTTCGCCGCGCCGGGATTCGGACTCGTGATCATCAATCCGCGCGGGTCGTTCGGTTACGGGCAAAAGTTCGTCGACCAGATCTCGAAGGACTGGGGCGGGCGCGTCTACACCGACCTCATGAACGGGCTCGACTACGCGCTGCAGAAAAACGCCTGGCTCGACGGCACGCGCGCCGGCGCCGGCGGCGGCTCGTTCGGCGGCTACATGGTGGATTGGATCGCCGGCCACACCGACCGCTTCAAGGCGCTGGTGTCGCATGCCGGACCGTTCAATCTCGAGAACATGTACGGCGCGACGGAAGAGCTCTGGTTCCCCGAGTGGGAGTACAGCGGTCCGTACTGGGATCCGAAAGCGATGGCGAAGCAGTACCGCAAGTTCTCGCCACACCTCTTCGCGCGGAACTTCAGAACGCCTACGCTCGTCACAGGCGGCGAGCTCGACTACCGCGTGCCGTACACCGAGGATCTCTCCTTTTTCACCGCGCTCCAGCGCCAGAATGTTCCGAGCCGTCTCGTGATGTTCCCCGACGAGGGCCACTGGATCGGCAAGCCGCAGAATCAGCGGTTATGGTGGGGCGAGGTCCAATCCTGGCTCACCAGGTATTTGACCAAGCCGGCGGCCTAGTCGGGACTCGGCACTCGGCAAGCGTAGCGAACGAGTGCCGAGTGCAGGGTGCGACTAATCCTTGCCGTGGTCCGCCGGGAAGCCGGGAGCTTTCACCACTTGCGACGCCTGCCACAGGTGGCGGCGCTCGTGGGCGGCGAGGATCGCGTACGTCTCCCCGAGCGAAAAGCGAATGAGCCGGCTCGCCTGCGAGGTGACCTTGGCCCGCCACAGATCGACGCCGTTGGCCGCGACCACGCGCTCGATCAACTGGTCCTGAAAGGTCAGAAAGGTCGGCACGACGACGGCGACGCGGTGCGCCTTGCGCTCCGGCGCCAGCTTGCGCGGCGAGCGCAAGCGCCAGCGCGGTGGCGGCTCCATGAACTTGATGAAGTACTTGCCGAGCATCCCGTGCTTGAACGGGCCGCGGCCCAAACGTTTTTGCGCGCGCGCCTCGGCGATCGCATCGTCGAGCGGGGCGAGATATTGCGCGTTCGTGATGTTGAGATGCGACAGGCACTCGCCGACCGACCATCCACCCGCCGGCGGACGCCAGTTGAATTGCGCGTCCGACATGCCGGCGGCGAGCTCGGTCACCTCGCGCTTGATCTTTTCGAACTGTCGGCGGTACAACTCGAGCTGCGCGGCGATCGATTCGCGAACGACGTCGAACGGTCCGGACACGATACTCCTCTCAAACGAAACGGAGCGGCGAGAGCGAAGAATGCACGTGCGATCCTCCCCGCGCAAAGGTGGCCGCGTGACTGGCAAAATCCGGGTCACCGGCACAACGTTAGAGCGAGCATGACCCCCACGGCTATCCGCGATCCACTCCGCGCACCAATACATCGCGCCACGCGGCGCCCGGGCCACCACGTGCACCCGTGAGCGCCGTGCCGGCGCCGGGCGATCGGGGTCCGGTGTTTCTCGATCTGAGCGGACGTCGCTGGCAGCACACGCGGCGCGGCTTCTTCGTCGTCGGCATCGTGCTGACGGCACTCGCGCTGACGGCGATCGTCAGCATTCTCGTGCCGCCGCTGCTCCCCAATCTCCCGATCAACCGCAACGCGAGCACGCTGCGGCGTTTTCCGCGGCTGGTCGTCGATCGCGCGGCGCGCGAAAAGAACGCCGAGGCGAAGAAGCTGCGCTTCGAGGAGCGCCGGCTTGGCACGCCGCGCTCGCAGCGCTCGCAGATTCTCACGACATCGCTCTCGTCGCGTCCCAGCGGCCGCCCCGCCGCCCCGCACGATCCGATCGTCGCCGGCTTCTACGTAACATGGGACGACAATTCGTGGGCGGCGCTGAACGCGCACTACAAGGAGATGGATTGGGTCTTCTGCGAGTGGGCGTTCGTCCAACCCGGCGGCGATTCGCTGCATCTGACGATCGACCGCAAGCCGTTCGAGCTCCCCGAAGCCGAGCGGCCGCAGTACTTCCTGCTCGTCAGCAACTTCGACTCGGCGACCAAGATCTGGGACGTGAAGTCGCTGCACCACATGCTCACGACGCCGGCGGCGCGCACCTTCGTCGTCAATCAGCTCGCGCGAGCGGTGCTGAAGCACGGCTTGGCTGGCGTGACGCTCGATTTCGAGAACGTGCCGCCGGAGATGCACGAGCACATCCTTTCGTTCGAGCGCACGCTGCGCGTCGCGATGCGGTCGCTCGGCCGCCGCACCAGCGTCACGATCGTGCCCTATCTCGAGACACCCCTGCTCAAGCGCTACGCCGCCGAGAGCGATGAAGTCATCTTGATGCTCTACGACCAGCACTTCGGCGGCGGCGACCCCGGCCCCGTCGCGGGCCAGCGCTGGTATACCGACAAGGCGCGCCAGATGCTCACGGTCGTGCCGCCGGAGAAGGCGATTCTCGCCGTTGGCGCGTACGGCTACGACTGGAACGATGCGCAGCCGAACGCGGCCACGACCGTGACGTACCAAGAGGCGATGACGGCGGCGAAGGAGAGCGACGCCTCAATTCAGTTCGATTCGGTGTCGCTCAACCCGTACGTGTCGTGGACCGAGGAAGACTCGACCGATCACGTTGTCTGGTTTCTCGACGCGCCGACGATGTACAACGAGATCCTCGCCGGCTCCGCGCTCGGCGCGGCCGGCCACGCGATTTGGCGGCTTGGATCGGAGGATCCATCGATCTGGGGCGATCTCTCGCGCCGCGGACTCGCCGGCAGGCCCCGCACGACGCTGGCGCCGATTCCCGACGGCTACGACGTGGAGTTCAAGGGGACGGGCGAGATCCTCGACCTGCGCGAGCGGCCGTCCTCCGGCGCGCGCGAGATGACGGTCGACACCCTCACCGGGTACATCACGAGCGAGCGCGTCACCAAGTGGCCGTCGCCTTGGGTGGTGCGGCGATTCGGGCCCGACTTCGCGACGCAGCGCAACCTCGTCGCGCTCACGTTCGACGATGGCCCCGACCCGCGCTGGACGCCAATGATCCTCGACACCCTCAAGTCGCGCCACGCGCAGGCGACCTTTTTCGTGATCGGGCAGAACGTGCAAGCGCACATTCCGCTCATGCGCCGGCTCGCCGCCGACGGACACGAGTACGGCAATCATACCTACACGCACCCGAACCTCGACCTCACGCCCGGGTGGATCGCCCGTCTCGAGATCGATGCCACCGAGCGATTGCTCGAGGTGGTGCTCGACCGGCGCTCGGCGTTCTTCCGCGCGCCGTATTTCGGCGACGCCGAGCCGACGACGAAGGACGAGCTCATTCCGATCGCGATCGCGCGGGATCGCGGCTACTACTCGATCGGCCTGCACATCGACAGCGAGGACTGGATCAACCCCGGCGTGCGCACGATCGTCGACACGGTGCTGCGGCAGCGGGCAAAATCCGACAGCGCGCGGCCCGCGCACATCGTCCTGCTGCACGACGGCGGCGGCAACCGTGCTCAGACCGTCGCCGCGCTCGGACCGCTGATCGACTCGCTGCGCGCGCGCGGCGACTCGCTGGTGCTCGTGTCCGAGCTCGTCGGCATCACGCGCGAGCAGGCGATGGCGCCGCTGCCGCCCCGCAGCATCTTCGCGCGCGGCGCCGAGCTCGCGGCCTTCGGCGTGATCGGACTCGGCGAGTGGCTGCTCCACTGGTTCTTTCTCCTCGCCGTCATGCTCGGCTTCGGCCGGCTGGCGATCATTGCCGTGCTGGCGGTCGTCCAGCGCATCAAGCGGCACCAGGATCCCGCGGCGCCGATCACGTACGCGCCGGCCGTGAGCATCCTCGTGCCGGCGTACAACGAGGCGAAGGTCATCAACCTCACGATCGAGTCGCTGCTGTCACAGGACTATCCGGGCGCGCTCGAGATCGTGGTGATCGACGACGGGTCGCCCGATGACACGTTCGACATCGCGACCGCGGCGTACGGTGCGCACCCGAGCGTGCGCATCTACCGCAAGCCGAACGGCGGCAAGGCGAGCGCGCTCAACTACGGCATGACGCACGCGAGCGGCGAGATCGTGATCTGTCTCGACGCGGACACGCTGTTCGCGCCGAATACCGTCGCCGAGCTCGTGGAGCCGCTGCACGACGCGAAGGTGGGCGCCGTTGCGGGCAACGCGAAAGTCGGCAACCGCATCAACATCGTGACGCGGTGGCAAGCGCTCGAGTACGTGATCAGCCAGAACCTGGACCGCCGCGCCTTCTCGATCCTGAACTCGATCACCGTCGTGCCCGGAGCGGTCGGCGCGTGGCGCCGCTCGCTCGTGCTCGAAGTCGGCGGCTTCAGCGACGACACGCTCGCCGAGGACCAGGACCTGACGCTCGCCATTCGCCGGCGCGGCTATTCGATCGCCTACGCGGACCAGGCGATCGGCTACACCGAAGCACCGGACACCGTGCGCGCGCTGGCCAAGCAGCGCTTCCGCTGGTCGTTCGGCACCTTGCAGTGCGTCTGGAAGCACCGCGATGTCTTCTTCCGTCCGCGCTACGGATCGCTCGGCTTCGTCGCGCTGCCGAACACGGTGCTGTTCCAGCTCCTGCTCACCGCGCTGTCCCCGTTCGCCGATCTGCTCTTTCTGTGGAGCCTGGCGTCGGTGTATTGGGTGCGCGTGCAGCACGGCAACTCGTACGCGATGAGCAGTCTCGAGCAGGTGATCTACCTCTACGCGATCTTCTTGCTCGTCGACTGGCTCGCCGGCCTGATCGCCTTCGTGATGGAGCGCGGCGAGGACAAGCGCCTG
The DNA here is from genome assembly GCA_040003335.1 of Gemmatimonadaceae bacterium. Taxonomy (GTDB): domain Bacteria; phylum Gemmatimonadota; class Gemmatimonadetes; order Gemmatimonadales; family Gemmatimonadaceae; genus JALZAE01. Next base: position 10,007 of record JBDUCS010000043.1, on the reverse strand, counting down.
ACGCTTCTCATCTTCACCCAGCGTTTCGTCTACCGGCAGCTCATGTACTGGGTGGTGATCAAGAGCGTCGTCGCGGCGCTCAAGGGGCACGTCGTGGGGTGGGGCAAGCTCGAGCGCAAGGCGACCGTCGAGCTGCCTCTCCCCCGCGCTGTCGCGGCAACTGCTGAAAAGTGACTTCTGAACCGCCGTTTCACGACTCAGTTTTCAGCTGTGCAGAGAGCGCTTCGCGGATAAGCCGTTCCCGCCGCCGCGCGCGCCGCTGGAGGACGATCACCGTCACGGCGATCCCGATCGCCAGGCCGACGGCGATGCGCGTCTCGTAGCGACGGACGTGGCCGAGCAGCCGCACCGCCGTCTCGCCGAATCCCCATCCGAGCAGCGTGAAGGCGCACGACCAAGTAAGGCAGCTGATGCCGCTGCCGATCACGTATGGAATGAAGTGCGAGCGCGCGACGCCGCAGGCGAGAGGGAGTGTGAGACGCGCGCCAAAGACATAGCGAACGGCGAGCGCGGCCCGCCACGGGCTGCGCCGCACGACGCCGAGCAGGCGCTTCATCGGCCGGCGGATCGCCGGAAAGCGCGCGATGATGCGCCGCGTACGCCACCGGCCGATGCCATAGAGCAACACGGCGGCGCCCCACGTGCCGAGCCAGCAGGCGACGGCGACGGTCTTGAGATCGAGCCGCCCATCATGCGCCGCGAAGCCCGCGACGACCGGCGCGATCTCTTCGGTGACGATGCTGGTGGCGCCGAGGCTGATGTACGCCCACGTCTCGGACATGAGCGTGGGAACGGCGGCGAGAACGTCGGAGAGCGGCACGTGCGGCGCGGGGCCCGGGTACGGGGGAGGGGTGGAGTTAGCGCCGGGGCGCGTCTCCGTCAACGCGGGGAACGGCTTGCGGTTTCGCGGGTCGAATCAGATGATTATTTTGCGACTGCAGGGTTGGGGTTCGGTCGCGTGTCCCCGAATAAGTGGACGCGTGCTCTCGCCACAGGCCCCGGCCCCCTCTCGAACCCCTCCCTATGCCTTCGAGCTATTTGCGCGTTCGCGCGGCCGTCATCGTCGCGCTCTCGATCGCCGCTGCGTCGCTCGCGGCGCAGGGGACGCCGGCACCGGTGGCGATGGCGCCGCTCCCGAGCAAAGACTATCTCGTCTACGTTGCCTCGGAGGCGACCGACCGCATCGCCCTCCTTCGCTTTGGCCCCAGAGGCGCGCGGATCGATCACGAGTTCGTCACCGGACTGATGCCGGCCGACGTCGATGGACCGCACGGCCTCGCCGTCTCCCCCGACGGCAACTTTCTCTACCTCTCGACCGCGCACGGCACGCCGTTTGGGTCGCTCTGGAAGTATCACACGGGAACCGATTCGCTGATCGGTCGTGTCGAGCTGGGCAACTTTCCCGCCACCGCCCAGGTAACGCCGGATGGTGAATTCGTCTACGTCGTGAACTTCAACCTGCACGGCGACATGGTGCCGAGCTCGGTGTCCATCGTCGCGGCGGACGGCATGATCGAGGTCGCGCGCGTCACCACCTGCACCATGCCGCACGGCTCGCGCATCAACGCGCAGGGCACCAAGCAATACTCGGCGTGCATGATGGATGACATGATCGCCGAGATCGACACGCGCACCTTCGGCGTCGCGCGGCATTTCGTTGTGAAGAAGGGCAGCGAGATGGGCATGGACGGCGCCCCGCGCGCCGCCGCGACTTCCGGCGCGAAAATGGACATGGGCGGCCATGGCATGGAGCCACCCAAGCCCGGCGACGTGAGCTGCTCGCCGACGTGGGCGCAGCCGTCGGCCGATGGCAAGAAAGTCTACGTCGCGTGCAACAAGGCGAGCGACGTGGTGGAAGTCGATGTCGCGAGCTGGAAATTGGCGCGCCGCATTCCGACCGGTGACGGTGTATACAATCTCGCCGTGACGCACGACGGCACGAAGCTGATCGGGACGAACAAGCGCGGGCAGTCGGTGTCGGTGATCGACCTGGCGAGCGGCAAGGAGCTGGCGCGCATCCCGACCAAGCGAAAGGTGGTCCACGGTGTCGTCGTGTCGCCGGACGACAAGTACGCGTTCATCTCCGTCGAGGGCATCGGGAGCCAACCCGGCACGGTCGAGATGATCGACCTGATCGCGCTCAAGACTGTCGCGACGGTCGACGTCGGCCAGCAGGCCGGCGGGATCGATTTCTGGAAGATGGAAGTTCCGCGCTGAGCCGTCGTCGCTTCGTTTTTTTCCTCATTTCTTGGTGCGTGGCATGATGAAGCAACTTCGTCCGATCGCGGTTCTCGCGCTCTTCTCGTTCGCCGCCGCATGCGGGAACGGCGGCGGCACGCCACCGGTGACGGTGACGGCCGTGACCGTCACCGGCCCGACGCCGGCGAACGTCCCGATCTGCCAAACCATTCAGCTGACGGGCATCGCGAACGGCTCCGATGGAAGCGCCCAGGCGCGCACGCTTTCATGGACGTCCGGTGACGGCACCATCGCCACGGTGAGCCAGTCGGGCGTGGTGCGGGGCGTCGGACCGGGTACGACCCAGATCTCTGCGTCCACCGACGGCAAGACCGGCTCACTTACCGTGACCGTCACACAGGCGCCGGTCGCGACGATCACCTTCAACGTCGCGTCGCCCCTCGCGATCGCCAAAACAGGTGTCATCTCGATTACCGCCACGACGAAGGACGCGGGCGGCGCCACGCTGACCGGTCGCACGATTACCTGGACGACGAGCGATGCGTCGAAGGTGTCGCTCTCGCCGACCACGGGCGCCACGGTGAGCGCGACCGGTGTCGAGGTCGGGAGCTCGACCATCACCGCGACGTCGGAGGGGATCAGCGCGCAGATCACGGCGAACGTCACGATCCAGACGCCGATCACGGTGACCGGCGTGTCACCGGCGATCTTACAGGAAGGGAGTGCGGCGACGATCACGGGCACCAACTTTTCGTCGACGGCATCGTCCAACGCCGTCACGATCGACGGCGTCGTGGCGGCGGTCACGGGCGCGTCGGCCACGCAGCTCACGATCACCGTTCCCGATCTCGGATGCCGGCCGGCGGCGCGCCGTACGGTGCTCGTGAACGTCGGCGGCCAGAGCGCATCGCAGGCGAACGTTCCGGTCGCGCCGGCACTGACGCCCGTCGCGCTGTCGGTGGGGCAGGTGAAGGTCGTCGGCGGTCCGGCGGCGGTCGGCTGCATTCAATTCCCGGCGAGCGTGTCCACGCGCGACTACGTCGTAATCGCGACCAACGCGAGCGGGATCGACGACGGCGCCCAGGCGACGCCGCCGATCGCCGATCGCTACACGCTCATCTCGAACACCGGCGACGCGACGCCGCTCGGCGGCTTCGGCTACGATCGCATCGTCGCATCGCGCGCCGGCTCGCTCGCCGCACCGCGGTTGTCGTCGCAGCCGGGTCGGGCGACGCTACAGGACGCACAGGACCATCGCTTCCGCGAGCAGGCGCGCGCGCTGCCGCTCCGCGCGGCGCGCGCCGCGGTGATGGCGAGTGGCGCGAACCGCCGGATGAACGTCGCCGGCGCGCCGCGCGGCCCACGTCTCGACTACGCCGTTGGCGACGTGAAAATGTTTCGCGTGCCCAAGGCGACGGGCAACGCCTGCACGAGCTACGACTCCCTCACGGCCGTCGTGAAGGCGGTCGGCACCAAGGGCGTGATCTTCCAGGACGTGGCCGCGCCGTCGTCCGGCTTCGTCGATGCGGATTTTACCGCCATCTCCAACGAGTTCGATTCCCAGATCTACCCGGCGGACGTCGCGCACTTTGGTGTTCCGACCGACATCAATATCGACGGCAAGATCATCATCCTCTACACGCCGCGCGTGAACGACTTCACGCCGCCAAATTCGGGGAGCTTCGTCGGCGGATTTTTCTTTGCGGGCGATCTCTTCCCGCGCACGGGGAGCAACGTCTGTCTCCAGAGCAACGAGGCCGAGCTGGTCTACCTGCTGACACCGGATCCGAACAAGGAACACGGCAACACCTTCACGACGGCATTCGTGAAACAGCTCACGCGCGGCACGGTGGCCCACGAGTTCCAGCACATGATCAACGCCGGCGGACGCATCTTCAATCCGCTCGCCTCGGCGTTCGAGGCGACGTGGCTGGACGAGGCGCTCGCGCACATCGGCGAAGAAACCGTCGGCCGCGCCGAGCGCGCGTTTGGTGATCTGCAGCCGCTGACGACCGCCGACGTGCAGGCGAACAACAACGACTTCAACGCCTTCTTCTTCCAAAACCTGGCGCGATTCAGACTCTGGCTCCAGGCGCCCGACACATCTAATGCGAACAGCGAGCGCGCCGGGCCGTTCCTCGCATATCGCGGCGCGGCGTGGTCGTTTCTCCGCTATGTCACGGACCAGTACTCGAACAACGACGTCCCGACGTTCCTGCAGGCCGTGGTCGCCGGTCCCGATACGAGTCTGGCGAATCTCCTCGGCCACGCCGGGAACGGCGGACCGCCCGTGCCGTACGACTCGGCGCTCGTCGGGTGGGCGGTCGCGAACTACACGTCCGGACTCGGCGTCGCCGGCCTCACGGCGAAGTACGCGTACAAAAGCTGGAACATGCGCGACGCCGAGTCCGGAATCACGAGCGGTGTGTATCCGCTGCAGGTGCTCGCCGCCAACACCTTGAGCGCGGGCTTGCGCGTGCGCTATCGCTCGGGGTCGGCGCAGTACTTCCGGTTCGACGGCACCGGCGGCGCGATGAGCTCGGCCAACTTCCGCATGCTCGCCAACGACGCCGCCAGTCCGGCGACGGCGACTGGGCGGCTCTACATCATCAGGATCCAATGACGCGCACTTCACTCGCACTCATCGCGCTCGCGATCACCGTGACCGCGTGCCGCTCGCGCGGCGAAGCGCAGACGGACAGCGCCGTCGCGGCGGCGGCATCGCCGGCACAGGTGGACTCCGTCGCGGCGCCGGCAACTCCGACCCCGGCGGTCACCGCTCCGACTCCGACTCCGGTGCCGGTGCCGCCGGCGCCGAGCGCCGCCAAGACGCCGCATTCGCCGACGACGAACCCACCCGCGAAACCGGCCCCGCCGGCGAAGACGGCGCTGCCGCTGGACACAACGAAGGCCGACAGCACGCACATCACGCTCACGACGCCGGACGGGCGAAAGATGCGGGTGCGGCGGCCGGGAACCGAGCCGCGGCTGCCGATGGATACGGGCAAGAAGCCGTAGGGCGCGGGCGGCGCTACGCCTCGCGGAGCGCGGCCATGGGCGTCTCGCGGAACACGTCGCGGCTGCTCAGCAGGCCGATCGTGATCGTGAGGGCCATCATGAACAGCGTCAGCGCTACGGTCGGCACGATCGCCGGCGAGAATGGCGCCTCGAAGATGAAGTGCATCGCGCCCCACGCACCGCCGATCGAGAGCAGCATGCCCGTCGCGCTCCCGATCGCGCCCAGCACCGCGTACTCGGCGAGCATGATGCGGCCGATCTGCGCGCGCGTGGCGCCGAGCGTTTTGAGAAGCACCCCTTCACGCAGGCGCTGCCGGCGCGACGCGGCGACGGCGCTGAAGAGAACGAGCGCGCCGGTCGCGAGGCTGAACAGCGCCATGAAGCGAATCGCCAGCGAGACCTTGGCAAGGATTTTCCCGATGGTCTCTTGCACCTGCGCCAAGTCCAGGCTCGACGCGTTCGGATAGCGGTCGACCGCGGCGCGCTGCAGCCGCGCGCGCACCATCGCGTCCTTCGCCTCGGTGAGCAGGACGAACGACTTCGGCGCGTGCTCGAGCGCCGCCGTCGGAAAGAGCACGAAGAAATTGGGCTCGAAGCGCGCCCAGTTCACCTGCCGAAAGCTCGAGAGCACGACCGGCACGCGCGCGCCCTGCACGTCCCACGTCAGGGTGTCGCCGATCTTGAGCTTGAGCTCGCCCGCGATGTTCTCATCCATCGACGCCTCGTAGACGCCGTTCTTCCACTTGGCCGGCTCGAACCAGCGGCCCTGCGTCACCTTCTCGGACGCGCCTAACGAGTCGCGGTAGCTCGAGCGGTACTCGCGCCGCGCCGCCCACGGCGGCAGCGTCTTCGACGCGGCGACGGGCGTGCCGTTGATCGCGAACAGCTTCATCGGCACGATCGGCACGCGCTGGATCACCGGCGACCGCGACGCGCGCACGATCGAATCGAGACCGGCGATTTGATCTTCCTGCACGTCGAAAAAGACGAGGTTGGCGCGCGACGCCTCGCCGCTCACCGCGAGCTGCCGCAAGAGATTCGTCTGCACGAGATAGAGCGTGCTGATCAGAAAGGCGCCGAAACCGAGCGAGAGCACGACGGCGCGAGTTTGGTTCGCCGGCCGGTAAAGGTTCGCGACGCCCTGCCGGACGACGAACGGCCACTGCTCACGGATGACCTTGCGCGCCAGCCACGAGATGAGCGCGGCGCTGAGCCACAGCACGATGAGCGCGGCGGCGATGCCTGCGCTCATGCCGACGCCGTTGCGCACGCTGTCGGCGCGCTGCACGGCGATCGCGACCACGCTCGCCGCCAGCGCCGCGATCGCCACCATGCGCGGCACGTCGTTCCATAGCCGCGCTCGCGACGCGCCGCCCGCGTTCTTGCGGATCGCCTGCAGCGGTGACACGCGGCGCACGCCGAGGAGCGGGGCGAGGGCGAACATCATCGCCGTCCACGCGCCCACGACGATCCCCGTGATCATCGCCCTGGGCTCGAGCCGGATCGTCACGTCCAGCGGAAGAAATCCGCCGAGTACGTGCGGGAGGGCGAACTGCGCCGCGGTGCCGAGCGCGACCCCGATCATCGCGCCGATGACGCCGAGCGCCGCCGCCTCGAGTACATAGATGCCGAGCACCTGCGAGCTCGTCGCGCCGACGCAGCGCAGCGTGGCGACGGTGTCGTTCTTCTCGGCGACATAGGCGTAGATCGCGCTCGCGACGCCGATGCCGCCCAACAGGAGCGCGACGAGACCGACGATCCCGAGAAAGCGATCGAGCGACTTGATCGAGTTGGTGAGATTGCGCTCCGTATCCTGCACGCTGCGGATGCGCCCCTTGGTGCTGTCGAGCTGCGACTTGAGCGCCTTGGCGAACGTGGCGGAGTTCGTGCCGGCGGGGAGCTTGAGCAACCCCTGATAGTCGGCGCGGCTCCCGAACGTCAGCAAGCGCGTCTCGGCGAGATATCGTTCGGGGATGTACACGCGCGGCCCGATCGACGAGGCGACACTCACGTCGCCCGGAACGCTCTTGAGCGTGCCGATGATCGTGAACTGTGCGTATCCGAGCACGATCTTGTCGCCGACGTGCGCGTCGAGCGCGACGAGAAGCGAGGGGTCGATCAGGATGAACTGCCCGTCTTGCAGCGCCGAGTAGCGGCCGGCGGGGTCGGTCTCGATCGTTCCGTAGAAGGGAACACCTGGGCTCACGGCACGCACCTGCACGAGCTTCGTCGTGGCGCCGTTCGGCACGGCGGCCATCGAGGCGAAGCTGACGACGTGGCCGACGCCGATGCCGTGGCGGGTGAGCGTGTCGAGCACCGAGTCCACCGATGGGCGGTTAGTCTGGCGCGCGTTCACGGCGAGGTCGCCGCCCAGCAGCGCGCGCGACTGTTCGCGCACCGATCGCGTGAGGTTGCCCGAATAGGCGTCGATCGCGACGAGCGCCGCGACGCCGATGGAGATGGCGGACATGAAGAGGACGAGCCGCTTGCGCGAGTTGCGGCTCTCGCGCCAGGCCAGGGTCGGAATCGCCAGCCAGCGCTTCATGCGGCCGCCATGATCGAATCTTCCACAACGGCGCCGTCGCTGAGCCGGATGATGCGGCGCGATTTGCGCGCGAGCGCGAGATCGTGTGTCACGAGCACGATCGTCGTCCCCGACTCGCGGTTGATCGCCTCGAGCAGCTCGACGATGCGGGCGCCCGTCGCCGTGTCGAGGTTGCCCGTCGGCTCGTCGGCGAACAACACGCGCGGCGCGTTGACAAAGGCGCGCGCGATCGCGACGCGCTGCTGCTCGCCGCCCGAGAGCTGGGCAGGGAAGTGGTGCGTGCGGTCGCCCAGACCCACGCGCGTCAGGAGCTCGCGCGCGCGCGCCGACACGTTGCGCTCGCCGCGCAGCTCGAGCGGCACCTGCACGTTCTCGGCGGCGGTGAGCGTCGGAATCAGCTGAAAGCTCTGGAAGACGAAGCCGACCTTCTCGCCACGCAGTTTGGCGCGCTGGTCTTCGCTCAGCGTCGTGAGGTCGACGCCGTCGAGGAGCACTTGCCCGCCGCTCGGGGTATCCAGTCCGGCGAGGAGGCCGAGGAGCGTCGTCTTGCCACTTCCCGACGGACCGACGATGGCGATGAACGAGCCATCGGCGATCTCGAACGATACGTTTCGGAGAACGGTGAGCGGGTGTCCACCGCTGTCGTAGGTCTGCGTCAACTCTCGGGCAACGAGCATGCGATTTCGATTGGAGTGGTTGGTGGTAGTGGTGGTGACGGCGACGGCCGCGTGCGGCAGCGAGGGCAAGAAGACATCCGCCGAGCCGGCTCGCGCCGACGGTGCCGCGGCGACGGACTCACGTACGGCGGCGACGCCGCCGCGGCGTCAAATCGTGTTCATGGGAACGAGCCTGACGGCGGGGCTTGGTCTCGAGCCCGAGCAGGCGTTCCCCGCGCTGATCGGCCAGCGCATCGATTCCCTCGGCTTAAGCTATGGGGTGCGGAACGCCGGTGTGAGCGGCGAGACGTCCGCGGGCGCGCTGCGGCGGATCGGCTGGGTGCTGCACGACACGATCGATGTGCTGGTGCTCGAGACCGGCGCGAACGACGGCCTGCGCGGGCTCGGCACGAGCGCTATGACGGCGAACATCCAGTCGATCCTCGACAGCGTGACGCGTGCGAAGCCCCAGGCGAGCGTGTTTCTCGCCGAGATGAACGCCCCGCCCAACATGGGCGCTCGCTACACGGCGGCGTTTCATCAGGCGTTCGTCGACCTCTCGAAGAAGAACGGCGTGACGCTGATTCCGTTCCTTCTCGCCGGCGTCGCCGGCATTCCTGCGCTCAACCAGCCGGACGGCATCCATCCAAACGTGCGGGGTGAGGAGATCGTTGCCGAGAACGTGTGGCGTGTGCTCGCGCCCGCCCTCAGCACGCAACGCGTGCGTTGACCTCCGGCGGGCGCGCGGGTAAATTCAAAGGCTACAGCCGAGTACGCCCTTCAAGCTCCGAGCTTTTCTCATGGCCTCGCTTCCAGCAACGCAGATCCGCCGCGGTATGGTCCTCATGTTCGAGGGCGACCCGTGCCGCGTGATCGAGTTCCGACACCACACGCCGGGCAACCTCCGGGCGATGGTGCAGGCGAAGCTCAAGAATCTGCGGTCAGGCTCCAACTTCGAGCATCGCTTCCGCGCCGCGGACGCGATCGAGAAGGCGGCGCTCGAGACGCACGATCTGGAGTTCCTGTACCAGGGCGGCGAGACGTACCACTTCATGAACACGCAGAACTACGATCAGCTCGAGATGGATGACGAAGCGCTCGGCGACGCCGCGCAGTGGATGCAGCCGGGGATGAAGATCCAGGCCGAGTACTTCAACGGCCGTCCCATCGCGATCGACCTGCCGAACTCGATGGAGCTGATGATCGTGGAGACGTCGCCCGTGATGAAGAGCGCGACCAAGACATCGTCGTCGAAGCCGGCGAAGTTGGAGAATGGCGTGACGGTGAACATTCCCGAGTTCATCGGCCCGGGCGTGAAGATTCGCGTGAATCCGAACACCGGCGAGTATCTCGACCGAGCCAAGTAGGCGGCGATCGGCGAGAGCTGTTGGAAGCTCGGTAGTCGGGTCGCTATCGCCGCTCGCGCCGGCCGTTCCGAGTACCGTTGATTCAGCAGGGTGGGCCAATTAAACTGCATGGCCGGACCGCGGTTTTTTGCGGTTCACGCGGTTCACATGGTGGCTGTAGCTCAATCGGTTAGAGCACCGGACTGTGGCTCCGGGGGTTGGGGGTTCAAGTCCCCTCAGTCA
>JBDUCS010000309.1:0-4894 GCA_040003335.1 Gemmatimonadaceae bacterium | reverse complement strand
CTGGCTCCGTGACCCAATAGCGGACGATGGGATCGCCCGTGTTGACGACCTTGTGCGACCAGATGAGTCCCACGATGCCGGCACCCGGTGTGTGCACATGCTCCACCACTTCACCGAACACGTTGCAGAGCTCGGCGACTTCCTGCCCCGCGTGGATCTCTTCGCCGAGCTGCACCTTCAGTCGCACGAGGCCGCCGCGCGTCGCCCGCACAACCACTCTGTTCACTCCGGCGATGCGCGGTCCCGTTACGGGCGTCCCGTCGATCATTCCGAGATGGCGCAACACGTTTCGCGCCCCGTCGAGATGCACCTGAACGTCCGCCTCTTCGAGCGTTCCATTCCCGCCGGACTCGGCGAGAATCGAAACGACACCTCGCCGCACCGCTTCGTAGTTGAGCGTGGCGGCGAACGGCGGGACGACGCTGCCGGGTGTGGACAGAGAGATCAGCCTCGGCGAAAACGCTCTCGCGAGTGCTTCACCTTTCTGGTCTTGCTCGCGGTCGCCCGTGAGCGCGTAGCCGGCAAAGGCGAGCAGCATCTCGCCCAGGTCGCCGGCGTGAAAGTCGATATGGTATTGGGCGGCGCCGATGATCTCCTCGAGCATCACGTGGGCGAGGATCTCGGTGATCGAGCCGTCCTTTCGGCCCGGCGCGATCTTATTGAGGTTGAGGCCGTCCAGCGGCGAGATGAAGCCGGTGCGGTGCTCGAACATGCGGACATTCGTCACCGGCACCGCGATGATGGCGCCGCGGAGATTGTCGGGCTGCAGCTCCTGCACGAGCCGCATCACGGCATCGATCGGCGCGTACTCGGTGGCGTGCACGCCGCCGGTAAAGCACATGATCGGCCCGTCCTCGCGTCCGTTGATGAGAACCAACGGAAACTGCAACACACCGCTCGCCGTCTCGCCGACCGTGACGAAGCCTTGCACCTTTTGCCCGCGCTCCGCGACGATGTCGCGGATCTGCACGCGTTGCTTCATGCTACCCTCGCGCTGACCATAGCGAAGCGGCTCGATAACGTCGCGTCCGGCGCGGTCGTGATTGTCGGCGTCGCTGGTGAGGGGCGCTCCGCACGACGCGCGAACGAGACCGTCGACATCCGGCTCCAGGTATCGATACCGGTATTGGTACGGACAAAAAAACTCGCAGATACTTACGACTCGCCGCCGTGACGGTCAAGAGCGTCGCGACGCGCGAGCACGGCGTCCACGTACGCCGTCGTCGTGCAGATGGGGCGTGGATTGTCCGCGTCGATTCGCAGCTCGTGTCGCGACTGTTTGTTCGCATGATGCCTGACGAAGGAGCGCGTGTGTGCGCCGAAGTGCCGAAGAAGCGCACCTTGTCCAAGAAGTAGCGCGGTGCGTTGACGTGGCCGCGATCGATGATTGACCTCGCTCGACCTACTGTGCAAGAATCCCGCAGGCATTAGAATGACCGTCTCTCGCAGGGCTGTTGGACAACTCAGGAAGGTGGCCACCGTGCGCTCGCCCATCTCTCGTTCCGCCCTCGGCCTCGCTCTCGTCGCCGCCCTTTCCTCCCTCGCCGCCGCGCAATCCGCCGACCTCTACTCGGCGATGCACTGGCGCACGATCGGTCCCACGCGCGCCGGCCGCGCGCGCGCGTTGGCTGGCGTGCCAAGCCAGCCGAACGTCTTCTATATCGGCTTCGACAACGGCGGCGTGTGGCGGTCGACCGACTACGGCTCGACGTGGGTGCCATTGTTCGATCGAGAGCCGACGGGCTCCATCGGCGCCATCGCCGTGTCGCTCTCGAACCCGAGCATCATCTACGTAGGAAGCGGCGCCGGCATCATCCGTCCCGACCTCGCGGTGGGGAATGGCGTCTACAAGTCGACCGACGCGGGCAAGACGTGGACGCACCTCGGGCTCGACGACACGCAGATGATCGCGATGATCGACATCGACCCAAAGAATCCGGACCGGCTCTTCGTCGCCGCGCTCGGCCATCCGTACGGCCCCAACGCCGAGCGAGGAATTTTTCGGTCGACCGACGGCGGCCAGAGCTTTCAGAAGGTGTTGTACAAGGACGAATACACGAGCGCGAACGACGTGCGCATCGATCCGAGCGACGCGAACACGGTCTACGCGACGCTGTGGCAGCAGCAGCAGAGCTTCATCGAAGGGCAGGGATTCGGCGGCGCCGGCAACGGCATCTTCAAGTCATCCGACGGCGGCACGACGTGGCGCCAGCTCACCGACGGATTGCCGGCGGTGATCCAGGCGAATCTCGGCATCGCCGCGAGCAACCCGCGCGTGATCTACGCGACCGTCGCCGGCACGGTGCCCGGCACCGCGGGTGCGCGCAGCACGACCGGCGTCGTCGGTTTTTACAAGTCGGCCGATGCGGGCGAGCACTGGCAGCAGGTGATGAACGGCACGGCGTCGGACCCGCGTCCGCTCGGGCGAATCGGCGGCGGCGACCTGCCGACCATTGCCGTGGATCCCAAGAACGAGAACGTCGTCTACAGCTCGTCGACGGTCTTCTGGCGAACGGAGGACGGCGGCGTCACCTGGTCGGCCGTGCGCGGCGCGCCGGGCGGCGATGACTATCAGAAAACGTGGATCAATCCGATCGATCCCAACATCGTTCTCGCCGTCTCCGACCAGGGCGGCGTCGTCTCGGCCAACCGCGGCGCGTCGTGGAGCAATTGGTACAACCAGCCGACGGCCGCGATGTATCACGTGTCGACGGATGACGCGTTCCCGTACCGCGTCTGCGGCGGCCAGCAGGATTCCGGCTCGGCGTGTGTCGACAGCCGCTCGATGGACGGGCAGATCACCTTCCACGATTGGCATCCGGTCAACATCCAGGAGTACGGCATCGCCGCCGCCGATCCGAAAGATCCCGACATGGTGTTCGGGTCGCAGCGCAACAACGTCTCGCTCTACAACCGCAAGACGGGGCAGACATCGCTCGTCGGCCCGGCTGCCGAGGCGCGCGGCACGTCGTATGGCCGCAACGTGCGCACGATGCCGATCGCCTGGTCGCCGGTCGACCACCATACGCTCTTCTACACGTCCAACGTCGTCTGGAAGAGCGTCGATCGCGGACAGAGCTGGGCGCGCATCTCTCCAGATCTCGCGCGGCAGACGTGGGCCGTGCCGGCGAGCGCCGGCAAGTACGCCACCGGCGTTACCCCCGCGCCGCAGGGGAGCATCACCGCAATGTCGCTATCGCCGCGCGACGTGAACATCATCTGGACCGGCACCGACGACGGCAACATCCAGGTGACGACGGATGGCGGCGCCAAGTGGACGAGCGTGACGCCCGCCGAGATCAAGCCGTGGACGCGCATCTTCAACATCGAGGCCGGCCACTTCGATTCGCAGACCGCGTACGCCGCGGCGAACACGCTGCGGATCGACGATCTCAATCCCCATTTCTGGCGCACGCACGACGGTGGCAAGACGTGGACGGAGATCGACACCGGCATCGCCCCGGGCAACGTGGCGAACTCGATTCGCGAGGATCCGAAGAAGAAGGGGCTGCTCTATGCGGCGACCGACGCGCAGGTGTGGGTCTCGTTCGACGATGGCGATCACTGGCAGTCGCTGCGGCTCGACATGCCGGCGATCTCCGTGCGCGACCTGGAGCTCAAGGATGACGCGTCGTGTCTCTGCTCGGATCTCATCGCGGGCACGCATGGACGCGGCTTCTGGATTCTCGACAACGTGACGCCACTGCGCCAAGCGGCCGATGCGCAGGCGGCGCGCTCGGCATTTCTCTTCAAGCCGGCGACGGCGGTTCGCGTTCGCTTCGCGACGAACGAGCCGACCCCGTGGCCGCCCGAGCTGCCGGCCGGCGAGAATCCACCGCCGGGCGCGACTCTCGACTACTATCTCGCGGAGAACAGCGCTGGCCCCGTGACGCTGGAGATTCTCGACGCGAGCGGTCGCGTCGTGCGCGTGCTCTCGAGCAACGATCCCAAGCTCACTCCCGATCCGGCGCTCGATCCCGCTGCCTACGACAAGGTCTGCCAGAAGACGCCGACCGCGCCCGACTGCGGCTTGCCGCTGTACTGGCCGGCGCCGCAGATGGTGCTGTCCACGCAGCGCGGAATGCATCGCGTGAGCTGGGACTTGCGGCTCGCGCCGGTCGGTGCCGACGCGGTGCTCCCGGTCGGCGACGAGGACGCCGTCGGCGCCGTGCCGCATCGCACCTACGAGACGACGAACGCGCCGTGGGCCCCGCCGGGCTCGTACACGGTTCGTCTTACGGCCGGCGGCGCGCGCTCTTCGCAGCCGCTGACGCTTCGGCTCGATCCGCGCGTGAAGACCGGCGCCGCGGCGCTCGCCCAACTCACGTCGCTCTCGCGCGAGATGTACGACGGCGCGAGAGCGGCGAACGCGGCGTTCACGCAGGCGCGCGCGCTCGTCGCGCGGCTGGCGAGCGAGGGCGGCGGCGACGCCGCGGCGCTCGAGGCGCAGGTCGAATCGCTCGCGCCGGTGCCCGTGCCCCCGGGGCGCGGCCGATTCGCCAACTTCGGGCGCGGGGCGCCCGCCGGGCCGCCGACGCTGCCGGCCGCGAGCGATGCGATGCTGGCGGCGGCGATGGCGATGCAGAGCGCCGATGTCGCGCCGACGGCGAGCGAGATCGCCGCCTGCGCGCGCGCCCGCCAACTCCAGCGCGACGTGCTGTCGCGGTGGAACGCGCTCAAGACCTCGGGGCTCGCCGCCCTCAACGCCAAGCGCAAGACGGCGGGCCAAGTCCCGATCACTCCCGGCTGATCGGAGCCGAGCAGCGCCGTCGTGCGAATTCCTTCCTCGCTCCGCGTCGCGACCGCGATCGCGCTCGCGACATCCGCCGCGCGCGCCGGGCGCGCGCAGCAACGAGCGCCGGCCACACCGGCGATCGCCATCACGCACGTGACG
>JBDUCS010000308.1:0-4904 GCA_040003335.1 Gemmatimonadaceae bacterium | reverse complement strand
AACTGCCGTTCCGCACGGGCGACCGATGGCTCGGCGCCGAGTACCCGCCGGCGACCGAGGTCGTCCACGACACCGTGTCCGTCGTGCAGCATCTGCCGCAGGGCTTCGTCGCCGGCGGTGCGCAATGCGGCCTGCTGGTCGATGAATGGCTCGAGTCCGTGCCGAACCGCAGTGAGGTGACCGGGCTGGCGTTCAACTTCAACGCGCCGGATACGACGCCGCCTCAAGCGATTCTGCTCGCCGTGACGCCGAACGAGACCGGCGCCTGGCAGTGGGACGATCTCGTCGCCACGGTGCTCGACACCTTCCGCCGCGCACGCCTACGCGCCGTCGAGCCCGACCAGCTCGGCGACCTCGCGGGGATCGGCACGCTCCTGCCCGCAGTGATTGCGGAGTTCAGCACGAGCCGCGGGAGCGTCTCGCTCGACTACTCGTTCGTGCTGACGGCGATCCGCGAGTCGGCGCTGGCGGCTACCAACTCCGCCGCGTCGGGCGGCGGCGGAAATTGAGGATGCCGACATGACCGTGCTGACGGACGTGATGAACGCGAGCTCCGGGCTCCTGCTCGAAGATTTTCGCGAGCCGGCGGTCACGGCGTACAACCGCCTCGAGGCGCGTCCACGTGCGCACGACTTCGCGCGCAGCCTCCGCGCCGAGGTGCGTGACGCGCTCTGGTTCATCACGCGCCAGTGGCAGATGGGCGAGCTCGAGGCCGACGACGCCGCGTCGCCGGTCGACGTTCGTCTCTTGACTCGCAAGCTTACGCTGGACCGCGTGCAACTCGGCGGCGACGGCGCGCAGCCGTACGACGACGGCGTTCCGATGGAGACCGTCGTCGAGCGCGAGCCGGTGCCGTTCACGCACGCGTTGCGCGTGCAGGCCGCGCAGTATTTTCTGCGACTGCACACGCCGGCGCTGCGCGCGACGTATCTGCCGCGCTACCGCGGCGCGTTCGCTTTCGCGCAAAACGCCGACGCGGAATTTCGCGGTCAGGTGGACGGTCTCAACCTCTACCGCGCGACGCGCCGTCAGGCGTTCGACGGCGAGAAGGTGCTGGCGGCGATCCGCGCCGGCACGTTCGCCGCGGCGGTGTCCGTGGGTGCGGGCGACGTGTCGGCGATGCAGCGCATCGCGGAAGCGTTCGTGCAGTGGTTCGAGCGGCAATACTCGCAGCCGCCGGCGGCGACGACGGGTGCGTGGGACGACTCGCGCTTGAGCTACTCGATGGCCGTTGCCGCGCCGGCACTCGACGGCGGGCAGGTCGTGCTCACCGCGCCGCGCTACGACGAGGGGCGGCTCGACTGGTATTCGTTCGAGGTGGCGCCGCGCGCGGCCGCGATCCCGCTGACCGATGAGTCTCACACGCCGCCGCCGGCGCAAGACGAGGCGATCTCGTTCCTTCCCGTGCGGGCGACCTTCAAGGGGATGCCGAACCCGCGCTTCTGGGAGATGGAGGAGGGGCAAGTGAACTTCGGCGCGCTCGACGCGCAGACCACCGATCAGCTGCTGCTCGTGTTCGCCGAGCTCGGCCTCGTCTACGGCAATGACTGGTTCGTCGTGCCGTACCAGCTTCCCGTGAACACGCTGTGCGAGGTGCTCGGCTTCGTCGTCTCCGACGTCTTCGGCGAGCGCACGATCGTGCGCGCGGCCGACGAGGGTGCGGGGAATGACTGGCAGCGCTGGAGTCTCTTCAACCTGAGCAACGCCGGCGAGGTGGGAAGCTACAACCGCCAGTTCCTGTTGCCGGCCACTGTCGGGGAAACGCTCGAGAGCGATCCGATCGAGCGCGTGCAGTGGATCCGCGATGAGATGGCGAACATGGTGTGGGCGGTCGAAGAGGTGATACCCGACGCGACCGGGCGAGGGATCAACGGGCACGACGCCGCCGACAAGACGGGCGTGCTCCCCGTTCCGATCCACGATTCACCGGCGCCGATCCGCTACCTGTTGGGAACCACCGTCCCCGAGAATTGGATCCCCTTTCTTCCCGTGCAGCGCGCGGGGAGCGTGCAGGACATTGCCTTCCAGCGCGCGGCGATGCCGCAGATGGGCGCACCGCCGCGCGACGTGATTCGCGCGAAGGGCGTGCTATTGAACGAGGCGCCGCTGCCGTGGTACGTGAACGAGGAGGAGATCCCGTTTGCGGGCACCATCGTCACGCGGAGCTTTCAGCGCGCGCGGTGGTACGACGGTCGCACGCATCTGTGGATCGGGCGCCGGCGCGAGACGGGGCGCGGCGTGGGCAGCAGCAACCTCCGCTTCGATCAAATCGAGCCGACGGCGTCAAGACGATGAGGGATAGAACGGCCGAGGGGTAAATCGAACGCCGGCGGCGCAGCCGTGTGGTGCAGTGAGGGAAGGTAGGGTAGAAACAACGGCGCCGGCGGCGTCCCATCACGATGATCCCCTTCGACCGGAGCCCGCACGTGCTATCACCGAAAAATCGCTACCTCACGCGCATCGGAAACATTTCGCCGGCGGTCAAGAACGCCATCCATCTTCTCGACGGCATCACGATCGCGTCCGTGTCGCAGAATCTGCAGGCGTACGATCCGGCGAGCATCGCGTACGTCGATGAAACGGGCCACGTCGCCTGTCGCGGCGCGGCGAGCCTCGCCGCGTTCCTTCGCACCGCGCCGGCCACGCTCAAGCTGTTCGCGATTCCGCAGTACGTCGTCGATCTTTCGCTGGAGGGCGGCGGCGCACTCGGCTTCGCGCATTTCGGCACCCTGCACGGCATGGCGGCGCGCGGCGTCTGGTGCGACCGCGTCGCCGGGACATCGGCAGGCGCGATCGCCGGATGCCTCATCGGCGCCGGCTATCGGGTCGATCTCAATTTCCGCACGAACGTGCTGGACCTGCCGGCGACGCCGATCGCGCCGAGCGCGCACAACTCGATCAATGAAATCCTATTCGGTGAAGACTTCGGCGTCATCCCTCGTCTCAAGACGCCGACGCCGTCGGAAGTTCTCGCCTCGTGGATCGGACAGCTCCCGGTCTCGGCGGTCCCGGCGTTGACCGGCGCCATCAACGATCTGGTGGCGGACGTCGACACGACCATTGCGGTGGCCAGCGCCGACATCCAGGCGGCGCTGCGCGCGGCGGTGCCCGGAATTCCCCCAGTGCTGGACGGACTGATCGTCAACTTCATCGCCGGCCTGTTGCGCGGCGACGTCGACGCGATCGCCGCGCGCATCGATGCGACCATTGGCGCTGTCGCGACGGGACTGCTCAGCCCGCTGCTCGCGCAGCTCTTGGCGCTCCTGTTGTGCGACGATCAGACATCCGTCGCCCTTCGCAGCGTCGCGCCGTTGCCGGTGCGCAATCTCCTCAGGGCCTGGGAGAAACCGCTGCAGGGACTCTACCGGCTCCTCGCCGACGGCGCCTTCTGGACCGGCGACGAAGCGCGCGATCTCCTCTCGCGCCATCTCAAGGCGAAGGTCGGGGGGACGGGCGCGAACGGTGACGTGCTGTTCAAAGATCTGCCGCTCGACTTCGCCTGCGTCGCCACCGATGTCGGACGACCCGGCGATCTCTACGACGTCTATCGCACGAAGCCGGTCATCTTCTCCAAATCGTCGACACCGCTGTACCCGGTGGCCGAGGCGGTGCGACGCTCGATCAGCCTCCCGTTTGTCTTCCTCGGCCGCACGCTGAGCGAAGGACGCGGGATCAACCCGGCCGACGTCGGATCATTCGTCGTGAAAGGGCCTGGCGTTGGACCGCAGATCTCCGGTCCGCCCGGCTTCGGCACGATCATGCCGCAAGCGCCGCGCTTCGACAATCACCAGCACTACGGACGGGTGCTCCTCGACGGCGGCTTCCTGTTCAGCAATCCCGCCTTCCTGTTTCGCGACGACAGCGAGTTTCCCGTCTACCACATTCCCCGCGATGCGGCGGGCGAACCATCGAAGACGCTCGTCATCTCGAACCTGAATGCGTTCGCGTTCGCCCCGCCGCGGCCCGACGACATTCCCCTCCCGACCGCGCCCGAGCCGATCAAGTCGATGCTCGAGTTGGCCGGTCCGGGGAGTCCGTCCGTTCCGCCGCCGCCGGCGTTGGCGCGGCTGTCGCTCATGCTCGGCGCGACGATCGCCTATGGCGATCTCTCCCGCGAGAACGAAGTCGACTCGGCCTATGCACTTCTTCCGAACACGATCTTCGTCGACATCGGCGTTGCGGATCCGGCGTCCGAGTCGGAGCCGAACCGAATCTCGATGCTCGATTTCGCCGGCCCGCCCACGACGCGCAAATGGAAGGCAAAAAGCGGTTGGGATGCCTTCGGGAATGCGCTGGCCGAACTCGAGCAGCAGATCCCAGCGCTGCGCGGCAAGCTGACGCCGACCGACTACATCGATCCCTACCAGCACATCCTGTCGTTGACCGTTACGGCTCCTGCCGCGGGCCAGTTCACCGTCGCTCCGCGAGCCAAGTTCGGTGACTCGCTCTTTCACGACACGCAGGTCGGCGCGTTCATCGTCAACGCGCCGCCGCCCGGCGCGACCCGATTTCTCCTCGGCGCCGAGATCCCAAACCCGGTCACCGCCAACACGACGATCTACGTCGGTCCTGGTGCGACGTGGATCAAGCTCGCCTCGACGCCGGCCAACGCGCACAGCAACGCCGCGGCGCTCGTCTCGTTCACGGCCAACCTGCGCTGTCGCGTCTTTCTGTTGGCCGAACGATCGGCGCCGCCCGCGTTCATCGCCGCTCAGCGCTGGACGAACACGCGACAGGTGCTGGCAGCGGGGATCGGACCGATGCTCCAAGTGTTCACGAAGGATTTTCCGGCTGGCGCGATCACGATACCCGGATATCGCTTCGGCGCATCGGCCAGCAATTCGCTCGCGTACTCGCTTCTCGTGGCGCCGCTCTAGCATCTGGTTGCCGCGTTGCGCGCGCGG
>JBDUCS010000042.1:0-16640 GCA_040003335.1 Gemmatimonadaceae bacterium | reverse complement strand
CCGGCGCGTTCCGGCGCTGCGGCCGAGCACCCGGTTGATCTCGCCGAGCGCATCGAGCCGCACGCTGTTGGCGCCGAAGCCGCGCTCGGCGAGCGCGCGGAGCGAGGCGCGGATGCGGCGCGCGTCGGCGAGCGCGGCGGTAGCGCCCGCGGGCTGCTGCTGAGCGCGCCGTCGCATTCCCGTGGCGCGCTCCCCGTCGACGACGTCGGCCGCTTGTAGCCACTCGACGAGCGCGGAGAAATCGTTGAGCGCATCGGTGCGCACGCCGCGTTGCACGTCGTCGGTGTTCACGAAGTCGAGCCAGAGCCGCTCGGCGACGAACACGAAACGGGGGTGCGCCGGAGTGGACGCGCCGCCGCGCTGGAGGTCGACCATCGGTGCTTCGCCTGCAAGTGGGACCTTACTGTATCGCCGCCCGAAATGCGCTGCAAGCCTCTGGGCGGTGATCGGTGATAGGTGTCGATGTTCGGTTGGCCTGAGGCGAGAGGTGATAGATTCGTTCCGGTACCCGGGAGAGCGCAGTGCACCGATCACCGAACACCGAACACCCATCACCGTGAAGACACCGTTCGTCGTCACCGAATACGTCCGCTGGGGCGACATCGATCTGGCGGGGATCATCTGCTACGCAGCCTACACGCGCTTTTACGAGATCGCCGAAACGGAGATCTTTCGTGCGGTGGGGCTGCCGTTCCGGGAGATGTTCGAGCGCTTCGACATGTGGCTGCCGCGGAAGGTGATGCACACCGAGTTCTTCGCACCGGCGGTGCTTGACGAGAAGCTCAAGGTGGTGACCTACTTCAGTCGCATCGGCACCACGTCGCTCACGATCAACTACGACGTGATCGGCGTGGAGAGCACGCTCCTCCACGCGGCGGCGTATCAGGTGCTTGTCTGCGTCTCACGCGGCGAGTTCGCCAAGCGGCCGTTGCCGCCGGAAGTGATCGCGGCAGTTGAGCCATACGTGCTGAGCTGCGAAGAGGCGAGAGCCGCCGCGTAGTTCGGTGACCCGGCGCCGTCCGTCGAGGTTTTTTGCGACATGCAATGCTCGATACGGACGCTGGGCGCGCTCGGCGCCGGAGCAGCGATTGCCGGCGAGGTAAGCGCCGGCCCGGGCGCCGGGAGATTCCGCATCCGCGTCGCTAGCCGTCGGACTCGCCACCCGTCAGCGCGTCCTCTCGATACTGCAGCCACCCAGCCGTCTCCTCGGCCACGAGCTCGACCTCCGTGCCGATGGGGAGCGTGAGATTCGGCACCTCATGGCCGGCGGGAAAATCGGTCAAGATCGGCACGTTCAGGTCGGAGACGAGGTCGGTAAGGAAGTTCTCGAACTCGTCCTCCTCGGAGCGGTCGAGGGAGAGCTGGCCGAAGACGACACCGCGCACGCTGCGCAGCAGGCCCGCGGCGCGAAGGTGCACGAGGCGCTCATCGGCGACCGACATCGGGTCGCGCGTCTCCTCGAGAAAGAGAATCGCCTCGCGAGTGTCGATCTCGTACGGTGTGCCGATCGTTTGCTGCACGAGCGACAGGTTGCCGCCGACGAGCCGGCCGACGGCGCGGCCCGGACGCACGACGCGCGCGATGCCCTTGCCGAGCTTGGTCGTGGGACGCGGCGTGGTGAGCGCGGTGAGGAGCGACGCCATCGTCGGATCGCGCGTGCTGGGAATGAGGTCGTCGACGGTCGGGCCGTGAAAGACCCGGAGGTTGGCGCGCCGCATCAGCCAGAGATGGAGCGCGGTGATGTCGGAGTAGCCGACGAACGCCTTCGGATTGCGGCGAAAGATCTCGGGCTCGAGATGGGGGAGGAGGCGAACGGCGCCATAGCCGCCAGTACATCCGATGACGGCTTTCACCTTCGGGTTGAGCCAGACGCTCATGAAGTTCTCGGCGCGGCGCTCGTCCTCAACGCGCTTGAAGCGGCGGAGCTGATCGATATCGGTGTCGAGGATCGTCGCATACCCAGCGTGCTCGAGCGCTTTCATGCCGCGCAGCAGCCAGCCTGGGCGCGGCGCGTACGACGGCGCGACGATGCCGATCACGTCACCCTTCACGAGCGCCGGCGGACGAAGGAGCGGCGTGAGTTGGGTGTGCGGCGCATCATCAATCTGGGTCACGTGGGCGCCGGCGGGAGGGGGACCGGCTCAACCGGCGGGGAGCACGTCACCGACCGATCGCGCCGCGACGACCGAATCCACCGACGCGCCGATGCGACTCGCGGCCGCGAGCGCCTCCGTGATGCGGCGCGTGTCGCCCGCGCCCGCCTGGAGCCGCAGCAGATCGAGCCGAATGTTCTCCAGCGCCGCGACCACGGCGGCGAGCCGCTGGCCGGCGACCTCGCGCGCGTCGCGCAGCTCGGTCGCGACGGCGCGGCGGCGCTCGTCCACGCCGTCGCTCGCGGCGCCGTATTGCTCGAGCACCGCCGATCGCCCGCTCGACTGCGGATCGCCGATCGTGCCGAGCTCGGCGAGCTTGTCGCCGAGCTCCTCGACGCGCTTGCGCAATGCCTGTGCTTCGCCCTCGAGCCGCTTGACGGTGTCGGGGAGCGACTGCAGCTCGCGCTGCGTCGGCTTGGGCAACGCCGCGTAGAGATCCGCGGCCGCGAGCCCGATCGCCAGCTCGGTGGGCCGGTGTGCCATCAGCGCGCCGCTCGTCGACGCGCGGAGCCGCCACTGCGCGACCTTCGCCATCCTGGCGCCGAGCGCGCTGTTCCAGAACCGGCGCCTGAGCTCGGCGACGTGATCGCGCTTGGTGACGTGACGGCCAGGATTGCGAAGGCCGATCACGCCGCCGACGAGCGCCGTACCCGCGCTCACGCCAAAGACGACCGCGACGTACTGCCACGGAAAGCGGGCGAGTATCGTCCTCGACACGACGGCGGTGCCCGCGGCGACGACGAGGCCGGTGTACGCGAGCACGCGCACGACGCGCGCGAGAATCGATGGGCGCGCGTACTCGAACGCGAGCTCCTCGCGCCGTCGCTCGCAGTAGTCGGCGATGGCCGCCTTCAAGTCGTCCATCGCGTAGCCGGCGGCAAGGACGCGACGCGTCTGGTACGTCTCCAAACCGATGTGGATGACGATGGGCGCAAGGACGATGAGCGGGGTCGCCCACGACGGATGGGCGACGGCGGGAAAGCCGATGAGAATCTCCCACACGGCGTAGAGGCGGAGCGCGGACTCGCCCTTCGAGAGCCAGACGCGCACCGGTGCCGGCGTGTCGTGGCGCGCGCCGACGGCGAGGGTGATCGCTTCGGCCAGCGCCTCGCCGCTCGCGTAGCGCGCGTCGGGCTGCTTGGCGAGCGCGCGGTCGACCGCCTGCGCCAGCGAGCGCGGCACGGCCGGATTGACGCTCGCCACGGGCGGCGGCGGTTGTGTGAGATGCTTGGCGAGGATCGACTGCACCGTCGGCCCGTCGAATGGGAGCTGGCCGGTGAGCGCGAAGTGCGCGACGACGCCTAACGAGTAGAGATCGCTGCGCCCGTCGAGCGGCTCGCCGGCGGCCTGCTCGGGACTCATGTAGTGCGCGGTGCCCATCACCTGGCCCATCTCGGTGAGCGCGCTGGTATCACTGGCGTGCGCGATGCCGAAATCGGTGACGAACGCGCGGGCGCTGCCGCGCTCGATCATGATGTTGTCGGGCTTGATGTCGCGATGGATCACGCCGCGCGCGTGCGCGTAGGCGAGCGCCCAGGCGATCTCCTGGATGAGCCGCGAGGCCTCGTGCGGCGGGAGCGGCCCCATGCGCCGCACGCGCTGGGTCAGCGTCTCGCCATCGACGAAGGCCATGACGATGAAGACGAAGCCGCCGACGTCGTCGACTTGGAAGATCGGGACAATGTTCGGGTGCGAGAGCTTGGCAGCGGTGCGCGCCTCGCGCATGAAGCGCTCGCGCAGGTCGGCGCGGGCGGAGAGCGCCGGTGGCAACATCTTGATCGCGACTGGCCGCTCGAGCTGCACCTCGCGCGCGAGGTAGACGATGCCCATGCCGCCGCGGCCGAGCTCGCGCTCGAGCGAGAACTGTCCCGCGAGCGCGCCCTGCAGGTCGATGAACTCGGCGTCGGGTGATGTCATCCAGCTACGATAGCGCCCGGTATCCGCAACAGCAAAACGAATCACGAAAAGACGAGAACGCGCGTCGGACTCGATCACCATTTCGTTTTTCGTGATTCGTTTTTCGGTTACTCCAGTGCCGCATCCGCCTCCCTCCGCCCCTCAACCTGGTACCTGATCCGCTCGCTCAACTCGCGTGCCGACTCGATCGCCGTGGTGAGTGAAGCGACGGTGTCGGTGCCGCCGTGCAGGCGCAACAGGTCCAGCCGGATGGTCTGGAGCGCCGACCTCGTCGACGCGATGGATCTGCACGATGTGGGGACGCGAGAGCTTGGCCGCCGTGCGCGCCTCGCGGACGAAGCGCTCGCGGAGCCCGGGACGCGCCGCGAGCGCCGGCGGCAGCAGCTTGATGGCGACGTACCGATCGAGGCGCACCTCGCGCGCGAGATAGACGATCCCCATCCCACCGCGCCCGAGCTCGCGCTCGAGCGAGTATTCCGCGGCAATCGCCTCCTGGAAGGCGACGAAGTCGAGGTCCAGAGGGTGGGTCGCGGACATGTGTGATACTAGGCGCGTGGCGCACCGGGCGTCACCCTTCGTCGCGGCGCCCTACTAACGCCGTCATCCGGCCCATACCTTTCCCTCCATGGACGAGACCTATTTTCGCAAGGGCTTCGGGCTAAAAACGGTGGTCGCGGGGACGCTCGATGCGGAGTATTCGGCGCGGCTCGTCGACCGGCTGCGCGACGGGCATTTCGCTCTGACCGCGGGCGACGTGACGGTGCGGCTCGCGCGGGAATTCGGCTTCTGCTACGGGGTCGAGCGGGCGGTGGAGTACGCGTACCAGACGCGGAGCAAATTTCCCGACCGCCGCACCTTTCTCCTCGGCGAGATCATCCACAATCCGCACGTGAACGAGCGCCTGCGCGAGATGGGGATCACGATTCTGGAGACGAACGCACAGGGGCGGTTCTCCTTCGGCGACCTCACGGCGGAGGACGTCGTGATTCTACCCGCGTTCGGCGTGACGATGGACGACTTCACGGCGCTGCGTGCCGTCGGCTGCGTGATGGTCGACACGACGTGCGGCTCCGTGCTCAACGTCTGGAAGCGCGTCGAGGGCTACGCGCGCGATGGCTTCACCTCGCTGATCCACGGCAAGCACTATCACGAAGAGACGCGCGCCACGGCGTCGCAGGCGACCAAGTATCCGGGCGCGCACCATCTGGTGGTGCGCGACATGGCCGAGGCGCGCGAAGTGTGCGAGTACATCGAGGGGCGCGGCGACCGCCTGCGCTTTCTGGCGAAGTACGGCGAGCGGGCGTCGGTGGGTTTCGATCCCGACGTCCATCTCGCGCGCATCGGCGTCGCGAACCAGACGACGATGCTGGCGAAGGAATCGCTGGCGATCGCCGCGGAAGTCGGCCGTACGCTCGCGCGCAGCCGGGGCGAGGAGTACGCCCAAGCAAACTTCCGCTCGTTCGACACGATCTGCAGCGCGACGCAGGACCGGCAGGACGCGGTGATGGTGCTCCTGGACGATGGCGCGCTCGACGCGATGGTCGTGATCGGCGGCTTCAACTCGAGCAACACCATCTCGCTCGCCGCGCTGTGCGCCGAGCGCGTGCCGACGTACCACATCGAGGATGCGTCGGGGATCGATCCGGAGACGGGGTCCATTCACTACCGCGTCACGGGGACGCATCATCACGAGGCGGACGCGGGCGCGTGGCTCGCGGCGCCGGGTCCGGTGCGCGTGGGTCTCACCGCGGGCGCGAGTACGCCGAACAACAAGATCGGCGAGACGGTCACGCGCATCTTCGCGACGCGCGGCGTGGAGCTGTCCGAGAGCTGAGCAGGATCACGGCGCGGCGCGAGGCACCAATGAAAGCAGCGCTCGGGAGACTGTTTGGATCGCTCGGTCTCCGTGCCGAGGCCGCGGCCGATCCGTTGTCGTCGGTCGAGCTGCGCGCCGGCGGGTCACGCGTGGTGATTCTCCCCGCGCTCGGCGGGAAGATCAGCGAGATGGAGATCGCCGGGCGCGACTGGCTCTGGAAGAGTGACACGATCCCGTTCCGGCGTCCGCGCGACGGCGAGAGCTACGTCGAGACGGCGGACTCGGGCGGCTACGACGAATGCTTTCCCACAGTCGGCGCGTGCGCGCTTCCGCCCGAGATCGAGCGCTACGCCGGGCTCGCGCTTCCGGATCACGGCGAGCTATGGTCGCAGCCGGCCGCGGTGCAGGTGGAGACGAACGGTGGCCCGCCTTCGGCCACGTGCGAGTGGCAGGGCCGCCGCATGGCGTATCTGTTCGAGCGGCGCGTGACGGTGGAGAGCGACGGCGCGGTGCGCATGCGCTATCGGGCAACGAATGCCGGCTCGGCGCCGCTGCCGTTCATCTGGTCGTCACATCCGCTCATTGCGCTGACGCCCGAGACGCGCATCGTGCTTCCTGAGGGCGCGCCGGTGCGCGTGTACGCGCAGCATCACATCGACCTCTTCGGCGTAGGCGCCGAGCATCGCTGGCCGCGGCTGCGAACGAAGGCGGGACCGGAGCTCGACGCGTCGCGGCCGGACGAAATGGCGAAGCGGTTCGCCTGCAAGCTGTTTCTGGACATGCCCGAGGGGCGCGCCGCGATTCGCCAGGGTGGCGCCGAGCTCGCGTGCGCGTGGAATGCGCGCGAGGTACCGAACTTCGGTCTCTGGCTGAACAAGGGCGGCTGGTGGCCGTTCCGCGGCCGGAGCCGCTATCGCAATCTCGCGTTCGAGCCGTGCATCGGCGCGCCGGACACGCTCGGCGACGCACTCGGCGATTGGCAGTCCGCGCACTGGCTGGCGGTGGGCGAGACGCGGTCCTGGGAACTGGTCTGGACGGGAAGCGCCGACCAGGGATCGCGGATCGCGGATCGTGGCGTAGACGCATGACTCCTCGATCGCTGACTGAGAGTCCGCGATCCGCGATCCGCCATCCGCGATCCGCCGCTACGCTTGCCGCCGTGTGCCAACGCCTCGTGCCGTCCGCGTTCGAGCCGGGTGACGGCGCGGTCGATCTGCCGGCGCTCGTCGCGCAGCGCATCGAGGCGATGGATCCGGCGACGGGCGCGCAGGTGGTGCAAGCGCTCGGCATCGTCGGGAGCGCACTTTCGGCGTTGGCGTTCAGCGGCCGGCCGCGGCGCATGACGGCGATGTCGCCGACTGAGCAGCATGCGTGGCTCGCGTCGTGGGAGCTCAGCCGCATACCGGTGCGGCGGACGCTGTTCCAGGCACTGCGACGGCTCGTGCTATCGACGTACTACGCGCAACCGGAAGCGCACCGTGCGATCGGCTACAGGGGTGCGCTGTGGCCGCGCGAACCGGAGCTGTCGTCGGAAGGGCCGGTCGTCGGTGGATCGGCGGCGGAGAACGAGCCGGTGGCGCGCATCTCGGAAGCGTTGCGCGTGCCGATGCAGAGCACCATCACCGACGAGCGGTGGCACGAGCTCAATCGCGTTCCGCACGGCGTGACGCTAGGGAGCGAGCTCGGCGCCGAGACGACGCTGCGCGCCGATGTCTGCGTGGTCGGGAGCGGTGCCGGCGGCGCCGTGGTTGCGGCCCGTTTCGCCGAGCGTGGACTGGACGTGGTGCTGCTGGAAGAAGGCGGCTACTACACCGCATCCGACTTCACCGAGGACGAAGGCGCGCTCGCGCCGCGGCTCTACGCCGATCAGGCGATGCGCGCGACGACGGATCTCTCGGCGATGCTGCTGCAAGGGCGCAGCGTCGGCGGTGGCACCACGGTGAATTGGATGGTGATGTTGCGCACGCCGGAGTGGGTGCTCGACGAGTGGGCAGACGACCACGCCACCGAGGGAATGAGCGCAAGCGATCTGGCGCCGGTCTTCGATCTGATCGAGCGCGAGACGCACACGGCGACAGTGCCGGACGACGCGCACTCGCCGAGCAACCGTGCGATCCTCGACGGCGCGCGCTCTCTCGGATGGCGCGCCGCAGCGGGCCGGATCAACGCCAGCGGATGCGTGCGATCGGGATTCTGCGGCATCGGCTGTCGCTACGGCGCGAAGCAGAGCACGCTCGTCACGTTCGTTCCGCGCGCGCTCGCCGCCGGCGCGCGGCTCTACAGTGATGTGCGGGTCGACCGGATCGAGATCGCCGAGCGGGGCGGAGCTCGACCGCTCAAGCGAGTGCGGGCGACGGTGCTCGATCGCGCGAGCAGCGCGCCGCGCGGGCGGGTCGTGGTGGAGGCGCAAACGGTCGTCCTCTCGGCGGGCGCGGTCGGCACACCAACCATTCTTCAGCGATCGTCGCTCGGCAACGACGTGGTCGGAAAGTATTTACGCCTACATCCGACGTCGCCCGTGATCGCGACGTACGACCGCCAGATGCAGGGCGGTGCCGG
Source organism: Gemmatimonadaceae bacterium (assembly GCA_040003335.1). Lineage (GTDB taxonomy): Bacteria > Gemmatimonadota > Gemmatimonadetes > Gemmatimonadales > Gemmatimonadaceae > JALZAE01. The sequence goes on along the minus strand of JBDUCS010000042.1, from coordinate 8,195 downwards.
GATCCCATTGTCGGCCGTGTGCGACGAGTTTCTGGCCTCCGACGATGGATACGGTTTTTGGATCGAGTGTCCGCCGCTCTATCCGGCGCTCTCATCGGTGGCGATTCCGTACTGGGGCGAGGCGCACCAGCGTGTGATGCGGCAGTACGCGCGATTGGGGGCGATGATCGTGCTGGTGCGCGACGGCGCCGACCGCGACGCGTCGAACGGCGCAGTGACGATCGACAGGAAGGGGCGGCCGAAGGTGGCGTATCGGCTCGGGAAGGCCGACGGGCGAACGCTGGTGCGCGGCATTCAGGCGGCGGCGCGCCTCCATTTCGCGGCGGGTGCGCAGACCGTCCGGCCGATGCATGCGCGCGAGCTGCTGATGCGCAGCCCGACCGAGGCATACCGCGTGGCAATGCTCGGCGCGGAGCCGAATCTGCTTCCCCTATTTTCGGCGCATGTGAACGGCACGTGCCGGCTCGGCGGCAATGCGCGAACGAGCGTGTGCACGCCCAACGGCGAGGTGCGCGGCGCGCCCGGCGTATACGTGGTCGACGGCTCGATTCTGCCGACGGCGCTGGGCGTGAATCCGCAGGAAACAATCATGGCGCTGGCGACCGTGCTTGCCAGTCGGATCTAAAGCGTGGTGGCAGGCGCCGGTCGTCAGATGCGCGTGAGGCGCTCGCGGCAATAGGATTCCACGCGTGGGGGGCCCCCCCAACGGCACGTTACCATTTTTCTTGAATGTTCCGTCATCGAATCACGGCACGCACCATCATGCGCCGACGACGGACGATCACCCGACGCCTGGGTTGAGCTCATGGACACTCTCGATCGCACACTCGAAGAATTTCGGCGCAGCGAGCGCCACGTCGCGCTGGCGACGCTCGTCGCCGCCAAGGGGACCACGCCCAAAAAGGCCGGCGCCACCATGTGGGTGGCCGGCGATGGGCGCGTGCTCGGCTCGGTCACGATCGGCGGATGCGTTGATGCCGAAGTCATCGCGCGAGCCGCCGACGTGATCACGTCCGGCCGCAGCGAGCTTCTCTCGCTGTCGCTCGGCGACGACGACGCGTGGGCGATCGGGCTCACGTGCGGTGGGGCGGTGGACGTGCTCGTCGAACGCGTCGACGTGCGTGACGCCGATGATCCCGTCGTCGCGGCGCACCGCGCCGTCCGCGCGGCGCGCGAGGCCGGACGTGCCGCGGTCGTCGTGACGCCGCTGGGCGGCGGGGCGGCGCGGCTCGTCGTACACGCCGACGGCACGCGCACCGGCTCGTTGGGCGACACGGCGCTCGACGATGCCGCCGCCGCGGCGGCGCTGATGGCATTGCGCGGCGGCGCATCCCGCGCCGTGACACTCGACGCGTCCGCTGGCGGCGGCGCGGCGGCCGACCACTTTCTCGACGTACACGCGCCGCCGGTGACGCTGATCGCCTTCGGCGGCACGCACGTGGCGATCCCGCTCGTCGCCTTCGCGCACCAGCTGGGATGGCGTACGGTCGTCGTCGAGCCGCGTCCGACGTTCGCGACGCCCGAGCGTTTTCCGCTCGCCGACGAAATACTCGCCGGCGCGATCGATGATCACGCAGCGCGCATGCGCTACACGCCGGCGACGGCGGTCGTGCTCACTGCGCACGATTACAAGTTCGAGATTCCCGTGCTCAAGATCGTGCTGGCCAGCGATGCGGGATACGTCGGGCTCCTCGGCAACCGCAAGCGGGGCGCGGCGGTGCTCGACTATCTCGCCGCCGACGGCGTGTCGCGCGAGACGCTGAGCCGCGTGCACGTGCCGGTCGGTCTCGACATCGGCGCGCAGGGCGCGGCCGAGATCGCCCTGAGCATCGCCGCCGAGATCGTGCAATCGATGCGACGGGGCGCCGGCGCATGAGTGATCGATCCGAGCCGGGCGTCGCGGCGATCGTGCTCGCCGCCGGCGCGTCGACGCGCTTCGGCTCGCAGAAGCTTCTCGCACTGCTCGACGGCGCGCCGCTCGTGCGGTGGGCGGCGATCGCCGCCGCGCACTCGCTTGCCGCCGACGTCGTCGTGGTGCTCGCTCCCGGCGCCACGGAACTGAGCGATGCGCTCGAGGGGCTTCCGGTGCGATGCGTCGTCGCGGCGGACTCGCGCTCCGGCATGAGCGCGTCGCTCCGCGCCGGACTCGACGCGCTCGAGCCTGGCATCGGCGCCGCGGTTATCATCCTCGGCGACCAGCCAATGGTGAGCGTGGCGGCGATCGACGCGCTCATCGGTGCCTACGTGAATGGCGGCGCGACGATCGCGCAGCCGCTCTACGCCAACGGCGAACGCGGACATCCGGTGCTCTTTTCGAGCGAGCTGTTCGGCGAGCTGCGCGGCGTGGGCGGCGATCGCGGCGGCCGCGATGTGATCGCGCGCACTCCGCATCGCGTCACGCTCGTCACCCTGGATCTCGCGGCGCCGCACGACATCGATACGATGGCCGACTTCGACACGCTGCGTAACGCTGCGCGCGAATGAAAAGTGGCGCCGAACTTGCGCGATACCGCGGGTCCGATCGTGCACAGGGAGGACACATGAAACATCTAATGAACGAGCGCCAACGCGACGGCTCCGACAAGTGGAGCGCCAGCGACGACAGCCACTTTCGGCGTCACTTCGAGGAGCAAGTGCAGCGATCCGCGGTGTTGGGCAGGCCGTTGAATGCGAACGCCGGCGACTGGGTCTACGATGATGTGCGTCCTGCCTATCAACTCGGTTTGCGCGCGGGTCGAGATCTGGCGAACGCGGGCCGGTCGTACGCCGACGTGGCCGCCGAGCTCGAGCGCGTGTGGGAATCGAAGGCGACCGCGGCCGTCGTCGCCTGGAAGCGCGCGCGACCGCTCGTGCGCGCGGCGTTCGAGCACGGCGTCCGGTCGCGCGGCGCGGCGGACTCGGAGCGCGCCGACTAGCGACTAGACGCGCAACGGCCGACGGGCGCAGCGCGTTATCTTGGGTGAGCCGGCGGCCAGTCGCCGGCTCACCCGCGTTCGTCGTTTATCCGCCATCCTCGGCGACCTTTTTCCGCCGTATCGGAGGCCGCGTGCTTCACCTTGCCGTACTGCTGCTAGGATCCTTGGTCGTTTCATCCATGGGGCCAAAGGCGCCGGTCGATCGCGCCGCCGATCCCGTCGTGTACAAGGTCGATGTCGCGCACTCGTCGGTCGAGTTCGTCATTCGCCATTTCGTCAGTCGCGTGCGCGGCTCGTTCAAGGATTGGAACGCGACAATCACGGCCGATCCGACCAACTGGTCGAGCGGCAGCGTCGACGTCACGCTGAACACGGCGAGCATCACGACGAACAACGACCGTCGCGACGCCGACCTGCGCTCGCCGAACTTCTTCGACGCCGAGAAGAATCCAACGATCTCCTTCAAGAGCAACAAGGTCGAGCGCAGCGGCGACGAGCTGAAAATCTCCGGTGACCTGACGATGAAGGGCGTGACGAAAGCCGTCGTGCTCACGGGTAAGTATCTTGGCGCGACGAAGACGCAATCCGGGAAGGCACGCGTCGGCTTCGAGGCGTCGGTGACCGTGAACCGCCTCGATTGGGGTGTGACGTGGAACCGCGCCGTGGAAGGCGGCGGGATGATGCTCGGCGACGAGGTGAAGATCGAGATCGTGATCGAGGCGGTGCAACAATAAGAAAGAAAGAACGCGAGAGAGAAGAGAGACTGCTCGTCTCTCTTTTGTTTTTTCTCGCGGTAATAGTTGCTGCGCCTGGGGTTGGGACGTCCTAACTGGTGATGTCCAACCCTCCTGTTCATCCGGAGCGCGTTGTCGCGCCCGAGAGTGACGACGGCCGCCTCGCGCGCGCGCGCAGGATCGCGGGCGTTGCCGTCGGGTACGCGGTGCTGGTGGCGATCCTTCACGTCGCTGCGAACGCGCAGATGCTAGGCGTCGCCGCCGTGCCGGCCTTCCCCGTGAGCCTCGCGGTGGCAGCACTCGCCTGGGGCGCCGCCCGAACGGGAGCCGCACGCGGCGTGGCGTCACACGTGACCCGGCTCTGGACGGGCATCGCGATCGGCTACGCGGCGATGACGTTGGGGAATCTGACGAGCGTATTCCGTCTCGCCCTTCCTCACAGCGACGAATGGCTTCTCGCGAGCGCGGTGCCGTACGCGGCCTTCTTCCCCTGCGTGCTCTGGGGCATGCTCGGCGCGCCGCGCGGCATGCGCACGACGCGCGAGCGAATTCGGCTCTGGCTCGACGCGATCACGGTCGTCGTCGCCGGCGCGATGGTGTGCTGGTACTTCGTGCTGCACCCGGACGCTCCGTCGAGCACTGCGCCGGCGATCATCGTCGCCGCGGTGTTTTTTCCGCTGGGCTACGTCGCGCTCGTCGTCGCCGGATGGAGCCTGCTGCAGCGGGAGCGAGATCCGGCGGCGCGCGGTTCGCTCGCCGTGCTCGTGTCGTCGCAGCTGCTGCAGCTCGGGAGCGTGCTCGCGCTCGGACACACGTACGTCGCGAGCGGAGCGCTCGGCGGCGGGTGGGTCGATGCGACGATGCAGTTCGGCGACGCCGGCATCGTGCTCGCCGCATTCTTCCAGTACCGCCTCGCCAGTCGTCCCAGCTCGGTCGCACCGATGGCGCGGCACGCCGACCGGACCATCACCGCGATGCCCTATCTCGCCGTCGGCGCCGGCTTCCTGCTGCTGTTGACGGTCGAGGTGCGTCAGTGGACCGATCCGGTGGGCGGCCTGGTCATTGGCGCGGCCGTCCTCACCGCGCTCGTGATCGCGCGTCAGCTCGTCGCTGTCCGCGAAACGAGCGTCGTGCTGGCCGAGCATGCGGCGCGGGAAGGCGAGGCTCGCTTCCGCGCGCTGGTGCAACACTCGAGCGACGTGATCACCATCCTCGAGGTCGACGGCACGATCCGTTACGTCAGCCCATCCGTCGAGCGGATGCTCGGCCAGGAGGCGGACGACGTGGTCGGGACGAGGCTCACCGAGCTCATCCATCCGACGGACATTCCCAAGGCGCTCGCCGCGTTCGGTGACGTGTCGCGCGCCGTCGGCCCATCGACGCCGATCACGTGGCGCCTCCGCGGCGCCGATGGCGCGTGGATCCACGTCGAGAACATCGCGACCAATCTGCTCGAAGAGCCGACGGTCGCCGGTGTCGTGCTCAATACGCGCGACGTGACGGACCGCAAAGCGCTCGAGGAGCAGCTCACCCATCAGGCGTTCCACGATCCGCTGACGAACCTCGCGAACCGGGCGCTGTTCCGCGATCGCGTCGAACACGCATTGTCGCGCATCAATCGCGATCCGCGAACCGTCGCCGTGCTCTTTCTCGACCTCGACAACTTCAAGACCATCAACGATTCGTTCGGCCACGCGGCCGGCGACCGGCTGCTCGTCGCCGCCGCCGAGCGGTTGCAGGCGTGCCTGCGTGCGAGCGATACGGCGGCGCGACTCGGCGGCGACGAATTCGCCGTGCTGATCGAAGACGCGCCCAACGCCGAGACCGTGACGCAGGTCGCCGAGCGCATTGCGGCGGCGCTCACGCGCCCGTTCCTGATGGGCGAGGGCGAGATGTTCGTGAATGCGAGCATCGGCATCGCGTACACCGAGGCCGGCGAGAACGCCGACGAGCTGCTGCGCAACGCCGATGTCGCGATGTACACGGCGAAGAGCCGCGGCAAGGGGCTCTACGCGATCTTCGAGCAATCGATGCACGTCGCGGTGCTCGAGCGGTTAGAGCTGGAGGCCGACCTCCGGCGCGCGGTGGAGCGCGAGGAGCTGGCGGTGCACTACCAGTCGATCGTCGACCTGCGCACGGGGAAAGTCACCGGCGTCGAAGCGCTCTGTCGCTGGAGTCATCCGCGGCGCGGCTTCGTGCCGCCATCCGTGTTCATTCCGATCGCCGAGGAAAGCGGCCTGATCGTGCCGATCGGCCGCTGGGTGCTGCACCGCGCGTGCTGGCAAGCGCGCCAGTGGCAGCTGCAGTATCCCGGTGAGGTGCCGCTCACCGTCACGGTGAACATGTCGGCGCGCCAGGTGCAGCAGCCGGGACTCGTCACCGAAGTCGCCGACGCGCTGCGCGACTCTGGCCTCCCCGCGGACAATCTCGTCGTCGAGCTGACGGAGAGCGTGCTAATGGCGAACACCGAGCAGACGCTCGACCGGTTGCAGGATCTGCGCATGCTCGGCGTGCAGCTGGCGATCGACGACTTCGGCACGGGCTACTCGTCGCTGAGCTACTTGCAGAGATTTCCCATCGACGTGCTGAAGATCGCCAAGGCGTTCGTCGACCGCATCGGCTCCGCGGGGGACGACCCCGCGCTCGCGCGCGTGATCATCGCCCTCGGCCGCACGCTTCGCCTGCGCACCGTCGCGGAAGGCATCGAGAACGGACAGCAATTGGCGATTCTGCGGCAGCTCGGCTGCGAGCTGGGCCAGGGCTACTTCTTCGCCAAGCCGTTGTCGCGGGACGACGCGAGCGAATATCTGCGGGCGGCGGCGCTCAAGACGATCGACAATAGGGAGCCGAGCGAGGACTGAGGAGCGGATCGTCGATCGTGGATTGCGGATTGTGGATCGACAAATCCACGCCTCGCCCCTGGTCCCGAGTCCCGAGGCCCTACAACATCTCCGCCATGAGCGAAGAATCCGGCCTCAAGCGGGAGCTCGGTCTCGCGGATCTCGTGCTGACGCAGATCCTGTACGTGGTCGGCCTCAGCTGGGTCGGCGCGGCGGCGAAGCTCGGGTCGTCGCAGATCGTCTTCTGGCTTGCGGCGATGCTCCTCTTCTATCTGCCGCAGGCGCTCGTGGTGATCGATCTCAGCCGTCGCTTTCCGCTCGAGGGCGGACTGTATCAATGGACAAAGCGCGGTTTGGGTGACGGCCTCGCGTTCATGGTGGTCTGGAATCTCTGGGTCTACGCGATCGTGCTGTTGGGCGCGTTCGGCATCCAGGTCGCGAACGCAATCGTGTACATGCTTGGCGCCCGTGGATCGGGACTGATCAACAATCACGCGTTCATCAACGCCGTGAGCGGTGCGCTGATCGCCGCGCTCGTGCTCGTATCGATCAAGGGGCTCTCGCTCAGCAAGTGGGTGCACAACATCGGCGCGGTGCTGCTCTTGTGCGCGTTCGCACTGCTCCTCTCGCTGCCGTTCATCGGGATCGCGCGCGGTACCGTGCGCGCCTACCACCCATTCGCGGTGACGCTGCCCGCGTTGTCGCTCTTGAGTCTCAACATTTTCGGCAAGCTCGCCGTTGGCGCGCTGAGCGGATTCGAGTACGTCGCCGTGCTCGCTGGCGAGTCGCGCGATCCGAAGCGCAGCATCGGCCGGTCGGTGATGATCGCCGCGCCGATCATCGCCGTGATGTTCATCATGGGGACGAGCGTGATCCTCGCTTTCACGAGCCCGGACAAGGTCGACCTCATCGGACCGATCCCGCAGGCGTTCCGCGCCGCGTTCGGGTCGGCGGGCGCCGTGGCGGTGATCGTCCCGTTCGCCGTGTTCGCCGTGACGTCGCGGACCGTCGCCAACTCGAGCGTGCTCTTCACGGCGACGTCGCGCATGCCGATGGTCGCCGGGTGGGACAACCTCATGCCGGCGTGGTTCACGAGGCTGCATCCGCGCTACAAGACGCCGGCGAACTCGATTCTCTTCGTCGGCGCGTGTGCGATGGCGTTTGCGCTCGCCGGCACCGCGGGCGTCGGCGAGCAGGAGGCGTTTCAGCTCCTCGACAACGCGGCGGGCATCTTCTATGGCCTCACGTACCTCGCGCTGTTCGCCATTCCGATTCTCGGCTTTCGCGCGGCCGGGGCATCGGAGCGCTCGCCACTCTGGCTTCGAATCGCCGCCGCCGCCGGATTCGCGACGACGATGCTCTACGTCGTGCTATCGATCTTTCCGATCGTCGACGTGGTGAGCTGGTTCGCGTTCGCGGCGAAGATCGCGAGCGTCGTCGGGATCGCCAACGCGATCGGCGCCGCGCTCTACCTCGCCGCCAACCGGCGGCGCTCTCGCGCATCACATCTCGTAGTGGACGGCACGCCATGACCGGCTCGCTCGCGCTCGGCATCGACATCGGCGGCACGAAGGTCGAGATCGGCTTCATCGACGATGACGGCCGCATCGTCGAGTCGCACCGGCAGCCGACGAATAGCGAGAACGGCGCGGCAGCGGTGCCGGAATTGATCGGCGCCGCGGAGTCGGTCGTGCGCGAGCGAGCCC
>JBDUCS010000041.1:0-16706 GCA_040003335.1 Gemmatimonadaceae bacterium | reverse complement strand
GTGGCGGCCTCCGGGTCCCGGCCGATCAGCCGCGTCGCTTCCATCGCCATCACGACCAGCGGATGCTGGACCGGCGTCTCGCCGTTGGGACGGTCGCCGATCGTGGCAATTGTCATGGAGAGCGGCGCGGCTCCGCGAATACGGCGACCGCTCTCCTCGCCGTCCGCGGCGCGCGCGGCCGCGCGAATCTCGCGGTCGAGGCGCTCGATCACCGCCGACGACGTGGATCGGAGATCGATCTCGAGCCATGCTTCGTCGGGAATCGCGTTGACGGAGATGCCGCCGCCGATGCGGCCGACGGACAGCGTCGTGCGCGGCGCGCCGGGGAGCGCGATGCGCGCGATCTTCGCGGCGGCGATCGCCGCGGCGTGCACGGCGTTGGGCACGCCGTACGATGTCCAGCTATGGCCGCCCACACCGTAGAAGGCGATGCGATAGCGCCGAGAGCCAAGGGCGCGGTGGACGATCCGCTCGTCGCCGGCGCCGTCGAGCGCGATCGCGGCGGCGGCTCCGGCGAGCGCGCCCGCGAACAGCTCCTTCGCGCCCCGCAGGTCGCCGCGTCCTTCCTCGCCGACGGTTGCGGCGAAGACCACCGGGGCACGCGTCCGGAGCGTCGTGCCATCCATCACGTCGGCGAGCGCGAGCATCGCGGCAAGTCCGCGACCGTTGTCGCCGATGCCGGGCGCGATCAGCCGCGCTCCCTCGTGCCGAACGTGCAGCGCGACATCGCGCGGGAAGACCGTATCGAGATGCGCGCAGATGACCACCGGCGCCTCGTCGCACGTCCCCGCGCGTGTGCCGACGACGTTGCCCGCCGCGTCTACGTGCACGCCATCGAGGCCGAGCGCACGGAAGCGGTCGGCGACGGCCGCCGCGCGCTGCCCCTCCTCACCCGTCGGCGCCGCGATCTCCGTCAGCGTCACCTGCGACGCGACAGTCTCCTGATCGCGCGCGGCAAGCCGCTTCCGCGCGTGGTACAGCGCGCGCGACGGCCACTGGGCTCGGAGGGTTGAGGTCACGGACATCGCTTGCAATAGAGCGTTCATCGTCCGGGAATCAAGTAGGCGCCTGCTGTCGGGCGCGGGTCTGTTGGAACCATTGGCGCCTGATCTGACGCCCGACGCACGAGGGAATACATTTCGAGCATGCTCGATGACTCTCAGCCCTCGGAACGCGATCTCATCTACGACTGGAACTCGGTCGGTCAGGAGTTCGACTGGGCCGCGGCGCGCGTCGAGTTGAATGACGAGACGCTGCGTGATGGACTGCAGTGCCCGTCGGTGACCGATCCGGAGATCGACGACAAGAAACAGTTGCTGCATCTCATGGCGGCGCTCGGCATCGCGTCCGCGGACATCGGGCTTCCCGGCGCCGGGCCGCGGGCCGTCGAGCACACGCTGGCGCTCGCGCGCGAGATCGTCGAGCAGAAAATCCCGCTCTCGGCGAATTGCGCCGCGCGCACGACGATCGCCGACGTCGAGCCGGTCGTGCGCATCTCGCAGCAAGTCGGGATGGCGATCGAGGCGGCCACGTTCATCGGCTCCTCGCCGATCCGGCAGTACGCGGAAGACTGGACGCTCGACAAGATGCTCCGGGTGAGTGAAGAGGCGGTGACGTACGCGGTCCGCGAAGGCCTGCCGGTCATGTTCGTGACCGAGGACACGACGCGGGCCGCGCCCGACACACTCAAGGCGCTCTACTCGAACGCGATCCGGTGGGGCGCGCGGCGCCTCTGTGTCGCCGACACGGTTGGACACGCGACACCCTCCGGCGTCAGGCGGCTACTCCGCTTCGTGCGCGACGAGATCATCGCGCCGAGCGGCGAGGAGGTACAGCTCGACTGGCACGGCCACCGCGATCGCGGGCTCGGCATCGCGAACTGTCTCGCGGCAATCCAGGCGGGCGCCGACCGCGTGCACGCGACGGCCCTCGGCATCGGCGAGCGCGTCGGCAACGCCGAGATGGATCTCTTGCTGATCAATCTCAAGCTGCTTGGCACGCACCAGCACGACCTGAGCGCGCTGCCCGCGTACGCGGCGCTCGTGTCGCGCGCCTGCAAGGTGCCGATCGCGCCGAGCTATCCGGTGCTCGGAGAGGACGCGTTCCGCACCGGCACCGGCGTGCATGCGGCGGCGATCATCAAGGCGCGCAAGAAGGGACACGCCTGGCTCGCCGACCGGGTCTACTCGGCGATTCCGGCCGGCGAGTTCGGTCTGGCGCAGCGCATCGACATCTCGCCGGTCTCGGGTCTCTCCAACGTGCGCTATTGGCTGGACGAACACGGCTACGACTCGCGCGACGAAGCGCTCTGCCAGCACGTCTTCGGCGCGGCGAAGACGCTCAACCGTACGCTGCGCGATGACGAGGTGACCGAGCTCATCGCTCGCTACAAGCGCGAGCCCACGCGCGCGTGAGCCCGTCGCTGGCGAGCGTGATCGACGGCTACCTCGATCTCCGCTGGCGAATGAATCCGGTCGCCGCGACGATGGCCGGCGTACACGAGCACGACGGCCGCCTCGCCGATTGGAGCGAGACGGGCGTGCGCGAGTTCGCCGCGGCGGTGCGCAGCTACACCGTGAGCCTCGAAGAGGCCGACGCCGACACGCTCGACGACGAGATCGATCGTACCGCGGTGCTCCATGCGGCGCGCCACGACCTCCTCGTGCTCGAGCGCGAGCAGCCGTTCACGCGCGACCCGACACTCCACGTTGGGCAGGTCACCTCCGGCATCGCGCTCCTCCGCCTCGGTGCGGCGCACGACCCGGAGGCCCGAGCGGTGGCGATCGAGTCACGGATCGCCGCCGTCCCCGAGTTTCTGGCGACCGCTCGTGTAGCGCTCACCGATCCCGCATCGACACTCATCGACGCGGCGCTCGAGATGATTCCCGCGCTCCAGCTCCTCGTCGCCGGAGCCGTCGACGAGATTCCAGACGAGGCGAGTGATGCAAGGTCGCGCGCGTACGATGCGATCGCCGCGTTCGCCTCCTGGCTGGGCGAGGCGCGCGAGGAGGCAACCGACGAGTTCGCCATCGGCCGCCCGCTGTTCGACCGCACGCTCAACACGTCGCACATGATCGCCGACAACGCCGACGTGCTGGCACGATACGCGGAGCGATTGAAGGCCGAGTCGCTGGCGTCGCTCGACGCGATCGCGCGCGGCGCTGGCAAGGGCGTCAACTGGCGCGACCTGATCGCCGAGCACCAGGCGAGCCGGCCCGAGGGCGCCGCGGTCGTTCGCGCGATTGCCGCATCGATCGGCGTCTGGCGCGAGCTCGCGTCGCGCGACGAGATGGCGTCGATTCCGCCGGACGAGTGTTTGGCGGCGCCGATGCCGACCTTCCTGCAGTGGGTCGCCCCCTCGCCGCTTTACGTGAGCGCCGAGGCAATCGGCGACGGCGCGCGTGCGACGATCTTCGTCGCAGCCGGTCCGTCGTACGCGGAGGCCGCCGTCCTCGGCGCGCATGATGGCGTACCCGGACGCCACCTCTTTCGAGCGACGGCGCGCCGGTCGGTGCGTCCCGCGCGTCGCGTGCTCCGATCGACGTCGGCCGAGGACGGCTGGTCGCTGTACGCCGAGTCGCTCATCGCGGAGCACGAGTGGACATCGGGTTCAGCGCCCTTGGCGTTCATCGCCTGGCACCTTCTTCGAAGCGCGATCATGATCGAGCTCGACGTCGCGCTGCACACGCGCGACATGTCGCGCGCCGACGCCGAGCGTGTGTTGCGAGACGAGCTCGGTATGGAGTCCGGTGCGAGCTCCGTGGTGAGTGCCATCTGCGCCCTGCCGACGCGGGCGCTCGCGGCGGCGATCGGACGCCGGGACATCCTCGCGTTGCGGGAAGACGTGCGCCGCGCGCGCGGCCCCTCGTTCGAGCTCCGCCGATTTCACGATGAGTATCTTTCGTACGGAGCTCTTCCGCCGGCGCTGGCGCGGTGGGGGATGCTCAATGATCGTTGAACGTAGTGGCGTGTGCGGTTTCTCACTGTCCTCTCGGCTGGCAACGACGATGCGACCGCGTCAGTGCATGCTGTTTTTCATGGCCTCGCTCGCGGCGTGCGCGGCCAAGGACGAGCCGCCGGCGGGCGGCGCGGCCACGGCCGCGGTGGCGCCGGCGGTCGGATCGGCCGGTTACGCGTTCGTCAGCAACGAGGGATCGAACGACGTGTCGGTCGTCGACCTGGCGAGCGACAGCGTCGTGGCGACGATCGAGGTGGGGAAACGGCCGCGCGGAATACGCGTATCGCCCGACAACGCCACCCTCTACGTCGCCGTGAGCGGTTCGCCGCGAGGCGGCCCGGGTGTCGATGAATCGACGCTCCCGCCGGCCGACAAGAGTGCCGACGGCATCGCCGTCATCGAGATCGCGACGCGATCGGTGACAGGGCGGCTCCCCGGCGGATCCGATCCCGAGACGTTCGACATCGCGCCCGGCGGCAAGACGATCTACGTGTCGAACGAAGACGCGGGATTGGCGAGCGTCATCGACGTCGCGAGCAAGAAGGTGACGGCGGCGATTCGGGTCGGGGGCGAGCCCGAGGGCGTCGCGGCGAGCCCCGATGGCAGGACGGTGCTCGTGACGAGCGAGGGAACCGGAGAAGTGTCGATATTCGATGGGCCGTCGGCGACGCTGTTGGGCCGAATTCCCGTCGGAAAGCGGCCGCGCGCGGCGACTTTCACGCACGACGGCGCGCGCGCGATCGTCACGGCGGAAGTCGGGTCGACGGTGAGCCTCATCGACGTCGAGTCGCGCCGCGTCGTCGCGACCATACCCGTCGCGACCGACGGCGCGAAGCCGATGGGGATCGTGCTCTCGCCCGACGAGTCGCGCGCGTTCGTGACGACGGGCCGCGGCGGCGACGTCGTCGTCATCGCCCTCGACTCCGCGAAGGTTACCGGCCGCGTGCACGTCGGCGACCGCCCCTGGGGCATCGCGCGCTCGGCCGACGGCACGCGCCTTTACACGGCGAACGGTCCGGCGAACACGATCAGCGTCATCGATGCCACCTCGCTTCGGGTGTTGAAGACGATCGCCGTCGGCAAGCTCCCCTGGGGCATTGCGCTGTCGGTGAAATGACGGAGCCGGCTCTCCCCGAGGCCGCCGCGCCACCGAAAAAACTCGGCCGGAACGTCATCGCGATGTCGGCGGTGAGCTTCTTCACCGACGTGTCGAGCGAGATGATCTACCCGCTCCTTCCGCTCTTTCTCGGCACGGTGCTCGGCGCCAGCGCGAGCGCGATCGGCGCCATCGAAGGAACGGCGGAATCGGTCGCGTCGCTCCTGAAGCTCGCGAGCGGCTGGTGGTCTGACCGCGTCAAGCGCCGCAAGCCGCTCGTGCTCGGCGGCTACGCACTCGCGTCGTTCGTGCGGCCGCTGGTCGCCATCGCGCAGTCGAGCTCGCACGTTCTCGCCGTTCGCGTGGCCGACCGCATCGGCAAGGGAATACGCACGTCGCCGCGCGATGCGCTCCTCGCCGACTCGGTCGATCCATCGATCCGCGGCCGTGCGTTCGGCTTCCACCGGGCTGCGGACCACGCAGGCGCCGTGGTCGGTCCGCTGATCGCGTTCTTCGTGCTCCGGCATCTCGCCGCGCGGCAACCGACCGCCGCCGAGGTATCGTCACACCTGCGTACGGTCTTCTGGCTCGCGGCCATACCGGGACTCGTCGCCGTCGCGGTGCTGATCGCCTTCGTGCGTGACGTGCCGCGCGGCGAAGCGGGCGCGGCCGCGAAAACGTCCATCGGCGGCGGAACCCTCGGTGCGCGTTTCTGGGCGTTCCTCGGCGTCGTGCTCGTCTTCACCCTCGGCAACTCGACCGACGCATTTCTCCTGTTGCGGGCGAACCAGCTCGGTGTCTCCGCGACGTTGATCCCGATTCTGTGGTCGCTTCTTCACGTGGTGAAGTCGGCGTCGAGCACGCCGGGCGGCGCGCTCGCCGACCGGTTCGGCCGCAAGCCGCTCATCGTGTGCGGCTGGCTTCTGTATGCGGCCGTCTACTTCGCCTTCGGCGTGGCGCGGCTCGAATGGCACGCCTGGGCGCTGTTCGCCGTGTACGGGATCTACTTCGGCTTGACCGAAGGAGTCGAGAAGGCGCTCGTCGCGGATATCGTCCCCGCGACACGTCGCGGCGCGGCCTTCGGTTGGTACAATTTGGCGATCGGGCTCGGCGCCCTCCCCGCCTCCATCATCTTTGGCGCGATCTGGGACCGCTCCGGCTCGCAGGCAGCGTTCGCGTTCGGCGCGGCGATGGCCCTTCTCGGCGCGCTCGGCATCGCGGCAATTCCCGCGTATCCCGCGCCCGTGCCGAAAATGTAAAACGTGAAAACGTACGGTCGGCGCGAGCTCTCGCGCGCCATGTGCGTCTTCACGTTTTGCGTAGTGCGGTTACAGGCGGAGGGCAGCGGCGAGTGTCTGCTCGAGCCGCCGTGGTCCGTTGGGGAGCGGGAACGCGAGCGCGCGGCGCTGCGTAGCGAACTGCTCCAGCTCGCGATCGTTGCGGCCGCCGGCGAAGTAGATGACGCGGGAGCGCGCGTTGGCGGCGTTGATGAACGCACCGTTCGATGCGCTGTCGTGGTCGGCATCGACCAGCACGATGTCCGGCTGTACGCGCGTGAGCGCCTGCGCCGCCGTCTCGTCAGAGAGGGGATAGCGCGCGGAGTGACCGCAAAAGGTGACCAGCTCGCCCATGAGCGATCCGATGATGGCATCACGCGGAAGTATCAAGATCGTGCGCGCCTGCATGAACGGCATGACTGCTCGGCTGCTAACGGAGAGTGCATGGGGCCGGTCGAGCGTACGACAATGCACAGGCCGGACCACCGCGCTCGAGAAAAGAGAAAAGACAGAGGAGCGCGCGCGATTACGAATCCGGCATCTCCTTTCTTTCTCTTTCACTGTCGCTAGCAGCAGCGCGATCCGGGGCGGGCGTAGCGCTCCTCGAGCGAACGGCGGGCGAACTCGCGCTCGCTGAGCGGTGCCTCGCCGGGTTGATGACGGGCGAGGTGGGCGACGTATCGTTGGTAGTCGGGCACGCCGAGGATGGCGCGCGCGACGGCGGCCACGCGGGCGACCCACGAGCCAGTGTCGTTTTGTCGAGACTCGTGCTGCCGTCGCATGATCAGTCCCCCGATGCCGGCAGCGGCGTGAACGGCACCTCGGTCGTCCTGATGCGCGAGGTTCCGCGCACCGCGCTGATCCACTCGGTCGCCGAGGCGACGAGGACGACGAGCACCGACATCATGAAAAAAGCCGCGACGGCGGCGTCGAGACGATCGTTGAAAATGAGGCGTGCCGCGTCGGCAGTGCTCTTCGCGCCGTCGGGAAGCGTCCCCGCCGCCAGCGCATCGCCAATGAAACGCGCATGCGCGAGAAAGCCGAGCTTGGGACTGTCGGCGAAGATCTTCTGCCAGCCGGCGGTGAGAGTGACCACCACCAGCCACGAGAGCGGCAGCAGCGTCACCCACGCGTAGCGGGCGCGGCCCGACTTCACGATCACGGTCGTCCCAACGCAGAGCGCCACCGCCGCCAGCAGTTGGTTGGAGATGCCGAACAGCGGCCACAGCGAGTTGATGCCGCCGAGTGGATCGATCACGCCCTGATAGAGGAAGTAGCCCCACATCGCGACGAAGATCGCGCTCGACAGCACCACCGCCGGGTACCACGACATACGCCCGAACGGCTTCCACACGTGCCGACCAAGATCCTGCAACATGAAGCGGCCCACGCGCGTGCCGGCGTCGAGCGTGGTGAGAATGAACAGCGCCTCGAACATGATCGCGAAGTGGTACCAGAGCGCCATCGCGCCGTCGCCGCCGAGCGCGCGCGAGAAGAGATGCGCCATCCCGACCGCGAGGCTCGGCGCACCGCCCGTTCGCGAAAGCAGTGACGCTTCGCCGACTTGATGCGCCAGCCGCTGCATCTCGGCGGGATCGAGCACGAAGCCCCACTGCGCGACCGCCGCCGCCGCCGATGCCGCGGTCGTTCCGATCGCCGCCGCCGGCGCGTTGATCGCGAAATAGACACCGGGCGTCAGCACGCAGGCGGCGATCAGCGCCATCACCGCGACGAGCGACTCCATGAGCATCGCGCCGTAGCCGACCGGGCGCGCGTCGGTCTCGTGCTCGAGCAGCTTGGGCGTCGTCCCCGACGCGACCAGTGAGTGAAAGCCGGAGATCGCGCCGCAGGCGATCGTGATGAACGCGAACGGAAAGACCTTGCCGGCGAACACCGGACCCGTGCCGTTGGTGAATTGCGTCAGCGCCGGCATCTGCAGTGGCGGCAGCACCACGAGAATGCCGACCGCCAGCGCGAGCACCACGCCGATCTTCACGAACGCCGAGAGGTAGTCGCGGGGAGCGAGCAGGAGCCATACCGGAATCACCGATGCGGCGAAGGCGTAGATCATGATCAACCACGCCAGCGTCGGCCCGCTCAACGTAAAGACGGGCGCGAGCGCCGCGTCCTCGGCCACCCACCGGCCGGCGTAGAGCGCGACGCCGAGACACACGAGCCCGATCGCTGTCGCCTCCAGCACGCGCCCCGGCCGGAACCAGCGCAGGTAACCGCCCATGAACAGCGCGATCGGGATCGTCAGGCCGAGGGTCACGGTGCCCCACGGGCTCGCCTTGAGTGCGTTGACGACGACGAGGCCGAGCACGGCCATCAGCACGATCATGATGCCGAGCACGGCGATGAGCGCCGTGTAGCCGGCCACGGGGCCGATCTCATCCTTCGCCATCTGGCCGAGCGAGCGGCCGTCGCGCCTCGTGGATGCGGCGAGAATGACGAAGTCTTGCACCGCGCCGCCGAGCGCGACGCCGACGATAATCCAGATCGCGCCGGGAAGAAATCCGAATTGCGCCGCGAGCGTCGGCCCGACGAGCGGCCCCGGTCCGGCGATGGCCGCGAAGTGGTGCCCGAACACGATCCACCGATTCGTCGGGCAGAAGTCGCGCCCGTCGCCGAGACGCGTCGCCGGCGTGGGACGCGTCGCGTCGAGCGCGAAGACCTTGGCCGCGATGAACTTGCTATAGAAGCGGTAGGCAATCGCGTAGGTGCACACGGCCGCGGTAAGGAGCCAAGCCGCGCTCACCGGCTCGCCGCGCGAGAGCGACAGCACGGCGAACGCGCCCGCGCCGGCCAGCGCGACGCACGTCCACACCGCTACCATCGCCGCTTTCCGCATCCGCAGTCCCGTTGAAGAGCCGCGCGCAACTTGGGGAACGGGCACCCGGTCGTCAACGAATGGCCGGCGATCACACGCGCGGCGCGTCTCCGCTTTTTCGCTTTCATCGCCGTGTCAGGGCGTAGTTGCGCGCAGTCTGCCTCGCTAGCTTAGATCTGTGCGACTTATCTCACTCATCGCTTCGGGCCCTCTCGTGGTGGCGACGCTCGCCTGCGCGTCAAAGCCCGTCGCACAGAATCCTGCCGAGCCGCCGCCGCCGCAGGAGGCGCCGCGCCAGCCGTCGCGGCCGCTCGCCGGATTCGCCGCGCAGAAGATCCTCGTGATGCCGGCGCGTTATCTGCGCGTGAACGACGCCGTCGGCTGGAACGACCAGATCGGCGCATCGGCGGAGTTCCTCAAGCGCGTCGACGATGAGCTCACCTTCGCGTTGCGCGAGCGCGGGGTGCAGGGCTCGTGGGTGCTCCCGGCCGACGTGGTGAAATCGGCCAAGCGCAACGCCACCTACGTGGCCGATCCCTACGCGCTCGGCGAAGAGGCGCTTCGTCCGCCACGGAAGGTGCCCGATCTCATTCCCGATCCACTCGCGACGCAGCTGCGCGGGCTCGTCGCGCTGCACGAAGGTGCGCGATACGCGCTCCTTCCGGTGGAGGTACGCTTCGAGAAGATCGGTACGTCCCAGGCGCGCGCGGTGCTGCACCTCGTCGTGATCGACACGCGGATGGTGCAGGCGCGATGGAGCGGCGAGGTCGCCAGCGACCCGGCGCTCGTGTACAGCAACGCCGTCGCGGCGAGCCTCGCTGCTCGCGTCGCCGACTTGATCTCGGCACCGTGAACCGCGGCTGACAGCCATCAGTTGACCGCCGACAGCCTTCGAGTCCCCATGCCTTTGCAGATAACTCTGATCCCCGGTGACGGCATCGGTCCCGAGATTACCGACGCTACCGTTCGCATCCTCGCCGCCTCGGGCGCCGAGATCGAATGGGACCGGCAGCTCGGCGGACAGGCGGCGGTCGCCAACGCCGGCGAGCCAATGCCACAGGCGACGCTCGACTCCATCAAGCGCACGCACCTCGCGCTCAAGGGACCGCTCGAGACGCCCGTCGGAACGGGATTTCGCTCCGTCAACGTCGCCCTGCGCCAGGAATTCGGTCTCTACGCCAACGTGCGGCCGGCGCGGACGATCGTCCCGGGTCGCTACGACAACGTGGACATCGTGCTCGTGCGCGAGAACACCGAGGGGTTGTATAGCGGCATCGAGCACTACGTGCGCATCGGCGACGACCCGCGCGCGGCCGCCGAGTCGACGGCGGTGATTACGCGCACGGGCTCGGAGCGCGTCGTGCGCTACGCGTTCGAGTACGCGGTGCGTCACGAGCGCAAGAAGCTCACGCTCGTCCACAAGGCGAACATCCTCAAGTTCTCGCAGGGATTGTTTCTCGACACCGGCCGCGCGATCGCGACGGAGTACGCCGGACGCATCGCCTTCGAAGAGCGCATCGTCGATGCGATGGCGATGCAGCTCGTGATGAAGCCCGAAACGTTCGACGTCATCGTCACCACGAACCTCTTCGGCGACATTCTCTCCGATGAGATCTCGGGACTCGTCGGCGGGCTCGGCCTCGCGCCGGGCGCAAACATCGGCGAGCATGCGGCGATCTTCGAGGCGGTGCACGGCACGGCGCCGGATATCGCCGGCAAGGGCGTCGCCAATCCCGGTGCCTTGATTCTCGCGGCCTGTATGATGCTCGAGCACGTGGGCGACGCGTCGCGCGGAGCGCGAATCCGCGAGGCGTTCGAGGCGACGATCAAGGAGAAACGTGTGACGACGCGCGATCTCGGCGGTAGCGCGAGCACGTCCGAGTTCGCCGACGCGATCATCGCGCGCATCGGCGCCGCGCCAGGGTGACCACCGTCCTGCACGTCTCCGATCTGCACTTCGGGCGACCGGCGGTGCCGGAGCAGATCGACGCGATCGAGGAGCTCGTGCAGGCCGAGCGCTACGATGTCGTCGCGATCTCGGGGGACGTGTCGCAGCGCGCGCGCGCCGGCGAGTTCTTGCGTGCCCGCGCTTTTATCCGCGACGCGCAGCGCGTGAGCCGCACGATCATCGTCCCGGGCAACCACGACGTGAAGTGGTGGAAAGCGCCCGTCGGGCTGGGCGATCCGAACGCGATCTACGAGGGATACCGCACGTACATCTCGGCCGATCTGGAGCCGGTGCTACGCGTCTCCGGCGCGACGTTCGTCGGTCTCAATACCGCGCTCGGCGTCACGCGACACACGCTGACGTGGAACATGCGCGATATCAGCGTGATCGGTGACCTCCGGCGGAGCCAGATCGAGAAAGCGCGCTCCGCGTTCGCCGGCTCGCCGGAGACCGACCGCCGGGTGATCGTGATGCACCACAATCCGATGAAGGGCGAGCTGTCACAGCGTCACGGGCTCGCCAACACCAAGCAGGTCCTCGGCGCCTTCGCCGATCTGGGCGTCGATCTCGTGCTGTGCGGGCACGATCACCAGGAAGCGATCCACTTCGTGGAGCACACGAAGAAGGGCACCGTGATCGCGACGGCGGGCACCGTCTCCAGCCGCTCGCGCGGCGGTCGGCCGTCGAGCCTCAATATCATCACGCTCAACGATGCCGGCGTGCAGGTCGTCACGCGAATTTGGTCGCGGCAGACGCAGACCTTCGTCGACGGGCCCGTGCGCAGCTTCGCGCGATGACAGCGCGAGCGTGATGCCTGCGGCGGGCAGCGGTCGTCGGGACGACCCGCGTCAACTCCGCCTCGAGTTCGATGGCCCACCGCGCACGGCGGAAGCGCTGCTCGACCGTCTTCGTATGCTCGGCCTCGAGGGCGTGCAGCGCTGCCGCCTGACGACAAACCGCGCCGTCATGGTGAGCTTCACTTCGCGCGAGCTTCGCCTGCATCGGGGCTTTCTCGATGCTCCGGCCGATGTGCTGCGCGCGATCATCACCTTCGTGTCGGCACGCACCCGCTCCGGGCGGAGCGCGGCGCAGCGCGTTATCCTCGACTATCCGGTCCACGCCGCGGCGCCACCGGCCAAGCGTCGGCCGGAAGTGCCGCGCCCGGACGACGCAGCGATCGTGCACGAGCTCACGCGCTGGCACCGGGAGTACAACGGCCGATTCTTCAGCGGCGCCCTCTCCGACATTGCGATTCGAGTCTCGGGCCGCATGAAGACCCGGCTCGGCCAATACATGGCGCGCTCGGCGCACGGCGATCCGGCGGAAATCGCGATCAGCCGCCGGCACGTGCGGCGGCACGGGTGGTCCGAGGCGTTGCACACGCTGCTGCACGAGATGGTGCACCAGTGGCAGGGCGAGTCCGGCCTCGAGATCGACCACGGCCCGGGCTTTCGGCAGAAAGCCCGTGAGGTCGGCATCGTCCCCGGCGCCCGCCGCGCGTTGCGCGCCGGAGCGCGACACGGGCACCTAGCCTCGGCATCGGTTGTGGAGCGGCAGGCCCCTGACGCCTAGCTAGCGACGAGTGTTGCTGATCCCCGAAGTCCACGGCGCCGAGCAGCGAACACCGAATACCGAACACCGATCACCGGCAGTCATTGCAGCGCCGCCAACCGGTCTCGGTCGATCGATGCCCAGACCGCGCGGCCGAGCACGCGGTCGAAGCCGGAGCCTCGCACCGTGACGAGAAAACGCGAGCCCACGAAGACACTGAGGTCGTAGCCCTTCGTCGAGCCGGCGACCGTCTCGATTGCCGGATAGCCCGCGAAGGCGCCGGGCTCGCTCACCGTCCCCCCCTTCTCCCGGCGCGGTTGGCGCGCGGCGCTCGTCATCGGCTGCGACACCGGCGCGTGATAGGCGCCGTCGACGATCTGCACGTGGAGCACATCGCTGCCCCGCGAGTACATGCGGTCCGCGGTCGCGATCTTAACGCCGCCCCGCTGGGCGAAGTGTCCGTTCGCGTCGCCGAGCGCGGACCAGCCGAACGGCGGCGGCGGGATCAGCTCGGCGAGCTTCTCCGGTGCGACCGGCTCGGCCTGCCCGTGCGCCTCGGCGATCTCCTGCGCGCGGCGCGCCATGCGCGGGACATCCGCGCTGAGCCACACGCCGGCATCGCGCGGCGCGGCAACAGCGGGCTGCGCCGGCGCCGCGTCGGGCGCCGCCGCTGCCGGTGCCGGCTCGACGGGAGCCGGGGCCGCCTCCGCCGCGGGCACCATCGCCACCACCGTCGCCGGCGGTAGCGCCTTCGTGTCCGCGCGGCCACACGCCGCGATCGCCATCAAAAGCCCCATCGCGAGCGCGGCGCGACCGGCGCCATGTGACATGCGCATTCTTCCTCCGAGTTGCCCATTCACGGACGATCGACAGCGCATGCGAGAAACGCGAACCACCGTTCGTACCGGCACCTGGCACCCGGCACCGGGCACCCTCTACCTTGCACCGCATGACTCAGATCGATTTCTACGGCATCGACGGCGCGTTGTCAGAGGAAGAGCGCGCGGTTCGGGACAGCGTGCGGCAGTTCGTGGACGAGCGCGTGCTCCCCATCATCGGCGACGCATACGTGCAGGGACGATTCCCCAAAGAGATCATTCCCGGGATGGCCGAGCTGGGGATGTTCGGCGCGAATCTGCCGGAACAGTATGGCTGCGCGGGACTGAACAACGTCGCCTACGGGCTGATCATGCAGGAGCTCGAGCGCGGCGACTCGGGCGTCCGCAGCTTCGCATCGGTGCAGGGCGCGCTCGTCATGTATCCTGTCTACGCGTTCGGAAGCGAGGCGCAGAAGACGCACTATCTCCCGAAGATGGCGAGCGGCGAGATAATCGGATGCTTCGGCCTCACCGAGCCCGACTACGGATCGAATCCGAGCGGCATGGTGACGATGGCGCGCGAGCAGCCCGACGGCTCGTGGATCCTGAACGGCGCCAAGATGTGGATCACGAACGGCTCCACGGCCCAGGTCGCGATCGTCTGGGCGAAGACGAACGGCGACAAGGCCGACACGTCGATTCGCGGATTCGTGGTGCCGACGAACACGCCCGGCTTCTCGGCGAAGGACCAGAAGGGAAAGTTGTCGCTGCGCGCGTCGGACACGAGCGAGCTGGTGCTCCAGGACGTGCACGTGCCGAAGGACGCGATCCTTCCGCAGTCGGGCGGAATCAAGAGCCCGCTCATGTGCCTGACGCAGGCGCGCTACGGCATCTCGTGGGGCGCGATCGGCGCCGCAATGGCGTGCTACGAGGAGGCCGTCACGTACGCCGGCAACCGCGTCATGTTCGACAAGGTCATCGCCGGCTTCCAGCTCCAGCAGGCGCGATTGGCCGATATGCTCACCGAGATCGTGAAGGCTCAGCTCCTCTCGCTACATCTCGGGCGCATGAAAGATGCGGGCACGTTCACGCCGCAGCAGGTGTCGCTGGCCAAGCGCAACAACGTCAGCATCGCCACCGACATTGCGCGCGAAGCGCGCCGGCTCCTCGGCGCGAACGGCATTCTCGCCGAGTACGCGAGCATGCGGCACATGGCGAACTTGGAAAGCGTCTACACGTACGAGGGAACGCACGACGTGCACACGCTGATCTTGGGTCAGGCCATCACGGGTATCAGCGCCTTCAAGTAGCGCCGGCGTTTGCCTATCGGTGCGGCGCGCGAGCCGTGACGTCGGTGACCGTGAAGGTAAAGAGGTAGTCGCTTCGCACGCCCTCCACCTCCAGCGGGAGAAGCATCGCCAGCGACCTGCCGACGTAGTCCTTGTGCAAGCGCGCGATCACGCTCGGGAGCTCCGCCTGCGACGCGTCGGGCGTGGGCAGGAGAGGCGTGAGTCGCGCCTGGCGCTCCTCGCCGATGAGCACGAGCTGCACGTTGTTCGATGGCACGACGGCGTCGGAGACTATCGCGCCCCGCAACACGATCGTCGGCGGCTGGGACATGCCGCGGTCGCCGAAGTCGCGACCGGCGCCGGCGTGGGTGAGTCGTCCGCTTCGACCGTCGGGATCCACGAACATTGCGTCTTCCCACACGATCTTCATCGCGCGCGCCGTCTTGTTAGCGAGCGTGAAATGGAGCGCATTCATCGTCGGATAAATCGCGACGAGCAGCACACTATCCTCGAACATATAGGGCGTGGTGCTCGTCGACGCCCTCGGCTCGACGGTGCTCGGGCTGGCCTGACTCGCCAGGCCTTCGCTCCCGGCGTGCGCAATCTCGCCGTTCGCCTCACTGTAGACGGCGGGCGCGAGATAGCGCCGGCCGTCGCTCGACGTCTCCACCGGCAGCATGGCGATCGATGTGGGGCCGTAGCTCCTCGTCCCCGTCGTCGTCCGCTCGACGTCGGTCAACGCGATCGAGTATTGGATCGACTTGGGCGACAGTGTGCGCTCGACGGTGTTGCGCACCGCGTCGTTCATGTGGTGCACGCCAGCGCACGCACCGAGCATACTGGCGCAGAGCGCGCCGGCAGCCGACCGTTTTGCACCGCGTGTGAATGCGGCGACGGCAAGACGCAACGCCATGAGAAACTCCGGACTGGCGGCGGGCGCGATGCTCGCGGCGGGTTGACTGCGGCGGACGGTAATAGAGCGGGGACAGGGACGTTGGCGCGGCGCCCACCGAGATACTGTGACGTAGATCACCTAGCACCAAATGTGTCGACATTTTGACCGGCCTTCCAGGGGTCGCTATTTTCTCCGAATGAAAATCGCGGTCTGCATCAAGCGCGTGCCCGACATGGAATCGCGCTTCCGAGTTGGTTCGGATGGCGCCTCCGTCGATGAGGCCGGCCTCAAGTTCGATATGAGCGATTTCGACGGCTATGCGGTCGAGGTCGCCCTCCAGCTCAATGAGAAGAGCGGCGGTGGTGAGACGACCGCGATCTCGCTCGGCCCCGACGTCGTGCAGGAGACGCTGCGCAAGGCGATGAGCATGGGCGTCGACCGCGCGGTGCAGCTCAAGGCCGACGCCGTGTCGTTTGACGGACTGGCCACCGCGCGCGCGCTGGCCGCCGAGCTACAGGGCGGCGGCTACGACCTGATTCTCTTTGGCCGAATGGCCGTCGACTCCGCGAATCAGACCGTGGGGCCGATGGTGGCCGAGCTGCTCGGACTGCCGTGTGTCACCGCGGCGAGCAAGCTGGAGCTCGCCGGAGGAACGGGAACGGCGCGCCGCGAGCTCGAAGGCGCGGCGGAGCTCGTCTCGTTTCCATTGCCGGCGGTGGTCACGATCGACGAAGGGATCGCCCGGCCGCGGCTTCCATCGCTCAAGGGGATCATGGGCGCGAAAAAGAAGCCGCTCGAAGTGAGACCGGCGCAGCTCGGCGAGCAGCGTCTGCGCGTGACGCGCGCCGAGCTCCCGCCGGAGCGCAGCGGGGGTCGTATTGTCGGCGAGGGCGCGGCCGCCGTGCCGGAGCTCGTCCGGCTTCTCCAAACCGAAGCGAAGGTGCTCTGAGATGGCGAACACGTTCGCATTCGTTGAGACGCGTGGCGGAGAGCTGCGCAAGGTCGGCTTCGAAGCAGTGAGCGCCGCGCGCGCGCTGGCCGATG
>JBDUCS010000040.1:0-16823 GCA_040003335.1 Gemmatimonadaceae bacterium | reverse complement strand
CGATCACCGATCACCGAGCTTCACCGCCGCGCGGATTTCGGGGTCCGTGTCTCGCGATGCCAGCGCCAGCACGGGCGCCGCGCGCGACTCGCTACGGTATTGCAGCCCGAGCGCGGTCAACGCAGCGATCATCTCCGGCGTCTTGTGCGCAAGGCGGCGGCGGCGGAACCAGCCGCGCCGCGCCATCGTGAACGTCAGCAGCCACTCCAGCGTCGCCGTGGATTTCACCGACGCGGCCACGCGAACGCCCAGCAGCCGCAGCTCAGCGTGCAGCGTTCCTTCGTTCACCCGGCGGATGATCACGGGCACCGCCGCGCGCGGACACGACTCCCCCGCCGCGATCAGCGCCATCTGCACGATGCGCTCATCCTTGTCGGCGAGCGCTGTCGTCACCGCGTCGTCGCGTTTGGTCGGACTGCGCAGCAGGAGCTTGAACGCTTCCCGCCGCACACGCGGATCGGGGTACGTCATGAAGCGCGTCGGAGCGAAACCGTCCGGCATCTCCGTCAATCGCTGCAACAGCGTGAGCAGATTGCGCAGCACGAACCACGGCGCGTCCATGTCCAGGCGAGCTACGATGAACGGACCCACCGCCGGCCCGAAACCGGTCAGCAGGTCCAGCAACTTGCGGCGCGTCGCGCGCGCCTCGGCCGTCTCCAGCGCGTCGAGCAGCGGCTCGATGATCGCGCCGCCCATCCGCATCGCCAGGCGATCGAGGAGCACGAGGTCCACCTGCTCCTCGCGCAGCATCCGGCGCACGTTTTCGGGCGTCGCCACACGCGTCCACAGCTCCGCCGCCGCCTTCGTTCCCTCCGGCGCACGGTCGAGCAAGTCGAGCAGCACGCTGATTTCGCCGCCGCGCATCATCTCCGCCACGGCGCGCCACACCGGCGCGCCGAGCATGTCCGCCTCGAGCGCGAGCCCGACGAGCCGGCGCGCTTCCACCGGATGCTCGCGCTCGCGCATCAGTGCCAACAGGCGCAGGCGCGACATGCGGTCGAGCGCTTTCTGATAGCTGTCGGGGTTGAGGAGATCGGCGTCCCACCGCTCGACGAGCTGTTGCACCTGCTCGCGGAGCGCAGCGTTCGCGCCGGCGCGCAACGCCGCGCCGCCCTCTTCTGCCTGCAGCGCCAGCTTTGCCAGCAAGCGCAGCATCGCGTGCGAGATGGTCTGATTGCTCGCCTCCGCCGCCGCCTTGAGCAGTGTCAGCACGGCGTCCACCGCCAGCTCGCCGCTCGCCGCGTTCTCCACCAGCTGCCGCCGCTGCTCCGCGTCGCCGCCTAACGAGAGCAACCGCCGCAACGTTTCCGGCCGCAACGTGCGAATGAGCTGCGCGACGCGCCGACGCAGCGTCTCCGCCTCGATGCCGCTCGCCGAGCGCAGCGCTTCGGTGATCTCGAGAAGGCAGCCGACGACGAGCTGGTCGTACGCCTGATCCTCGCTCCGCTCCTCGATCATTTTGCCGATCGATTCGGGATCGACCCCCTCGGAGTGCTCGGCACCCATCCCCGCCTTGGCGAGCGAGACCCACAGCATCGTCATGCGGAGCCCGATCGCGGCCTGCTCTTCCTCGGACAGCGTGAGCTTGTCGTAGGCCAGCGTGCTCAGGCGGATGTGCGGCCACCGCGACAGCTGCTCTTGCAGCGGACCGAGCGAGGAATCGGTGAGGCTCGGATCGAGCGAGAGCACGCTGAGCATGTCGCCGAGCTCGGCGCTCGGGATGCCGGTGAGGAGCTTGAACGCGCCGATGTGATGCTTGTGCAACCGCGTCGCGATGTCGCGCATCACGGGATGATTGACATCGCTCGCCACGCCGTCGACCACGAGCTGCTCGCGCGACACGCCGATCGAGAGCGACTCGCGCCCGCGCAGTACGCCGTCGAGCTGTTTGGTGAGTCGCGAGACGGCATTCATCAGCAGCGGGTGTGCGCGGGGATAGATCGCGTGACGCTGCAGTGCCGTGCCGAGCTCCAGGAGAAAATCCACCATCTCCTTCGGGAGCGTACGCGCCTCCGCCATCTCGGCCGCGGCTGCCGCGGCGGCGGCGGCGCCGTTCGACGCGGCGGTATCGCCGGTGGACGGCGTAGTCTGCGTTCCGCTCATAGGTTCGCGGCCTCCTGCGCCGCTCCAGTCTCCTTCAGTTGTCGCTCGACCTTCCGCAGCATTCCGCAGAATGTCTGCGCCACGTCGGGGTCGAATTCCGTGCCGGCGTACAGCTCGATGTAATAGAGCGCCGTCTCCGAGGCCCAGGCTGGACGGAACGGCCGCTCCGTGCGCAGCGCGTCGTACACGTCGCAGACGCGAATCAGACGGCTCGCGTAGTGCGGCGTCCGAGGCACGCGCGCCTGCGGATACCCCGTGCCGTCGGGACGGATGTGGTGCTCGAAGGCAACGGCCGCGGCCAGCTCGAGCGCGCGGTCGCTTTTCATGATCAGTCGCGCCCCTTCGATCGGATGGAGCTGGAGCAGCGCGCGCTCCTCGTCATCGAGCGGACCGATCTTCGTCACGATCTCCTTTGGCAGGCGCGCCATCCCGAGATCGTACAATAATCCGGAGAGTCCGAAGGCGTGGACGTCGCGCGCCGAGAGGTCGAGGTCGTTTGCCACCGCCATCGCCAGCACCGACACGTTGATCGCGTGCACCGCTCGATACTCGTGCGACGCGCGCAGCCGGAGGAGCGGGAGGACCAGGAGGTTGTCGCCGCGCATCGCCAGCGGCAGCGAGCGCACGACGGCCTCGGCCTCGGTGCGCGGCACGTTCTCTCCGCTCTCGATCTGGGTGTTGAGCCACGACAGCGCCGCGATCTCCTCCCCAAGCCCGTAGTCGAGCGACGCGGAGGCATTTGACTCCACCGGCGCGTCGGCTTCGCCCTTGAGACCGACGGCGCCGAAGCGCACCGACTTGAAGTTGGCGAGCTTCGCCGTCGCCGGGATGTCGCCCGCGAGGAGCGATAGGCGCGCGAGCACCTCGTCGAGAAAGCCCTCGAATTCGTCGCGGTCGATCGCCTCGTGGAACTCGACGCGCTGAATACCGACGCTCGATAGCCGCGGTCCCCACGGCCAGTCCTTCACGCCCGCCAGTGGCTGCTGGCAGAAGATCACGTCGCCACTGAGGAACGAGTAGTACGGGCGAGCGACCGTGCGCTGCAGTTCCTTGAGCTGCCCGTACGCCATGTCGAGCGCGCGTGTCCGCGCCGGATGCTCCCCGCTGTAGAGCGACATCGTCGCCAGCGCCTGCGCCAATCCGCCGAGGAACGCGACGGCCGGCTTCATACCGGCTCCCCCGCCGCATCGGCGACCGCGTTCACGTTGGTGATCGTTTGCGTCGCCGCGTCGCGAACTTCCGGATCGGGGTGCTGCGCGGCGAGCGCGAGTACGGCCGCCGCCTTGCTCTCGGTCGGCCAATTCGTCAGTCCCTGCAGCGCGGCAAGGAGCTCGGCCGACTTCGGCTTGAGGCGGCGGCGTCCGACCAGCCAGCGACGCTTGGCCAGCGAGACGCGGACCAGCGTGTCCATGGCGACGATGCTGTGCACCGTCGCCAGCACGCGCACCGAGAGCACGCGCAACACGCTGTCCGTCTGCCTGTTCTGCAGCTTCTTCACGAGCAGCGTCACCGCCCGCTCGGGGCACCCTTCCATCGCCGCGCCGATCGCCAGCCGCACGACGGAATCGTCCGGATCGACGAGACCGTCGATGATCGCCTGGTCGCGCGCCATCGGCATCTTGAGCAGCAGCTTCACCGCCTCGCGCCGCACTCGCACGTCCTCGTGCTGCGCGAACGGAAGCGGCGACCATGCCTCGGGCCACTCGGACAGCCGGCCGAGGAGCGCCAGAAGATTGCGTTGCACGTACCACGGCGCCTCGGGAAGCCGGTCGACCACGATCGTGCCGACCTCCGTTCCGACTTGCACGAGGAGCTCGAACAGCTTCCAGCGCGTCGTACGATCCTCGGCCTCCTGCAGCGCATCGAGCAACGGCTCGATTCCGACGCGCCCGACGCGCGACACGATGCGATAGAGTCCCTGAAAGTCGACCGGCTGAATCCGCAGGATCTGCCGAATGAGTCCCGGCGTGCCAAGCCGCTTCCAGAGCGCGTCGATCGCGCCGTTGGTGTCGGGCGTCGCCTCCATCATGTCGAGGAGCGTCGCCAGACGGCCGCGGGCAATCAGCTGCGTCACGGCGCGCTTCGCGGCGGCGCCGATCACGCCGATCTCGAGCGCGATCTGCATCGTGCGGTCCGGCTCGCACGAATACACGCTCGGCGTCGACGCGAGTCCCGGCGTCTGGCGCACGAGCTGCTCGAGCACGCGCTCGTAGTCGTCGTCGGGAAGCACCTCTTCCGCGTCTTCCCAGCCCCCGATGAGCTGGCGCACGTTCTCGCGCAGTGCCCAGTCCGCCTTGCTCCGCTCCGAGACCTGACCGACCTCGGCGTGCTTTGCGAGCTTCGAGAGCAGAATGAGGAGCGGGTTGGAGAGGCTGCGCGACGAGGCGTTCGCCGCGGCTTGCACCAACTCGACGACCGTTTCCACCTCGAGGATGTGCGACGCGTCGAGCAGGAATTCGCGCCGCTGATCCTGGTCGCCGCTCAGGAACATCAGTCGCTTGAGTGTCTCCGGTGACAGCGCGCCGACGAGCTGCGAGATGCGGCGCTGGAGGCCGAGCGCTTCGGCGCCGCCGCGCGCGCGTATCTCCTCGGCGAAGCGCGTGAGGTAACCGACGATCGCTTCGTCGTACGTCGCGTCTTTCTGACGGCGCTCGATCGCGCGGGCGATGATCAGCGGATCGACGGACTTCGATGGCAGCTGGGGAACGGGATTGCCGTCTTCGTCCATCACGACAGGCCCCATGCCGCCGTCGTCGCCTTCCGTCATCGCGTGGCGCGCCAACGCGAGCCAAAGCTGCGCCGCCCAGGTGCCGGATTCGCCCTCGTACGCGACGTCGCCTTCCGCGCCATCCATCAGTTCGAGCTGATCGTAGAGGAGGGCGTAAACGCGCGCGTTCTTCCAGTGCTGCGACTCGGGGCCAAGCTGCTTGATCTTGTCCTCGCGCGCGCTCGGCGGATCGCGGGCAATGACTTTGAGGACGTCACCCAGCTCTTCGAGCTCGATGCCGCGCATCAACTTGAGCGCGCCAATGCCCCGCTTGTAGAGTCGAAACGCGACCTCGCGCAGCAGAGGGTTGTTCGTGTCGGTGGGGACACCCTCAATGACGAGCTGATTCGGGGCGACGCCGAAGGCGATCGAGCTGCGCTGATCGAGGAGCGGGTCCAGACGGCGCGCGAGCGCGACCGCGGCGGCGCCCAGGAGCGGGTGGCCGTCGGGGTAGATCGCGTTCTTGTGCATCGCGACCGAGAGCTCGATGAGGAAGTCACTGAGCTCGCGCGACAGTGAGGCAGCCGATGCTTCCGCTGTGACCACGTGCTCTTCAGCTCACCTGGGGAGGTTCAGCGTGCGAGGGGGCGCACCACGGCGCCGGCACAATGTGCCATGGCCGCCAAGACGCGGCCAGAGCGCCACGAAGCGTTCGGCCGAAGTCGCATGGGTGCATGAACAGAGACGCCTCAGACGATTTTAACGCAACCACGAATACCGACAGGAAGCAACAAGTAGAGAACAGAGTCTCCTATCTTTTGGCTTTTCTCGTTCTTCGGCACATGCGTTGCCTCTTCATCCCCTATCCAAAACGGGAGCGCGTGATGACGGATCGAAAGAAAAAGGGGACGGGCGGCACGGAGGCCGGATCCGAGGCGACGCGCGGGATTCGGGCGGCCAGCGGCAACGAGGCCAGCGGCAATGCGGAAGGCAATCGGGCCGGCGAGGGGCAAGGGCCGGCTCGCAGCACGCCGACACCTAGCCGCCAGGGAGACGGCGACGAGTCGCGCACAGGGTCCGAGTCGGTCGAGGGAACGACGCGACAGCACGAGAGCGGCTACGGCGGGCATGGCGGAGAGCCCAAGACGTCGTCGGACCAGCGCGAGTAGCACCCGAGAAGAGAGAAAAGAGAAAAGAGAGAAGATCGGATCTTCTCTCTTTTCTTTTTTCTTGTGCTTTATCTGACACCAGATTGCCGGCCGCGCCCTTTCGCCGCCGTGCGCGGCTGTTCACGTTCGACTTGTCATGCTTTTCCCTCGCTCCTCCCGCGCGCGCCTCCTCCGCCGTGCGGCCATCTTGCTGTCGCCGGCGGCGCTCTGGCTCGCGGCCACCAGCGCATCGCCCCGCGCTTCGGCGCGCCGCGAGGTAGCGGACGCGGCGTTGCCCGCCGCAGCCGCCGACACCTCGCGCGATGGATTCTGGCGCGCGCTGTCGTTGCTCGACATCGCCACCGCGTCGCGACGCGCGCCGGACGCCGAGCATCGCGTCTTTCTCGACGTCCTGTCGCGCATCATGCAGGGGCGTTCGAGCGACGCTGATGCCGACTTGCGGGCGCTGACCAAGAACGCCGCCGATTCGATCCTGCGGCGCGCCGCGTACCTCACCCTCACGAGCGTGCTGCAGTATCAGGGCGACTGGGCCAGCCTCGCGGCGCTCGCCGACGACGCCCCCGTTTCCTCGCCCGACGAGGACGGCGGCCGTGCCGGAGTCGCCAGTTGGGCGGCGGCGATGCGAGGCGCGCCGCGCGCTACGATCCTCTTTCCATCGAGCGATGCCCCCGTCGCCCTGGAGCGATCGGCGTTCGGAACGCCGATGATCGAGGTGACCATCGGCGGCAAGCAGAAGCATTTCTGGCTCGACACCGGCTCGGCGTTGACGTTGATCGCCAGCGATGTCGCGGCGGAGTGCGGGCTCTCACCGTTGTCGACGGACTCGCTCGAGATCGTGACGACGGTCGGCCGCGTGACGGCCGAGCCGACGTTCGTGCCCCGTATCGCGTTCGGCGGCATCGTCGCCGAGCACATCGTCGCCGCGATCGTGTCGCGCCAGGCGCTCTCGTTCAACCGAAAGCGGGTGCGCCACTCCGACGCGGTGATTCTCGTCGACGGGGTGATCGGTATCGACCTGCTGCGCCACTTCGACATCCGGCTCGACTTCGAGCGCTCGCGCGTGTCGCTGCGCCGCCCCGCCATCTCAATCGCCGACAGAGACCGCCAGCGCAACTTGTTCTGGCTGGGCTTCCCCGTCGTGCGGCTCAACGGGCCGAACGGCGGACCGATGTATTTCGGCCTCGACACCGGCGCCGATTCCACCTACGCCACGAGCGCGCTCCTCTCGATGATGCCGCGGCTCGGCTACCGCAAGCGCGAGCTCCGCATCTCCGGAATCGGCGGCGACACGACGATGCTCGTCGGCACGCTCCCCGAGCTTCGCTTCACCATCGAGGGGCGCGCATTCCGCTTTGACAACCTCGCGATCCGCGACGATCGCCGCCTCGTCTTCCTCGATCTCGCCGGCGTTCTCGGGAGCGACATCGCGCGCGGCGGCACCATGCGAATCGACCTGACGAACGGGCTCTTTCGCCTCAGTCCCTGACTGTCGTCAGTGTCGGGTTGCGAGCGAGGTTCACCGGAAGCGGCTCTAGTTCACAGTTTGGCAGTTTCTGGGTTTTCAGTCTTCAGTTCACAGTTTGCAGTTTTTCCCACTGCTTTTTCCATACTGTGAACTGTGGGCCGACGACTTTTTCCTCACCGAGAGGTAATCAGGGGCTCAGGTCGCGGTAATTCGGGCGCGCTATGCTGGACCGGTGTAGTTCGCGGGTTGCTCATTCCCCGTTCAGAGGTCGCATGCGCCGTGCTGCCCTCGCTCTGATTGGTGCGTCGCTCGTCACCGCTTTCGCACGCGCCGACGCGCAAATCGTTCGCGGCGTGGTCGTCGATTCCGCGAGCGGGATGCCGGTGGCGCAGTTCAGCGTCACGTTGCTAGGTGAATCCGGTCGCGTGATCTCCTGGGGGCTCGCAGGACCGGCCGGTCACTTCGCGCTCCGTGACGGC
Source organism: Gemmatimonadaceae bacterium (assembly GCA_040003335.1). Lineage (GTDB taxonomy): Bacteria > Gemmatimonadota > Gemmatimonadetes > Gemmatimonadales > Gemmatimonadaceae > JALZAE01. The sequence continues at coordinate 8,900 of JBDUCS010000040.1, read as the reverse complement.
GCGTCGGGCAATTATCGCGCGGCGGACCGTATCTCGCGTGGGCGCGGCGCGACCGTCAGCGGATGGATTTATTCGAGGCGAGCGGCGGTGACGGGATTCAGGTCGCGACAGATCGTCCTGGTACCGTTCCACTATCGGTGAGCGAGTCGCGCTCGCCGCTAGTCGCGTAGGCGGCCGGGGATGATCGCGCCGGTACCGAAGCGGTCGCGGAGCGCGTCCACGGTGCGGGCGACGATGCGGTCGCGCTCGGTCTCGCCGGCAGCATTGGGACCCGCGGCGCTCTCGAATAGCGCGAGTTGTGTCGGTCCGAGGGCACCCGCATCATCCAGCGACGAGAGGTTCACGCCCAAGAGCCGGGCGGGGACGCGGCGCGCGCCTCGCAGCTTGGCGAGCAGCTCGCGCGCCGTACCGTAGATCACCCGGTCGGCGATCACGCCGTCGGCGAGCGTGCGGCCGGCGGAGCGCGTACGAAAGTCGAAGTCGCGGATGCGCACCGTGATCGTGCGCGCGGTCATCGCCTCGGCGCGCAGGTCGGACGCGGCGCGCGTGACCAGCCGGAGGAGCTCGCGCTCCAGCTCGTCATCGCTCGACACGTCGGCGGCGAACGTCTCGTCGCGGCTGATGCTCTTGGCGACGTCGCGTGGATGCACCTCGCGCTCGTCGATGCCGCGCACGCGCTCGGATAACCAGTGCGCTTCACGCTCGCCAAGCCATCGCGCCAGCGTCGCCGCCTCGGTCGCGAGCACGTCGGCCACCGTGCGCAGACCACGGCGCGCGAGACGCTCCTGGAACTTGGGTCCGACGAGCGGAATGTCGGCGAGCGCGAGTGGACGGAGAAAATCGAGCTCGCCACCCGTAGCGACGATGAAGACGCCATCGGCGCCGTTGCCCGGCTTCGGCTTGGCGTGCTCAACCGCGAGCTTGGCGACGAGTTTTGTCGTCCCGCCGCCGATGGAGACGGAGAGACCCGTGTCACGGCGTACGGCATCGCGAATGCGGTGCGAGGTGGTCGCCAACGGCTCGTGCCTGTACAACGCTTCGGTGCCGCTGAGATCGCAATACCACTCATCGATGCTGGCGCCCTCGACGACCGGCGCATGCAGCTCGAGCACGGCGCGAATCTCCCGACTCTTGGCCGAGCACGCTTTGCGCGGAATGGCGACGCACACCGCTTGCGGGCAGAGCTTGAGGGCACGACTGATCGGCATCGCGCTCCGCACGCCGAATTTCCTCGTCTCGTACGACGCCGAGCAGACAACGCCGCGACTCTCCCGCGATCCGCCGACGATGAGGAGCGGCTCCTTGCCGGCGCCGTCCGGATCGATCATACGCGCGACGGCGACGTAGAACGCGTCGGCGTCGACGAGCAATATGCGTCTCATGACAGCAAGGTGCCTGGTGTCCGGCGCCGCGTGCCAGGGCTCTCGTCAGCCTGACGGCGCGAGCAACGGGCCGAGTTGGCCCGGGACGACCGGGAGCTGGAGAATGCGCGCGCCGTAGCGGGTCCGGAGCTCCTCCATCCGAGGGCGCGCCCGCGCAGGCCCATAGAGCACGATCGTGGCGCCGATCATCATCGCCGCGCCGAGTGCGCGCTCGTCGGCCGCATCGTCGCTCTCGCCATTGATCAGGACGGCGTTGGGACGGAGTCGCAACAGCGCGTCGCGCGTCGTCTCACCGTTTGTCGGGAAGAGGGGCTCCGCGTTCTCGGTGGCGACGAGCGCGCCGAGTAGCGCCGCCACGAGCACGTCGCCGGACTGAATCAGAACCCGCGCAGTCTTCACGTGCGTCGACCGTGCATCGCCCGTGCATCGAGGTACGTCGGCCCGCGGTGATCGAGCCGAACCGCTACTCAAGCGAGCAAGGGCTACACCAACCCACGGCGCGAGACGGGTTGACGCGACAAGGGCGGGTAGAAACATTTGCTTAGCCTTCGTGAGCCTCAACGCTCGCGTCGCCGATTACGTCCGTTTCTTGGGAGCCGGTCGACATGATGATGGCGCACGATCAGACGCCGACGCCCCCGCCGATCGACGCCGGCACGATCGCGGCCGTTCGTTCGGCGCTTCTCGCCTACGCGCGTGATCCCACGCACACGGAACAGTTGCGGAGCACGCTCGGCGATCTTGCCACGGAGGCGCGCGCGAAGTCGGTGCGTCCCGAGAAGCTCCTCGTGTTGCTGAAGGAGATGTGGGGCTCGATCGCCGAGGTCCGTCAGGCGCGCGATGGTGCGCCGTTCGAGCACATGCTGCGGCAGCTGATCACGATGTGCATCGACGTGTATTATGGCGATCGGTGATTGGTGGTCGGGCTCCCGGGTTCCGTCTTCCGTCCGAACACCGAACACCGATCACCGATCACCGTCAGTCCTTGTATGGATCGAACTCGTTCGCGCCCGCCATGACGACGACCAGCGGGCGTAGCGTGCGGAGCACCTCGATCGTGTCGCCTTGGGCGGCGAGCACGTCGGGGAGACGGCGGTACACGTGCGGGCTCTCGTCGAGTCCGCCGCCCCGTAGAATGACGCCCTTCTCCTTCACCCAGCTCGTCATCATCTCCGGCGTCACGCGCCCGGGCGAGAGCTGCTGTCCCGTGCGGCGGTTTCGCTTTCCGGCGGCCTGCGTGCGGGACATGATGCGCCCCGCGCCGTGCACGGTGGAGTAGAGCGCGTCGCGCTGGGTGCGGGCCGTCTCGCCGCCAGGCTCGTTAGGCGCCGCGCCGCGCACGATCACGGCGTCGTCGCCCATAGAGCCGCCGATGAAGCCGAGCTGTCCCGGAAACGCTGGGGTGGCGCCCTTGCGCACCACCACCAGCTCCTCGCCGTCGTGCATTTCCTTCCAGGCGAAGTTGTGATGGTTGTGCACCAGCTCCACCTCCGCGCCGCCGAGGAGCGCAACCACCTTGCGCGCGACCCATTCGCGGCCGGCGTATGCGTAGCGGCCGGCGAGCGACATCAGGTGCCAGTAGTCGTGTCCGACCGGCGCGCCGATGTCGAGCAGCACTTCCTTTTCCGGCACGCGCTCGCCCCACGCCTTTCCCTGGCCGAGGGCGAGAAAGGCGGACGCGATGGTATGTCCGAAGCCGCGTGAGCCGAAGTGCACGCCGACCCATAGCGTGCCAGACTCGTCGGCGAAGACGTCGACGTAATGGTTGCCGCTGCCGACCGTGCCGAGCTGGTTGCGTGCCTTGGCGAGCAAGGCCTGGCGCTCCTTGCCTGGTACCGCATCCCACGCCGGATCCTCGAACAGCGCGTGATCCATCGGTGCGTCGTCCGCGCGGTTGCGGCGGCCAATGCCGAACGACACGGTAGCCGCGATCTCGTCGGCGAGATCGGACAGATTGCGCGTGCGCCTCTGTGGATTCGCGGCGATGTCGCCCAGTGTAAGATCGGTCTTGATCGCGGCGTTGCCGCAGGCGATGTCGAAGCCGACGCCGACGACGGACACCTGGTTGCGGTACGCCGCGACGCCACCGATCGGCATCACGTAGCCGACGTGGCCATCCGCCATCAGCGCCACACGCTCGGCGTGCGCCGCGACGGTGGCCAGCTGGGCCACGGTATTCGATTCGTGCTCACCGAAGATTTTCATGGAAGTTGTCGTCAGTCGTCAGTCGCCAGTCGTCAGCTCACTACTGCGATGCACTTCTTCGATCACGACGCGCGCTGCGCAACGCGCGGCGCCGCGGGGTGGCGGTCGCTGCGCGTTACGCAGTACGGGGTGCCCTTCCAGTAGACGGTTCTCGCGAGCCGTCGCGGTCGTCCGGTCGCGATGAACAGACCCCGGCCGGTGAGACCGTGCACCTCAAACTCCACATCGAGCCCGCAGGCGCCGAATGCGGCCGCGTACTCGTGGCGCGAGAAGAGCGCGAGCTCGTGCCGCTCGACCTCGTGCCGGATGCCATCGGCGGACGCGATCAAGTACTGCATGTGGAGCACGGAGACTCGTCCATCCTCGATCACCTCGCTCGTGCCAACGCGCGCGACGGTGATGCCGTCGCCCGTTACGAGATCCGCCGCGACATGGCCGTCCCGGAACGACTCCGGGAAGATCCACGGCTCGACGATGAGGATGCCGCCGGGCGCGAGGTGTTTCGTCCAGATGCGCACCGCCTGCCGGAGCTTCGGCAGCGATCGCACGTAGCCAATCGAGCTGAAGAGACAGGTGATGGTGTCGAAGCGGCGCGGCAGCTCGAAGTCCATCATGTCGCCATGATGGAGCGGCACGTTGGGGAGGCGCCGGCGCGCAACGCCGAGCATCCCTTCGTCGAGCTCGATGCCTTCGACGGCGTACGCCTCGCGCAGATGCGCGAGGTGGGCGCCCGTGCCACACGCCACGTCGAGGAGCCGCACCTCGGGCGCGCGCACGCGCTCCTCGACGACCGCGCGGATCGCGCGCGACTCGGACGCGTAGTCCTTCTCGCGGTAAACGAGATCGTAGAATGCGGACGTGTGACGGAACATTGGGACCTCCCTATTCACGAGTGGTTCACCTGCGCCTCGCGTTGGTTGGCAAGTGAAGGTCTGGGAGGTTCGTAGTTCGTGAATGTGGAGCTCACGGTTCGGAGCCGTGAACGTCGATCCTGGAAGCGGGATTGGGCGAGAAACAGAAATGGCGAGAAAGAGAGATGGAGAGTCCGGACGCGACAGGAGCAGAATCATCCTTCGCATTGGGAGTCGCGTTCGCCGTTGCTCAGGCGCCACGCTCCTGCCGGTCGCGGACTGTGGGTGTACCCAGACCTTCACTTGTCAAACAGCGCGACGAAAAAAAGAAGCCGCCCCACCTGCGGTCATCTGCAGGTGGGGCGGCTATGCCCTCTGGTCTCCGGCGGGGCGCGTCGCGTTACCGCGCGCGTTCCCCTCTGGTGATCCCCGCAGATCGATTGGTTGCTCCCACTTGGCGATCGCTCGGCGAAGCCGCCGGCGTGCCGGCGACGCGGAGCGCGCGCGTGATTCGACCGAACCGGATGCCCCCGGTCCACCGCGCGCCGTCGAGTCGAAGGTTGGATTGCGCCATCACGAATACCGCCGAAGGAGTTTCCAAAACACGAATCGCGTCACCGATGACTGGCCGCCGACTCACCGACGCGCACGGGCGCGACGAGAACGAACGACACTCACGACATCGGGACGCGACTCCCAGAGCGCGCATTCTAGCGGGCGGTGGTGTGCGATGTCAAGGGGAAAGTCGGATCACGGATCGTGATTGCGGCGTGGATTGGCGACTCGTTCCCGTGCGCCGACCGGACTCGCCCCGCTCTCGATCATCGCCGTGTCCCACAATCCACGATCCACAACCCACGATCCGCAAATCGTTGCTCTGGCACCTCACACCCGACACCGAGTACCGTACGTCACCTGTATCCGGAGTCCGCCCGTGGCCGATGCGATGAGCGCGGAAGGCGTTCGCCTCGACGAGGACGCCCGCCGCCAATTGAACTGGAAGCGGTGGGGACCCTATCTGTCCGAGCGGCAGTGGGCGACGGTGCGCGAAGACTACTCCGAATTTGGAACATGTTGGGACTATTTCCCCCACGACCACGCGCGCAGCCGCGCGTATCGATGGGGCGAGGATGGCCTTCTCGGCATCTGCGACCGGGAGTGCCGGCTTGCCTTTGCGCTCGCGCTCTGGAATGGGCGCGATCCGATTCTCAAGGAGCGGCTGTTCGGCCTGACCGGGCCGCAAGGCAATCACGGCGAGGATGTGAAGGAGTGCTACTACTACCTGGACTCCACGCCGACGCACTCGTACATGAAGGCGCTCTACAAGTATCCGCAGCGTGAGTTCCCCTATGGTGATCTCGTCGCCGAAAATCAGCGACGGACGAAGCTCGACCCGGAGTACGAGCTCGAAGACACGGGGATCTTCGATGACCACCGCTACTTCGACGTCACCGCCGAGTACGCGAAAGAGTCGCCGGACGACATCCTGATCCGCATCACGGTCGCCAACCGCGGGCCGGAGCGCGCGACGCTGCACCTTCTGCCGACACTGTGGTTCCGCAACACGTGGTCGGCCGGGCGCACGGGGAGCGGCTACTGGCCCAAGGCGAGCCTGCACGCGGATGCCGACGGGTCGTTCATCACGAAGCACGAGACGCTGCCGCGATTTCGCCTCGTCGGCTCGAAAGGGCCCAACGGGCGAACGCCGACGGCGCTCGTCACCGAGAACGAGACGAATCTCGTGCGGCTGTTCGGCGCGCCGAACGCCTCGCCCTTCGTGAAGGACGCGTTCCACGAGTACGTCGTCCACGGCCGGCACGACGCGGTGAATCCGGACGGACGGGGCACCAAGGGCGCGCTCCACTACGTGCTCGATGTCGACGCCGAGTCGGAGGTCGTGGTGCGGCTGCGGCTGCACGCGACGGAGACGACGCCGGCGCAGGAGATCGGCGCCGAGTTCGACGCGGTATTCGCACGCCGGGTCGCGGATGCGAACGAGTTCTACGGGGCGCTCACGCCGCGCGGGGCGACGGGCGAAGAAGCGCGCGTGATCCGGCAGGGATACGCAGGGCTGTTGTGGTCGAAGCAGTTCTATCACTACATCGTGAAGGATTGGCTGGAGGGCGATCCCGCGTATCCGCCACCGCCGGCGACGCGACTGGCCGGACGCAACGCGCAGTGGAAGCACCTCTACAATCGCGACGTGATCTCGATGCCGGACGCGTGGGAGTATCCGTGGTACGCGGCCTGGGATCTTGCCTTCCACATGATCCCGATGGCGAAGATCGATCCGGCGTTCGCCAAGGAGCAGCTGATCCTCTTGCTGCGCGAGTGGTACGCGCACCCGAACGGACAGGTGCCGGCGTACGAGTTCGCGTTCGGCGATGTGAATCCGCCGGTGCACGCGTGGGCGTGCTGGCGCGTCTACAAGCTCACGGGGCAGCGCGGCAGCCGCGACCGGCTCTTTTTGCAGCGCGTCTTCCACAAACTGCTGATCAACTTCACGTGGTGGGTGAACCGCAAGGATGTCGAGGGGAACAACCTCTTCGCCGGCGGATTTCTCGGCCTCGACAACATCGGCGTGTTCGACCGGTCGCAGCCGCTGCCGAACGGCGGTCATCTCGAGCAGGCCGATGGCACGGCGTGGATGGCCTTCTACTGCGCGACGATGATGGCGATGGCGATGGAGCTGGCGACGGAGGACCCGGCGTACGAGGATGTGGCGTCAAAATTCTTCGAGCACTTCATCGCGATCTCGGATGCGATGAATTCGTTAGGCGGCATGGGGCTGTGGGACGAGACGGACGGCTTCTACTACGACCAGATGCACTTCGACCACGCCATGACGCCGCTGCCAATCCGCTCGGTGGTGGGGATCATTCCGCTGCTGACGGTCGAGATACTCGACGAGCGGTACGCGGCGCGCATTCCGGGCTTCGCAAAACGCGCGCGCTGGTTCATCGAGAACCGACAGGACTTGGCGGCGCACATCGCCTACATGGAATCGAACGATGCGCGCGGGGGCGGCAATCACATCACGAGGCTCCTCGCCATTCCGTCTCGCGAGCGGCTGGAGCGCGTGATGCGCTACGTACTCGACGAGACGGAATTTCTCTCGCCGTATGGCATCCGTTCGCTCTCCAAAGTGCACAAGGCCCATCCCTTTCTGCTGAATCTCGACGGGCAGGAACACCGGGTCGACTACGATCCGGGCGAGTCGACGACGGGCATCTTCGGCGGCAACTCGAACTGGCGCGGCCCGGTCTGGTTCCCGATCAACTTTCTGTTGATCGAGGCGCTCGAGCGCTACTACCATTTTTATCGCGACACGCTGACGGTGGAGTGCCCCGTCGGGTCGGGCGCGTGGATGAACCTGAAGGACGTGGCGCGCGAGCTGACGGCGCGGCTGGCGCGGCTCTTTCTCCCCGATCCGACGGGCCAGCGGCCATGTCACGGCACGGACCGTCGCTACGCCGACGATCCGCACTGGCGCGACCTCGTGTTGTTCCACGAATACTTTCACGGCGACACCGGACGCGGCGCCGGTGCGAGTCATCAGACGGGGTGGACGGCGCTCGCGGTGTGGTGCGTCGCGGAAGTCGCGCGGTCGCGAACGCATTCCGAGGCATCGGCCGAACGGTCGCCAGTCGCCAGCCCACAGCCGCCGGCCGCTCCGGCTGCTCCGACTGCGTCGCCGCCCGACGACTGACGGCTGATGCCCGCTCATTCCAGGGAATGGCTCGAACCCGACGGGCTCGGTGGATTCGCATCGGGAACCGTCGACGGCATCCGCACGCGCCGCTATCACGCGCTGCTCTTGAGCGCGGCGCCCGGGACGACGGCGTCGTTCGCGCGATACGCGCTCGTGAACGGCGTCGAGGCGCGCCTCGAGCTCGCGTCGGGCGAGCGGATCGCGATCACCCGGCAGCGCTACGCGCCCGACGTCGTCGCGCCACCCGAGGCGTCGCTCCCGATCTCGTTCACGCGAGTGCCATGGCCGCGCTGGGTCCATCACATCGGCGACGGTGGCGGCGCAGCGGAGCTCGCCGTGGAGATCGTCGGCGTGCACGGCGCGCCCGTGGTCGCCGTGACGTGGCGAGCCACCACGCGCACCGATGGCTCGCCGCTCCAGGGCGCGCGGCTCGTCGTGCGTCCACTCCTCTCGGGACGCGATCTCCATTCGACGCACCACGTCAACGACGCGTTCCGTTTCGACGCCGACGGTGGCGGCGGATTATGGATGTGGCACCCCTATGACGCGGTGCCGCGCATCGTCGCGCTGACCAACGGTTCGTACCGGCATGACCCCGTCTGGTATCGCGACTTTCAGTACGACGAGGAGCGCGCGCGCGGGCTCGACTATCTGGAGGACCTCGCATCGCCCGGCGAATTCACGTTCGACCTGGGGGCGGGCGAGGCCATGCTCCTCGTCGCCGCGGCGAGCCCCGCGGCGGACGAGCTC
>JBDUCS010000307.1:0-4987 GCA_040003335.1 Gemmatimonadaceae bacterium | reverse complement strand
TCGCGGGCCCGATCCTCAAGGAGGTGCGCGAGCGACTGCGCTTTCTCGTCGACGTCGGCCTCGACTATCTCACGCTCGGCCGCGCGGCCGAGTCGCTGTCGGGTGGCGAGGCGCAGCGCATCCGCCTGGCGACGCAGATCGGATCGCGCCTCGTCGGCGTTCTCTACATTCTCGACGAGCCGTCGATCGGATTGCATCAGCGCGACAACGGCCGCCTCCTCGCGACGCTCAAGCAGCTGCGCGACCTCGGCAACACCGTCATCGTCGTCGAGCACGACGAGGAGACGATGCGCGAGGCGGATTACGTGCTCGACCTCGGGCCCGGTGCCGGCAAGCACGGTGGCCTCGTCGTCGCCGAGGGAACGATCGACGAGGTGATGCGGAATCCGAACTCGCTCACCGGCAAGTATCTCACGGGCGAAATGAAGATCGCGATCCCGGCGCGCCGCCGCCCCGTCGATCCAAACCGGATGCTCAGGATTCACGGCGCGCGCGAGCACAACCTGCGCAACATCGACGCGGCGATCCCCCTCGGCGCCTTCGTTGCCATCACCGGAGTATCCGGATCGGGCAAGTCGACGCTAATCGAGGACATTCTGCACAACGCCCTGGCGCGGCACTTCTATCGCGCCCGCGTCATTCCCGGCGCGCACAAGTCGATCACCGGGCTGCAGCACATCGACAAGGTGATCGACATCGACCAGAGCCCGATCGGCCGAACGCCGCGCTCCAACCCGGCCACGTACACCGGCCTGTTCGCGCCGATTCGCGACCTGTTCGCCGAGCTGCCGGACGCAAAGATTCGCGGGTACGGTCCGGGCCGCTTCTCGTTCAACGTGAAGGGCGGTCGGTGCGAGGCATGCGAGGGCGACGGTCTCGTGAAGATCGAGATGCACTTTCTGCCCGACGTCTACGTGCCGTGTGAGGTGTGCAAGGGAAAGCGCTACAATCGGGAGACACTCGAAGTGCGCTTCCGCGGCTGCAACATTGCCGACGTGCTCGACAAGACGGTGGAGGACGCGCTGTCGTTCTTCGAGAACCAGCCGCGCATCAAGCAGAAGCTCCAAACGCTCTACGACGTCGGGCTCGGCTACATCCACCTGGGCCAGAGCGCGACGACGCTCTCCGGTGGCGAGGCGCAGCGCGTGAAGCTCGCCACCGAGCTGTCGAAGCGCGACACCGGTCGCACGTTCTACATCCTCGACGAGCCGACGACCGGGCTCCACTTCGAGGACGTGCGCGTACTCCTCGACGTGCTGCACCGGCTGGTGGACAAGGGGAACACGGTGCTCGTGATCGAGCACAACCTCGACGTGATCAAGACGGCCGACTGGATCATCGACTTGGGTCCCGACGGCGGCTCGCGTGGCGGACAGATTGTCGCGGAGGGGACGCCGGAGGAGGTCGCGCGTGTGCCGGAGTCGTACACGGGCCACTACCTGCTGCCGATCGTCGGCGGGCGCGCCCCCAACAAGAAAGCAGGGTGATCGTGCCGGGTGCCGCGAAGCATGGCACCCAGCACCCGGCAGCGCTTCAAACTAGCGGCTGTTCGCCTGACTGCTCGGGCGGACGGCGGCGCCGCATCGGCTGCTGTCCGTCGCGCGGCGGCTGGCCGTCGGGCGGCACATCGGGCTGCATCTCGCGCATCATGCGCATCATCTGCATCATGCCGGCGGGACGACCGAAGCGCGGCGGGCCGTCTTGCATCGCCCGGGCCGCGATCATCTCCCACGCCTGCGCCTGCTGGTCAGGCGTGAGCACCGTGATCGCGTCGCGCAGCTCGGCGTGCGACTGCTCGCGCATTTTCTTGAGCGCCGGCTGCATCGTCTCGAATCGCTGAATCATCTGCCCACCACTCGTGGAGTCGCGCCGCGCCCCACGACGCATTGCGGGCGCCAGCGAGTCCATGCTGGCGCGCATCGCGTGGTGACGCTCGTCGGCGCGGCGCGCGATGGCCGCGAGCCGGACGACCTGCGCATCGGTCAGTTTCAGATCGCCCGTGTGCGAGAGCAGAAACTGGGCAGGGTTGGCGATCGGTGAATCGCCCGCTCCCAGCGGCGGGGTGCCGGGACCCTGCGCGCCGGCCGCGGATGCCAGCAACAGTGCGCACGTGAGCGAGATACTGCACGAAGTGCGTCGCATGGATCCTCCAGAGAATTCGGCCGTGCCGTGCCTCATCGATGATGGACACGCGATGGCCGCCCGGCCCCTACCGTCACAACGTGGACAGCGCCCGATTCGTTGTGCAACGTACCGCATGATCGTCGCGATTCTCGCCGCGTCCGCGCTCTGTTGCACCGCGCCCGCGCTTCCGCACGCCGTTCCGAATGACAATCGAATCGCGGCCGGCCGGTTCGCCAACGGCGTGCAGCGGATTCGTCTCGTTGCCCAGCGCGCGACGTGGCATCCGGATGCCGACACCGGCCCCTCGCTCGTCGTCGAAGCGCTCGGCGAGGAAGGGAAGCCTGCCACGGTGCCGGCGCCGCTCGTGCGCGTACGGGCCGGCACGCCGGTGGAAGCGGCGGTGCGAAACGCGCTGTCCGACACGCTTCTCGTCTTCGCGATGTGCAGCCGCGCGTGCCGCGACTCGCTCGTCGTCGCGCCCGGCGCGTCCGGCGTGCTGCGCTTCACACCCGCCGCGCCTGGCACGTTTGTCTATTGGGCGGCGATCAAGCACGCCGGCGTGCGGCACGAGGCCGGCGCCGGCAAGCAGCTCACGGGCGCGATCGTCGTCGATCCGGCAGATGGGGCGTCGCCCGCCGATCGGGTGCTCGTCATCACCTTCTGGCACGCGCTCTGGGACTCGACCAGCAAGAGCGTGGACGAGCGGCTCGTGATGACGATCAACGGCAAGATGTGGCCGCACACGGAGCGCTTCCACGCCGAGGTCGCCGACGGCGTGCGCTGGCGCGTCGTGAATGCGAGCGATGCCACGCACCCGATGCATCTGCATGGCTTCTACTTTCGCGTCGACTCGCGCGGCGACGGCGCGCGCGACTCGCTCTACGCGCCGACCGCGCGGCGGCTCGCGGTGACGGAGGATCTCAAGCCGCTGGAGACGATGTCCATCGTGTGGAGTCCGGACCGCCCGGGCCATTGGCTGTTTCACTGCCACAAGGCGTTCCACATGATGCGATACCAGCGCACGGACCTGGCCGGCATCCGCGCCGATTCCGCGCCGCCGCTGCACACGGGTGCCAACCACGCAACGGAGAACATGGCCGGTCTCGTGGTCGGCATCGACGTCTCCGGTGCCGCTCGCCCGGCCGCCGTCGTCACCTCACCGGTGCATCGCTTTCGCTTGCTCGCGCAGCATCGGGCACGATTTTACGGCGCCGATTCCGCGATGGGCTTCACGCTCGAGACCGACAAGGCGCCGGCGCGCGATTCCGTGGTCGTTCCGGGTCCGGCGCTCATCGTCACGCGCGGCGAGCGCGTGGAGATCACGGTGATCAACCGGCTCGACGCGTCGACGGGCGTGCATTGGCATGGCATCGAGCTCGAGAGCTACTACGATGGCGTCGCCGGATGGAGCGGCGCCGTGGCGCGTTTGGCCCCGCTCATCGCGCCCAACGACTCGTTCGTCGTGCGCTTCACGCCGCCCCGCGCGGGCACGTTCATCTACCACACGCACGCCGAGGAAACGAAGCAGCTGTCGGCGGGTCTGTACGGCGCGCTGGTTGTGCTCGAGCCGGGCGTGACGTGGAACGACACGACCGATCACCTCCTCGTGATCGGACAGGGCGGCGAGAGCGACTCGGCGCTCATCGTCGTGAACGGCCTGCCGGCGTCGCACGGGCTCGACATCAAGGCGGGCGTCCCGCACCGCTTCCGGGTCATCAACATGACGATCGAAGATGAAGTGGACGTCTCCGTGGTCACCGATTCCGGCGTTGTCGAGTGGCGCATGGTTGCCAAGGATGGAGCGGACACGCCGCCCTCCCAGGCCCGTACGCGGCGCGCGCAACTTGTCACCGGCCCGGGCGAGACGTTCGACTTCGAGCTCACACCCAAGCCGGGCGAGTATCGCATCCAGATGCTCAGCTACAGCAACGTGCTCATCTCCCTGCGAGCCCACTGATGCGGCTACGACGCATTGCCGTCGCGATCATCGCGGCACCACTCTCCTTGGGCGCGCAACCGACGGTTCCCGCGACGACGCGCTACGCCGCCGTCGCCGCGGCGCTCGAGCGCCTCATCGAGCACGAGCGCGCCGACAAGCGGCTTCCGGCGGTCTCGATCGCGCTCGTCGACGGTCATGACATCGTCTGGGCGCGCGGCTTCGGCTACCAGAATCCGAAAGACTCTACGCCGGCGACTGCGGAGACGGTCTATCGCGTCGGTTCCGTCTCCAAGCTCTTCACCGACATCGGCATCATGCAGCTCGTCGAGCGCGGAACGATCGATCTAGACGCGCCGGTAAGCCGTGTGCTCGGCGCGCGATTCGCGCCGCGCAACGCATTTGTGGACTCGATCACGCTCCGCCAGATGATGTCGCATCGCGCCGGTCTCGTGCGCGAGCCGCCGGCCGGGAATTATTTTGATCCGCGCGGCAGCTCGCTCGGCGACATGGTGGCGAGCCTCAACCGCACGGCGCTCGTGTATCCGCCGACGACGCATACGAAATACTCGAATGCGGCCATCGGTGTGGTGGGCTACGTGCTCGAGGCGTCGCAGCACGCGCCGTTTGCGACGTATCTCCAACGCAGCGTCCTGCAGCCGCTGGGTCTCCGCTCCAGCGCGTTCGAGCCGCTGCCGTCGCTCACGCCCCGCCTCGCGTCGGCCTTCATGTGGACCGTCGACGGACACGGCACGGAGGACGGCGTGCCGTTTCCGGCGCCGACCTTCCAGCTCGGGATGTCGCCCGCGGGCAGCATGTACGCCACCGTCACCGACCTCGCGCGCTTCATGAGCGTGCTGTTCGACGGCGGTGCGCCCGTGCTCAAGCGCGAGACGCTCGAGAAGATGTGGATTCCACAGTACGCAC
>JBDUCS010000039.1:0-16942 GCA_040003335.1 Gemmatimonadaceae bacterium | reverse complement strand
CGAGAATCTGGAAGTCGAGCTCGACCGACTCCATGTCGAAGGGGACGTGCTGCTCAGCCTCCCATCGAATGATGTCGCGCGCCTGCTGCTCCTTCACGCGATCGATCTGGATCTTCTTGATGATCACGTCGCGGCCACCGACGGCGGTGACCACGCCCTTGCCTTTGCTCTTGAGACCGGCGGCTTGCACCGCGGCACGGATCGCATCGGCGACGATGCCCGGGTCCATCACCTCGCCCTCGACGATCGCGTCGGCGAGGAGGGGCGCGATGGCGACCTTCACCAGCTCGGGCTCACCGCGCCCGTGGTCGATCACCGCGATCTTGATGAGACCGGACCCAATGTCGAGGCCGATCGTCGTCTTCTTTCGCCCGAAGAGCGCCATTGTCAGGAGTGCCAGTGTTGACGAGGAGGGACGGAGTGCCGAGGGGGCCCAGCTACGAGTAGTACGAGCCGCGTCGGCGAAGGTAACAGCCGCCTAACGCCGCCGTTTTCAACCGTCAGTCATCAGACGACAGTGCCTGCGCATCGTGACGCGATCACGCACGCATGACCACCGGCGTCCGTCGTCTCAGGGTGTCTCGTACCAGTGTCGGCCGCGAGCGAACGCGGGCGCGCCGCTCGGATCGACGGTGACCAACGCGCCGACGCGGCGCCGCGACTGCGGGCTCGCCGCCTCGGAGACGACGTGAAAGCTGGCGGCAGTCAATCTCGTTAGGCGGACGGTATCGGTGACCGCCGGATCGGAGGAGTACGTCACGATGATCGCTTGGCCGATCGGTGCCGCGCTCCAGGCCGGATTCCAGTCACCGGGCCGAAGCACGGCGACGAGACCGAACTCCGCCGCCGCGAGCGCACGCGCGTGGAGCTCGGACGCGCGCGTGGCGCGGTACTGCTCGGTCGACGCGAACAGGACACCAGCCGCCAGCGCGCCGATGACGCCGATCGCGGCCAGCGCCACCGCGAGCGCGAAGGCAGGCCGGAGCACGCGCGACCGACGCACGGCGCGCTCAGCTCCTCGGCCGAACGCGGACACCGAGCGAATCGCGCCGCCGCGACCCGCGCTCGACGTTGGTGCGCGACTCGCCCCGCGCAACCACGTCGACGCGAGCGACGGCGCGCGGATCGGCGGTTGTCGCCCCGGCGGCGTCGACGAACGACAATGAGAGGCCCGGCGGCGACCCGCTCCCCGCCAGGTACGGCCCGCTCACCGGCTGCACTGCGCTGCACGGCGTGGCGCGGCTGCCCAGACAATCGTAATAGCCGAGGTACCAGGCACCGTCGGCCGCCAGGTACAGCTCGTAACGCGCACGCCGAAAGATGCGGATGGCGGCGCCGCTGGCGATCGTCGCCGGCAGCGCGCCGTCGAGCGCGAGCGTGAATCCACGCGCCGCCTCGGCCGCGGACGACGAGAAACCGGTGGCGACGGGGCAACTTCCGCCGCCGGGCGCTGCGGTGAGCGCGGCGACGCCCCATCGGTCATCCGAACCGTCGGGGAGCGCGCCGGCGTCGAAGATCCACAGCGAGTCGCCATCCGCCGGCAGCGAGGGCCACGTCGACAGCGCCAGGCCGGACGCTAACGTGAGCGCCGGAATAGTCACGCGCGTGCGCGTCGCGTCGATCGTGCAGGCGATCGATGCGCCGGCTGGCGCGCGGAATTCGACCGCCGATGATGTCATCGAGTAGATGTCGCCCTCCCCCGGTGCGATGCCGCGTAGGGATCCGCCGACCGCGTCGGCGGCGTCGCGGAGCACGGTGCGCGTCTCGAGCATGCTCGCGGCGCCTGCGTAGAAGCGCTGCTGCGAGACGATGAGCCCGAGAATCGCCGCGAGGATCACGCCGAGCACCGCGAGCGAGACGAGAAGCTCGACGACCGTGAAAGCGCGCCGGCTCAGCATTTCACGAGCGTTCGCAGCCCAAAGGTGCGCGTGCCCGCGGTCGTCTCGAATGAGACGCTGTCGGTCACGTCGACGGCGCCGACGACGCTCCACTGTTCTCGAACGCCGCGCGCGGACGACGATCCCGGCGCGAGCGTGCCGCAGGGCGCGGCGCGCATCGTTTCGAGCCGCGACTCGGCGGCGGCGACCGCGATGAGTTGGAGGGCGCCGGCGCCACTCATTCGCGCGACCCCCGCCGACGTCGTCACGAGCGCGAGTACTCCGACGACGAGAATGGTGGTCGCCACGAGTAGCTCCAGGATGGTGAAGCCGCCGCTCGGCGATCGGAGTGCGGTGCGGGCGCGTCGCATTCCGCATGTCCGCATCGCTACGCGCTTGGCACCGATCCCCGCCGCCTTCCTCATTTCTTGCTCCGGTTATCACCGGAGCTGAAGATGCGAACGCAGTGGATAACTACATCACCATTCGCGCGCGCTCGGCGTCTTTACGTCGCGTCGGCGGCGTCGGGCGGGACGACTGGGAAGTACATCACGAACGCGGCACCGCCTTCGCGTGCCGGTCGCACCCAGATGGTGCCGGCCATGCTCTCGACCACGCGCGCGACGATCGCGAGGCCGAGGCCCGCGCCGCCCCCATCGCCCTTCGTGGAGTAGAACGGATCGAAGACGCGCTCGGTCTCGCTCCACGGAATGCCAGGGCCAGAATCGGCGACGACGACGCGCACGATCTGCTGCGGTGAGCCGATGCGCGAGAGCCACGCGCGCATGCGCGTGCTCGGCTCGCGGGCGTACGTGAAGTTGTTCGGGTCTTCGGCGCGACGCGCCCCCTCGCGAGCGACGTCCTCGAACGGCACGACGCCCGTCACTACGCTGACGGTGCCGACGCCCCCCATCGCCTGCGTGGCGTTGGCCAGCAGATTGATCACGACCTGCTCCATCTCCAGCGGGTCGCCGTGCAGCCGCGCGATGGCGGAGCTGAGTACGAGCTCGACCTGCACGGCCGCCAGCGTCCCTTCTTCCTCGAGCGTGGCGAGGGCGCGGCCCACCGCGGCGTTCACGTCGACGCCGGTCGGCGAACGGCGCAGCGGGCGCGCGTCGTCGAGCATGCCGCGCACGATGCGGTCGATGCGGTCGCCTTCGCGCTCGATCCGGTCGAGCGTGTCGGACAGGGCGTGGTGGCTTCCGGCCTGCGCGCCAAGATGCGCACGCACGGCGTGGACGTGCGCGTGGAGCGTCGCGAGCGGCGTCCCGATCTCCTGCGCCACGCCGGCGGCGAGGCGACCCAGGCTCGCCATCTTCTCCAGGTGCGAGAGCTGCGCTTGCCCCTCGAGGAGACGCGTCGCCAGATGGTTCACGCTCTCCGAGAGGCGATGGAGCTCCGTCGTGCGGCCGTTCGGCATCCGCCGCGTGAGATCGCCGCCGGCGATGGCTCCGGACGCCTGCACCATCGAATGCAGCGGCCGCAGCACAAGAACGCGAAGCCGCAACGCCGTGACCGTCACGAACAGCGCGAGATCCAGAATGATCATGCCCGTCACGAGCGCGCCCGCGTTGTAGCGTGTCGCGAGCGGCTCGAGGAGCAGCGCGCCTGCGATGCCCAGTACCAGCGCCAGCGCGGCGAGCAACGACAGGCTCACCAGCGTCTCACGCCACAGCGAGAAACGCGGCGAGACGGGGGGCGGCGCCTTGGGCTCCGTGATCGACGAGCGGGCGGAAATCAAATTCGTCATGGCGCGGCACCGGCGGAGGCCCGCTCGGCACCGAGGGCACGCGACAGCGCGGCGGCATCGCGGGCGGCGCCGGCGAGTCGTGCCGCCACCGCCGCGTCGGCCGCGGCGCGCGCCGTGTCTCCGAGCGCGAGCCGCAGGCGCGAGCGAAGGAGCAGATACGAGGTGTTCGCCGGCATGAGCGCGATCGCCGTGTCGAGCAGCGCCGAGCCTCGCCTGTAGTCGCCGCGTGCGAGCGCGACGTCCGACGCCTCCTGGTAAACCGTCCCGTCGCGCGAAAAGATCGTCCGCGCCTTGCGGTATTCATCATCCGCTGCCGGAAGATTCTGCATCGCCGCCAGCACCCGTCCGGCAACGACGTGCGCCCGGTACGCCTCGGGATGCTCCTCTAGTGCCGTGTAGGCGAAGGTTCGTGGGTCGTGCCACACACGCGTCCGCGTCCAGGCACGCAGCGCGAACGCGGCGAGCACGATCGCGCTCGCGGCCAGCGCCAAGCGCGTCGCGCGAACGGGCGCTCCGCTCGTCGCCCGCTCGAAACACCAAGCGAGGGCGAGCGCGACACCGACCGATGGGAGATACAACGTGCGCTCGGCGAGGAGCACGCCCGACGCGTAGAGCACGTTCGACACGGGCGCGATGCCGAGGGGTACGACGAGCAGCGCGAACGCGAGCGCCGGCGCGTGGCGCCACGACCGCGCCAGGACGAGCGCGTAGAGCACGAGCAGCCCGATCCCGGCGACGACCGGTGCCGTCACCGACCGTTGTATCGTGAGCACGGCGGGCTCATAGTCGGCCGAGAGGCGCGCCGGCACGAGGAGGAGGCGCGCGTATTCGGGAATGATTGAGAGGACCGTGAGCAACCGCTCGCCCGTTGCCACTCCGTGAAAGGACGCGGCGGGCACCATCAGCGCGCGGCCGCGAAAGACCGCGAGTAGCACGCCAGCGTAGGCCAGCGTCGCGACGCCGTACGCCGCGTACAGCCAGCGCCGCTCGCGCACGGTTTCACGTGGCTTCTCGGAGAGGAGGAGATCACTCGCCGGCGCGAGCGCCAGAAAAACGATCGCGCTCTCCTTCGAGAGGAGCGCCGCGGCAAAGGCGAGGGGCGCGAGCGATGAGCCGCGGCGGTGGGCCAGCAGCGCGAGGAGCACGAACGACGTCGCCATGCACTCGGAGCGCCCGACGAGATTCGAGACCGCCTCGACGTGCACTGGATGAAGGGCAAAGACGAGACCCGCGACGAGCGCCGCCGCCGGCGCGAGAAACTCAGCCGCAACGCAGACGACGAGCACGGACGCCAACACGTGCCACAGCACGTTCACCGCGTGCATCCAGTGCGCGCTGCCGCCGGTGGCGATCCAGTCGAGGGCGAACGATGCGATCGCCAGCGGCCGGTACTGGCCCGCGCCGTTGGGCCAGTACGGCGAGACGAACGCGCGCCACAATCCGTCGCCGTGGTGCACGAGGGCGTTGGAGGAGATAATGCCCTTGTCGTCGAGCACGAAGCCGTTGCCGAGGGCGTTCGCGTAGCCGAGCGCGGCGACGAGCGCGACGAGCGCGAGCGCGGCGCGACGGAAACGGTCGCGGGCGTCGAAGCGCATTGGCATCACGCCCATTGGTCTTGCCAGACGAGTGCTCGCGCGCTCATTCGACCCCGTAGCGCGTCAGCTTCCTGTAGAGGGTGGAGGGGTCGATCCCCAGCGCTTCGGCGGCGCGTGTCTTGTTGCCGCCCTCGGACTGAAGCACCCAAAGGATGTACGCCTTCTCGACCGTGTCGAGCGTCGGGTTCGGCGCCGATCGCTCGGCCACGAACGGCTCCGGCTTGCGATTCGTGATCCGTCCCGGTAGCGCTGGCGGCTCGATCAGGTCGCCG
Source organism: Gemmatimonadaceae bacterium (assembly GCA_040003335.1). Lineage (GTDB taxonomy): Bacteria > Gemmatimonadota > Gemmatimonadetes > Gemmatimonadales > Gemmatimonadaceae > JALZAE01. The sequence goes on along the minus strand of JBDUCS010000039.1, from coordinate 11,448 downwards.
CGCGTGAGAATCGCGGCGCGCTCGAGCGCGTTCTCCAACTCGCGCACGTTGCCCGGCCACTGGTAGGCCAGAAGAATCTCCAGCGTTGCGGCGCTCAAGCGCTTCACCGTTTCACCGCGGTGCGCGGCGGTGCGCTCGAGAAACGTATCGGCGAGAATCGGTACGTCTTCGGCGCGCTCGCGCAGTGGCGGGAGATGCAGCGCGAACACGTTGAGCCGATAGAAGAGATCGCTGCGGAAGGTGCCGCGCTTGATCTCCTCGTCCAGGTCGCGGTTCGTCGCGGCGAGGAGCCGCATCTCGACGGCCAACGCCTCCGTAGACCCCACCGGGATCACCTCGCGCGTTTGCAGCACCCGCAGGAGCTTGACCTGCGTCGAGGGCGTCGTCTCACCGATTTCATCGAGAAAAAAAGTGCCGCTGCCGGCGGCGGCGAAGAGGCCGGTCTTGTCCTTCACCGCGCCAGTGAACGATCCCTTCACGTGGCCGAACAGCTCGCTCTCGAGGAGCGACTCGGGGAGCGCGCCGCAGTTGATCGAGAGGAACGAGTTGTCGGCGCGCTCGGACAGATCGTGGATGTAACGCGCCACGACCTCTTTGCCCGTGCCGCTCTCACCCTGAATGAGCACCGTCGAGTCGGTCGGGGCGACGGTCTCGGCGAGGTCGAGTGCGTCGAGCCAGAGCTTGCTCTGCCCGACCGGCCGCACCCCGCTACGATCGCGGCGGCGGATCTCCTGCTTCAGCGACCGGTTCTCCACGCGCAGCTGCCGGTGCTCGGCGGCGCGGCGCAGCACGGCGACGATCTCATCGTTGACGAAGGGCTTCTGGATGTAGTGGTAGGCTCCGGCGTTCACCGCTTGGATTGCCGAGCGGAGGTCGGCCTGCGCCGTCATGAGAATCACCGGGACGTCCGGATCGTTGGCGCGCGCCGCCGCGAGCACCTCGATCCCGCCAATGCTCGGCATGCGCACGTCGGTGATCACGATGTCCGGCGAGAGGGCACGCACTTGCTCCAGCGCCTGTCGTCCGCCGAGCGCCACGTGGGGCGTGAACCCCTCGTTCTTGAGCAGGATGCGGAGCGTCTCGAGGATCCCCGTCTCGTCGTCGCAGATCAGGACGCTCGGACGCGCACTGTCGCGCGGCGCGGGACGCGTGGCGGGCTGGGTCAAGCGGTTTCCTCGGCTGCCGCGAATGCCTCGAGCTGGATCGCACGCGGCGGCGCGATCTCGATCGGAGCGATGTCCTCGTGTTTCGGCTGCGAGCGCGGGAGGAGGACGGTGAAGCTCGTTCCCGAGACGCTCGAGTCCACGAGCATGACGCCCCGATGCGCCTCGATGGCACGGTGTGCGATGGGGAGGCCGAGTCCGGTGCCGCCGGGCTTCGTGGTGAAGAACGGATCGAACACGCGCTCGCGCACGTCGTCGGGGATGCCGGAGCCGTTGTCGGACACGCAAACGGCGACGGCGTCGCTGTCGAACCGCGCGCCGACGTGGGCAAGGCCCGCGCCGACGGTACCGATCTCCACCGTTACCGTGCCGCCGGCGGGCGCCGCCTGAACCGCGTTGAGCGTGATGTTGAACATCGCCCGGTGGAGCAGGTCTTCGTCGCCCTCCACCAGGATCAGCTCATCGGGCGCGGTGCACGTGACCGTCACGCCGGCCGCGACCGTCGGATGCGCCGCCGCGAGATGCGCCGCCGCCTTCGCGACGTCCACGATGTCCACGCGGTCGATGCGCGTAACGCGGGTGCGCGCGAAGTCGAGGAACTCGGAGAGCAGCCGCGCCAGCCGGTCGGACTCGCGCACGATCAGCGTGCTGAGGGTGCGCTCGTCCTCGGTCGCGCGCTCGCGCTGGCCGAGCTGCTCGACGGCGCTGCGGATCGACGCCAGCGGATTCTTGATCTCGTGGGCGAGCGAGGCGCTCAGCTCGGCAACGCCTTCGAGCCGCTCGGCGCGCAGCCGCAGCTCCTCGAGCCGTTTGGTGTCACTGATGTCCTGAAAGATCGCCGTCGCCGAGATGCCGGCCGGCGTTCCGTCGTCGATCGTCGTCGTGGTGAGTCCGATCGGGAAAACGCGTCCGTCGACGGTGATGGTGGCCTCGCCGCGGTTGACGCGCTCTTTCTTGTCGACCGCGCGCTCGAGCACGCGGACGAGCACCGGCGCCGTCGCGCCGAGGACCGTCGCGGCCTGCCGGCCGAGCGACGTGTCGGCGTCGAAGCCGAGAAGATGCCCGGCGGCGGGATTGGCATACAGGAGCCGTCCGCGCGCATCGACCGTGACGACGCCGCTGCGGATGTTGCGCAGAATGTCTTCGGCCTGCAGCCGCGCGTAAGCGAGTGCCTGCTCCAGCTCCTCGCGACTGTCGGCCCCCTGACGAAGCCTCGTGCCCAGGTACGCCGTGCCGATCGCGACGGCGGCGAAGACGCCGACCTGGAAGATCACCGTCCAGGCGAGCGATCCGTCGCTGGAGAAGAGCGCGTCGGCGAAGTAGAGCGCGCTCCCGAGCGCGGCGATGAGGAGCGCCGAGCGCGCGGGAATGAGGAGCGTAGCGCACGCCGTCACCAGGATATAGAGCGCGACGAACGGCGACTGGGGCCCGCCGGTGATGTGCACGATCGCCGTGACCATGGCCACATCGAACAGCGACTGGATGAGACGGAAGGTGCGGCCGGACCGGTCCGGGGCACCGGTCGAATACCAGACGGAGATGCCCGTGAAGCTGAACGCGCCAATGAAAGTCAGCGTCGCGACGAGCGTGGAGCGAACGTCGGCCGCTTCCCACAGGAAAAGCGCGGCGATGAAGATCGCGGTCGCGAGCGCCAGCCGTCCGATGTACATCCAGCGGAGAACGCGCGTGGGCTTGAACATCGGGGGAAGTTACTCGCGAGCGAGTGATGCGGAGCGGCACCCGTTATGTTTCCCGGACGACCCACGCTCGCAGGGAGTTACGTGGACACAACCGCGGCGCACCAAGGGCTCGGCGGGATCGCGCTCAGGCTGCTGGCCGTGCTGGTGCTCGTGATCGCCAACGCGCTGTTCGTAGCCGCGGAGTTCGCGCTCGTCAGCACGCGGCGCAGCACGATCGACGCGCTGGCGGCGAAGGGCGACCGCTCGGCGCGCCTGATCGCCGACACGCTCGACGGCCTCTACCGCTACATCTCGGGGACGCAGCTCGGCGTCACCCTGTCATCGCTCGCGCTCGGCTACGTCGGCGAGGACGCCATGGCGGCGCTGATCGACATGGGGCTCACGCGATTGGGCGTGCAGATCCCGCGCGCCGCGGTGCACACCGCGGCGGCGGCGGTGACGGGATTCATCCTCCTGACGTACCTGCACATCGTCATCGGCGAGCTCCTGCCGAAGGCGATCGCGCTCGCGAGTCCCGAGGGGGTGAGCCGCATTTTGGTGCGCCCGCTGCGCTGGTTCTCCATCGCGGGCACGCCGTTCATCTGGGTGCTCAACAGCAGCGCGACGTGGCTGCTACGCCTGTTCGGCGTTCGGTCGCTCGACGAGGGAGCGCGCGTGCATTCGCCCGAAGAGCTGCGCATGCTCGTGTTGCAAACGCGCGCGCACGGCCGGCTCGATGCAACGGAATCCGCGATGCTCGCCAGTGTGTTCGACTTCGCCAACAAGAGAGCGAAGGACGTGATGCGGCCGCGCACTGAGATCGTGGCGCTGTCCATCGATGCGACGGAAGCGGAGGTACGCGACGCACTGCGTACCGAGCGCTACTCGCGCTACGCCGTCTATCGCGAGGATCTCGACGATGTGGTCGGGATCTTTTTGGCGAAGGATCTGTGGCTGCACGAGGGGACCGAGCCATTCTCACTTTCCAAGTTCGTGCGCGAGGCGCACTACGTGCCCGACTCGCGGCCGGCGGACCGGCTCCTTGACGACCTGCGCCGGACGCGCGCGCACATGGCGATCGTGCTCGACGAGTACGGCGGAACGGCCGGCATCGTCACGATGGAAGACTTGATTGAAGAAGTGATCGGCGACATCTCGGACGAGTACGATGCGGCGACGCGCGACTCGTTGGAGACGAACGGCGTGCTCGAGCTCGCCGGAACGATGTCGCTAATCGATGTGCGGTCGGACTACCATCTCCAGATTCCCGAGGGAAGCTGGTCTACGCTGGGCGGCTACGTCTTCTCTCGGCTCGGCCGGCTCCCAAAGGTCGGCGACCGTGTCCCTTCGCCTGGCGGCGAGCTCGAAGTGGTCGCGATGGACGGTCGGCGCGTCGCCGCGGTGCGCGTGCACCGCGCGGCGACGCGTGCCGGCCACGCCGACCCGCGCCCGGCGGGCCGCACGATCAATCGTCCCGCCGGAGAGCAGGCCAACTGACCGCCGACGACCCAACGGCGCTGTGGATAAACGATCGCGTCGCGATCCCGCGCGGAGAGCTCGAGATGAAAGCGTCTCGCGCCGGCGGGCCCGGGGGCCAGCACGTCAACACCTCGTCGACGCGCATCGAGATCACCTGGAACGTGCGCGAGAGCGCAGCGCTCGGCGCCGACGAGCGCGAGCGGGTGCTCGCCGCGCTCGCCAACCGAGTCTCCGCGGAGGGCACGGTTCGCGTCGTGTCGAGCGAGGCGCGCAGCCAGCGCCAAAACCGCGACGCCGCCGAGCGCCGGCTCGCCGAGCTGATCCGCCGCGCGCTCGTCGTGCAGAAGAAGCGCAGGAAGACGAAGCCGTCGCGCGCGTCGAAGGAGAAGCGGCTGGATGGCAAGCGGCGCCGCAGCGAGACGAAACGCGAGCGGCGCCAACCGGACCACGACTAGGTGACGGTGCCTATTTCAGCAGCTCCACCATTGTCGTGATGTGTACGGTCTGCGGGATCTCCATGCCCATCACGGGGAGCGTGACCTTGCCGGTCTGGCTCTGGAGCGAATTCGACGCCAGGTACATGCCGCCGGCCGACAAGTAGAGCGTGCCGTTCACCGTGCCGCTCGACTGGATCGTCACGACCTGATTCTGCGTCGTGCCGCTCCCCGATGCGGTGACGGCCGACACGCGCTGGATGCGCCAGGCTTTCTGGCCCGCATACATCGTGTCGCCCGCGACCTTGTAGTTGGTGATCGACTGGCTGCTGATGTCGATTCCCGACCGGTTCGCCTTGGTGCTCGTGGTGTCGGTCCACGCCGTGCCGGTTTTTGCGCCGCCGGGAATCGGGACGAAGAGCCGCGTGAGGCCCAGCGCCAAGTCCGCCGCGCCCTCGGTGACCGTGTCGGTCGCCATTGAGGCGTAGCGCTTGCCTATCGGTGACATCGTTCCGGTGACCCGCAGCCCCTTCAGCTTGTTGACGTCGGCGGCGGCCATGGGCGACGTCGACTTGACCGAGCCCGAGTCGAACGACATGGCGAACTGCAGCGTGTCCTTCGATTTCTGCGTCACGGACACGCTGATGTACTGAATCGTCGTCGCGGAATCCGTGCGCGATTGTCCCTGCATCTCCTGTGACTGTACGGCGATCGTGCTGACGCGGTACTTCGCCGAGCCCGGGCCATACGAGATCCCCTGCGCGCCGAGCGATGACGCGGTGCAGAGGATGGCGGCGGCGGCGACGGCGCGCGTGGTCATGCCTGTCATTGCGGGCTCCTGGTGCGGCGGCTGGCCGCGATGGAATCGTGGTGAGGCTCGGATGTTGGCTCGCCGGTCCTGGCGGCTCAGACAGGACGCGCCGGTGTGCAACCACGTTTCCGGCAGGCGGCGAACGAGTCTGAAAGGTAATGCGGGCGCGCGCCGGCGCGGTCTTGAAACGCAGTCACGCGCCCGATAGCATGACAGCCAGATGCCTCCTACCCGAGCGCGCCAGGGGCCAGCGGGCCGCGAGATCAGCGCCCAGCGGCGGCTCGCGTTCGGCCGGCGGTTGCGGGCCTGGTATCGGGCAAACAGCCGCGATCTTCCCTGGCGCCGGACCCGCGATCCGTACCACATCCTCGTCTCCGAGCTGATGCTCCAGCAGACGCAGGTGAGCAGGGTGGTCCCGAAGTATGCGGAGTTCCTCGAGCGCTATCCGACACTCGAGCACGTCGCGCGCGCGACGCCGAAGCGCGTGATGGAGGCGTGGAGCGGGCTCGGCTACTACGCCCGCGCGCGCAACCTGCACCGGCTGTCGCGCACGGTCACCGTGCTGCCGTCGAGTCCCGCGGCGCTGCGGGCGCTTCCGGGCATTGGCGACTACACGGCGGGCGCCGTGGCGTCGTTCGCCTACGAGGTGCGCGCGCCGCTCGTCGACACGAACGTCGCGCGCGTGCTGCGCCGCGTTTTCGCGCCGTCGCTCGAGCCGAAGTCTACCGAGGGCCGAAAGACGCTGTGGTCGATCGCCGCCGAAATACTTCCACGCACGGGCGGCGCAACGTACACGCACAACCAGGCGCTGATGGAGCTCGGCGCCCTGGTCTGCACCGCGCGCGTGATGCGGTGCGGCGCGTGTCCAGTCCGCGGTGTCTGCGCGACGGCCGCGGCGGCGGAGCTTCCCCCCGGCGGCGCGCGATGAACGCGACGCCCAGCGCGCCGGTCCTTCCGTACCTCGTACCGTCGATCCTGTTCGCGCTCGTCTTCGCCGCCGGCTTTTTTCTGCGGCACAAGGCGCCGATCCAGCGGCTGATCCGCGTCGGCCGGTGGGCACCGGCGATCGTGCCGCGGGTGCTCGCGCTGACGACGTTCCTCGCCGGCACGATTCTGCTCTTCTCCGGCGCCACGCCCGACTTTCCGCGGCGGCTGCATTGGCTCGATGACTTCATGCCGCTCCCGATCGTCGAGGTGTCGCACTTCTTCGCCAGCCTCGTCGGCGCCGGACTCCTGATTCTCGCGCGCGGCCTCCAGCGAAAGCTCGACGCGGCATACCACCTCACGATCGCGCTCCTCGGCGCCGGCATCCTGTTCGCGCTTCTCAAGGCCATCGACTACGAGGAAGCGTTGATTCTTTCGGTAATGCTCGCGGCGATGCTCCCGAGCCGGAAATACTTCTACCGGAAGGCGTCGCTGATCGAGGAGCGCTTCACGCGCGGCTGGATCGCGGCCATCTGCATGGTCGTGCTCGCGTCGATCGTGCTCGGGCTTCTGTCGTATCGCGATGCGCCGATGGGGCGCGATCTCATCTTGCGGTTTACCGGACAATCCGAAGCGCCGCGCTTCATGCGGGCGACGCTCGGCGTCGTCTTCGTGCTGATGGTGTTCGCCGGTGCGCGCCTCCTGCGGCCGGCGCGTGGACAGGCGCCACGGCCGAGCGCGGAGGACATCGCGGCCACGGCGCCGATCGTCGCGGCGTATCCGGAAGCCGCGGCGCACCTCGCCTTCCTCGGCGACAAGTCACTCATGTTCAACGAGGCGCGAACGGGCTTCGTCATGTACGGCGTCGCCGGCCGCAGCTGGGTGTCGCTCGGCGATCCCGTCGCGCCGGCGGGCGAGGTAGAAGCGCTCGCCCTGCAATTCATGAAGCATGTCGACGGACACGGCGGCTGGCCGGTGTTCTACAAGGTAGGCCGCGAGCATCTCTCGAAGTATCTCGACTTCGGCCTCAGCGTCGTCAAGATCGGAGAGGAGGCGCGCGTACGACTGCCGGAGTTTTCGCTCGAGGGGCCGAACCGGCGCAATCTGCGCCGGGTGTGGCGCAAGGTGGTAGACGACGGGTGCGCGTTCGAAGTCGTCGAGGTACCGGCAGTTCCAGCCATCCTCGGCGAGATTCGAGCGATCTCCGACGAGTGGCTCGAGGAGAAGAAGGCGCGGGAGAAATCGTTCTCCCTCGGTTACTTCGACGAAGACTACGTGAAGCAGTACCCGGTCGCGCTCGTGCGGCGCGCGGGAAAGATCATCGCCTTCGCCAACGTCTGGCCCTCCGGCAACAAGGAAGAGCTCGAGGTGGATCTGATGCGGTTCGCGCGCGACGCGCCGCCGGGCGTGATGCGCTACCTCCTCGCCGAGATGATGTTGTGGGGTCGGCGCGAGGGGTGGCAATGGTTCAACATGGGAATGGCGCCGCTCTCCGGGCTCAAGACGACATCTGTCGCGCCGCTCTTCTACCAGCTTGGCACCGCCGTGCACAGGTACGGCGAGCGATTCTACAATTTTCAAGGGATCCGGAACTTCAAGGAATGGTTTTATCCAGAGTGGGAGCCCAAGTACATCGTGTCGCCGGGCGGCGCGCTCCGGCCGTTGATCATGGCCAACATCGCGACGCTGATCGGCGGCGGCATCGAAGGCGTGATCCGCAAATGAGCGCGCGCGCATGAGAGTCCGCGTGCTGCGGCGCCTCGGGCTCGGCGCGCTCGCGATCGTACTCGCCGCGGCCGGCGGCGCGTGGTACTGGTACCAGTGGAGCCGCCAGTACGCACCCACGTATGTCCCCAAGGATGCCGCACTGAAGCGCGAGCCGCTCTTTTTTTATCCGGCCGCGAACGGACACGCGCGCGCCTTTTTTCTCTTCATGGGCAACGACGTCGCCTTTTGGGAGCCACACCAGGCGATGGCGAACCGGTTGTCGCGGGTGGGCTACGACGTGGTGGGGATGGACATCAAGCGGTTCCTGGCCGCTCTCCCGGACCACCCGGTCGCCGCGCGCGACAGCGCGTACGCGGCGAGCATTCTGCCGCTGATCGCCCGCGCGCGTGCCGAGCTGCACGATGATTCCCTGCCTCTCGTGATCGGCGGCCACTCGTTCGGCGCCGAGGTCGCGCTGTGGACGGCGATGCACCGGCCGCCGCCCAGGCTCGCCGGTGTGATGATGATGTCGACGCGCGGCAACGGTCACTTCTTCGTGCAGCCCTCGGACTTGATGATGCAGGAGGCATCCGGCCCTGGCTCGTTCTCGACGGTAGAGCTGGTGCGCGACATCCCGCAGTCGGTGCGCATCGCCGCGATCCGCGGCCAGCGCGACGATTTTCAGCGCTGGGATTCCACCTTCGCGGCGGTCGGCGGCGCGCGGTACAAGCGCTTTTACGTGCCGTTCACCGGGCACTCGATCCGCAAGATCGTGCTGGCCGGCCCGTTCATCGAGCGGGCCATGGCGTTTCTCGTCGATACCACCGCGACAAGAGAGAAAGAATAGAAGACTGTGTTACCTTCTCGCGTTGTCACCCAGGAGCAAGGTTTGCCGTCGTCCGCCGTCAGGCCGCGTTCGGCGTCGGAGATTATCGACGCCGCGATCCAGCTGTTCCGCGAGCATTTCACGCCGATGCTCGTGATCAGCGCGGTCGCGTCGCTCCCGTCGCTACTCGTCGGCGTGTACAACGCGATCGTCTTCCTGCCCGTGTTCGCGAGCGGCGTCATCGCGCAACGGCAATTGCAGGCACTCGCCCGGTTCTACGGGCTCTTTTTTGTCAGCTACGCCTGGTTCGTCGTCGTGAGCGGCGCTGTCGTGCTCGTGGCGGCGGCGGCGTACGAGGGACGCACGCTGGCGCCTGTCGACGCACTGCGCACGACCTTCTCTCGCGCGCACCGGATCCTCGGCGCCGCGGTCCTCAAGTGGATCGTCGTCGGCTTTTTTGCGTTCCTGGGCATCGTCGTCGCGTCGATCACGGCCGCGGCCTTCGAGCTGTTGACGGGCGGGTCGATGATCACGTCGCGCGGGGCGATCGATCCCGCGGCCGCCGGCATCTTTCTTCTCGTGATGCTGTTGGCGGTCGGGCTCGGCGTCGCCCTCGCGGCGCGCCCCTTCGCGCGCTACTTCGGATTCCTTCCGGCGATCATGCTCGAGAACACGACCGCGAGGGGCGCGCTGTTGCGGTCCAAGACACTGGCGGCCGGCTCATACCTAAAGATCCTCGGCACGCTCGTCGCCACGTACGTGATCTATCTCATCATCGCGTTCACCGCGGTCGGCCTGATGCGGCTCTTCACCTTCAAGCCGCTGGCGCAGCAGCTGGTGAGCGGGCTGCTGGCGACGCTCGTGTCGCCGATTCTCACGATCACCGTGACGCTCCTCTACTTCGATCTTCGCATCCAGCGCGAGGGCTACGACCTCGAGCTCCTCGCGACGAAACTCGGCGATCCGCCGCCGCCGGCGCAGTCGATGCCGGTCCCGTGATCGCCGCGCCGCAGGTCGCCGTGGTCGCGCAGACGTCCCGCCTGAGCGGCGCGGCGATCCGCGACACCGTCACCGCGGTCTTCCGCGGCGCTGAGTTCAACCGGTCGTCGCCGATCGAGCGATTCATCGAGTGGCTCGCGTTTCAATTCCACCGGTTCTGGGATGCGCTCCCCGCCGTCAAGTCGCCCGTCCTCACGACGGCGTTCCGCCTCGTCGTCGTCGGGATCGCGATCGCGGTGATTCTGCGCGTGGCCTACGCCATCATCGTCGAGCCGCGGTCGGTGGACGCGGCGGCGCGGCGCGAGACCGGCGGGCGCGGCGGCCCGGCGCGCGACCCGCTTGCCGTCGCCGATGACGCGGCAGCGCGCGGCGACTACACCGCGGCGGCCCATGCGCTGTACGCGGCGCTCCTGCAGGCGATCTCGCGGCGCGAGCGGGTGCGGCTGCATCCCTCCAAGACGGTCGGTGACTACGTGCGCGACCTGCGCGCCAAATCGTCGGCGCTCTTCGGCCGATTCCGCGACTTCGCCCGCTCGTACGAGGTAGTGATCTACGGCGTCGGCGTCTGCGACCGCGACCGGTACGAGCGGCTGTACGCGCTCGCCGAGCAGATCCTCCGACCGGACGGGAAGCTCGTTGCCTGAGCGCTCGTGGGGCGAGCGGGTCCTCCGGCCCAAGGTCGTCTTCAGCACGCTGGCGGCGATTATCGTGCTCGTTCTGCTCATCGCGCCGGAGTCGGACTTGGGCGACGGCACGCCGTGGCTCACCACGCACTCGTCGCAGGCGTACGGCGCACTCGGCTTTTACCGGGTCGTCGAGCGGCTCGGCTGGCGAGTGCAGCGGCGCACGGAGTGGATGCGCACGACGCTCGATAGCAACGCGACGTACGCGATCCTCGATCCACCAACCGCGCTCACGACGAACGAGGTGCACAACGTGCTCGACGCCGTGCGGCACGGCGCCGGCCTCTTTGTCGTCCTGAACTCGCGCGAATCCGTGCTCTCCGAATCGCTGCACGTGCGCGTGGCGCAGCGGTTCGGCGCGTTCGGTCCAACGGGGAGCGACTCCGTGGCCGCATCGGACACCGTCTCCGGCGTCCACTTCGATACGCTCGGCCACGACCGCTGGCTCGACGGGTACTTGAAGCGAACGGCGGCAACGTCGGACTCGGGCGTCGCCTTCCTCCGCGTGCAGGTGCGCAACGTTGCCCGGCCGGTCGTCCTCGGCGATGCGCTCGGCCGCGGCCGCGTGGTGATGATCGCCGAACCCGATCTCGTCAGGAACGGCATCCTGCGCAGCGGTGACGGCGCGATACCGCTCGTGCGAGCGCTGGAGTGGCTCGCGCCGCGCTCGCGCCCCGTGGTGTTCGATGAGTACCACTATGGCTACGGCCAACACGGCTCGATGCTGCGGACCGTTCGGCGCT
>JBDUCS010000038.1:0-16964 GCA_040003335.1 Gemmatimonadaceae bacterium | reverse complement strand
AGCACCTCGTCCTTGTCCGAGATGCGGAAGTTCATGTTCGTCGCGGCGAGGTCGGCGAAGCGGCCGGGATCCGTGAGGTTGAGCTTGAGGATTTGCGGCACCTCGTCCGGGATGCGGTCGACGAGCTCGGCCAGCGTCTCCGCGGCGTTGACGAGGCGCGCCATCAGCTCCTCGCCTTGGATCGGATCCAGCGGCGTCTCGCGCGCGGGCGTCACGTGGGCGACGGGGAATGGATCGCGCTGGGCGACGCCCTCGATCACGATGCGCCGCAGGCCTTGAAGCGTGATCTGGATCGTGTCGCCCGGGAGGTTGATCCGCTCGTGCACGCGCGCCGCTACGCCCACGCGGCCGATGAAGCTCTCCGGATTGATCGGCTCGTCGTGGTCGCCGGTCGCGATCACGAGCCCGACGATCAGTCCGCCTTCCTCGTTCGACCGCAGAATATTGAGATTCTCGGGCGCGCCCATCTGCACGGCGATCGTGCCGAGCGGATAGACGATCGTCGACCGCAGCGCCATCAACGGCAGCGTCGGCGGCAGCTCGGAGCGGAGGATCTCTTCTTTGCGGGACGGACGACTCATTCGTGGAGCTCGGTATTCGGTATTCGGTATTCGGTGATCGGGGGGAATCGGGGCGGGAGAAGCGCGTCGCGGAATGAGCGAACGCCGGGTGACGACGGCTCCCGAGAACAGAACGCCGACCACCGATCACCGGAATCGTTGTCTCGAATGGTAATCGGGGCTAGCTTAACGGGCTATGTTTGACGAGCTCAGTGAGAAGCTGGACGCCGTCTTCGCGCGGTTGCGCGGCCGGGGGGTCCTGTCTGAAGCGGACATCAAGGAAGGGTTGCGCGAGGTTCGGCGCGTTCTTCTCGAAGCCGATGTGAACTTCCAGCTCACACGCGAGTTCCTCGAGCGCGTGGAGCAGAAGGCCATCGGCGTGAACGCGCTGCGTACGGTCTCACCGGGCCAGCAGCTCGTCAAGATCGTGCACGACGAGCTCGCGGCGATGCTCGGCGAGCGTCGCGAGGGGCTCAAGCTCAGCACCGTCCCGCCGACCGTCGTCCTGATGGTCGGATTGCAGGGCTCGGGCAAGACGACGACCGCCGCGAAGCTCGCGCGCAAGCTCAAGGGCGAGCAGCGGCAGACGCGGCTGGTCGCGGCCGATGTCTATCGGCCGGCGGCGATCGACCAGCTGGAGACCCTCGCGAAGCAAGTGGGGGTGGAAATCTACGTCGACCGCACGACGACCGACGTGGTGAAAATCGCCAAGGCCGGCGTCGAGCAGGCGAAGCGCGCCCGCGACCGCGTCGTGATCATAGACACCGCGGGCCGCTTGCAGATCGACGACGAGATGATGCAGGAGCTGGTGCGGCTCAAGGCCGAGCTCGAGCCGGACGAGATCCTCTTCGTCGCCGACGGCATGACGGGGCAGGACGCGGTCCGGACGGCGAAGGGCTTCGACGACCAGCTCGGTGTCACCGGCGTCGTGCTGACGAAGATGGATGGCGACGCGCGCGGCGGCGCGGCACTGTCGATTTACGGCGTGATCAAGAAGCCGATCAAGTACATCGGCGTCGGCGAAAAGATCGACGCGCTCGAGGACTTTCACCCCGAGCGCATGGCCGGTCGCATTCTGCAGATGGGCGACATCGTCTCGCTCGTCGAGAAGGCACAGGAGACGTTCGACGCCGACGAGGCGAAGCGCCTCGAGAAGAAAGTCCGCCGCGAGGGGATCGATCTCGAGGATTTCCTCGGCACGATGAAGCAGATCCAGAAAATGGGCCCGCTCGAGGGTATCTTGAAGATGCTCCCCGGCGTCAACACGAAGATGCTGAAGCAGGCGCAGATGGACCCGAAGCGGATGAAGCACGTCGAGGCCATCATCCAATCGATGACGCGGGAAGAGCGCAAGAAGCCGGAGCTGATCAACGGCACCCGCCGCTCGCGTATCGCCAAGGGGAGCGGCCGGCCGGTGAACGAGGTGAACAAGTTGCTCGATCAGTTCCGCGAGATGCAGAAGATGATGAAGAAGGTCGGGCAGGGCGGAATGCCGCGGCTGCCAGGGATGGGGGGCATGGGCGGCATGGGGCCGGGGATGTTCAAGCGATAGGTGCAGGGTCCGGGTGCGCCGCGGAAACACCGCGGGCGCGATGAGCTCGGAGTAGTCAGTCACCCTTTCGGGGAGCGTTACCAGTGGCCGTCAAGATTCGCCTGCGTCGCGTTGGGCGCAAAAAAACTCCGGTGTACCGCATCGTCATCGCCGACTCCAAGAGCCCGCGCGACGGTCGCTTCATCGAGACGATCGGACAGTACGATCCCCGCCGTGAGGGTGGCCTGAACATCGATGCGGCGCGCGCCAATTACTGGCTCGACAACGGCGCCCAGCCGAGCGACACCGTGCGCTCGCTGCTGCGGAAAGTCGGCGTTCTGAAGGCGCGCTACGAGACGCGAAAGGGCGAGTCGCTCCGCTCCAGCGCGATCCCGATCGCCGATGCCGCGGCGACGAGTCCGGAGAGCGGCGAGAAGGCGTAGCATGCCCGCCGTCGACCTGGTCATCGTCGGACGGCTGCGAAAGGCACACGGTGTTCGAGGCGACCTCATCGTCGAACCGATCACGGACGCGCCGGCCGAGGTGTTCGCGGCCGGCCGTCGTCTGTTCGCCGGTACCGCCGCCGGCGATCCGTTCCCCGACGGGCGCGAACTCGTCGTCGCCACGTCTGAGCCGATGCACGGCGGCGGCTGGCGGCTGCACTTCGTGGGCATCGACGACCGCACCCAGGCCGAGCTGTGGCGCGACCGCCATCTCCTCGCGCCGCGCGCCGAGCTCACGCCGCCGGCCCCGCACGAGGTCTACTACCACGAGCTCGTCGGCATGCGCGTCGTCCTCGCGTCGGGCGAGGAGGTGGGCCAGGTGACCGATTTCTACGAGTTGCCGCAGGGTCTCGCGCTCGACGTCTCGTGGAAGGGCGGCACCGTCGTGCTCCCGTTCCAGCCGGAGTTCGTGATCGCGGTCGAGGCGGCCGCCCGGCGCATCGTCATGACGCTCCCCGACGGATTGCTCGAGTGACGAGCGTCTGATGCTCACCGTCAACGTCGTCACGATCTTTCCCGGCTTCTTCTCGACGCCGCTCGCCTTGAGCATTCCGTCGCGCGCGGCCGCGGCCGGCTCCGTCGCCTATCGCGTGCTCGACCTGCGCGACTTCACGCACGACCGGCACAGGACGGTCGACGACTATCCGTTCGGTGGCGGACCGGGGATGGTGATGAAGCCGGATCCCTTCTTCGAGGCCGTCGACTCGTTAGGCGTCTCATCGCCGATCGTCCTCGTCTCGGCGCGCGGGCGGCGCTTCACTCAGAGCGACGCGCTCCGGTACGCGGGTGCGAGCGACCTCACGATTCTCTGCGGCCACTACAAGGATGTGGACCAGCGCGTCGCTGATCATCTGGCGACCGAGGAGATCTCGCTCGGCGACTTCGTGCTGAGCGGCGGCGAGCCGGCCGCGCTGGCAATCATCGACGCGACGGTGCGGCTCCTGCCTGGCGCGATGTCGGACATCGAGAGCGCGCGCACCGATTCGTTTTGGGGCGACACGGGCGTGAGCGCGCCGAGCTACACTCGGCCGCCCGAGTTTCGCGGCCACCGTGTTCCGGACGTGCTCCTCTCGGGCGACCACAAGAAGATCGCCGAGTGGAGGGTCGCCGAGGCGGCGCGGCGCTCCGAGGCGCCACGCCGATGAGTTTGACAACTATTTTGCAGCGTCCGGCTTGTCGCGTCATGAGGGAAAGGGGAGCGTGTACCATGGCGTTCGCTTCGCGCGCATTTCGCACTGCCTCGAGATGGCTGGTCCCGGCGCTCGCCGCCGCGGCACCGGTCGCGGCGCAGGCGGACGTCATCATTCGCGGCCGGGTCGCCGAGCGCGCGACGGATCTCGCGGTTCCGTTCGCCGAGGTCGTGCTCGTGGGTGTGAAGTTGGCGACGCCGCGCATCGTGGTGGCCGACAGCGGCGGAGTCTTTGTGTTCGCCGTGCCGGTGGCGCGCCGCTACAGTCTCCTCGCGCGCCGCATCGGCTACGATCCGGCCATGGCGACGTTCGATTCGGCCGACATAGCCGGCGGCACCGAGCTTCGCCTCCGCCGGCGGCCCGCATCGCTCGACACCGTCACGACCGTCGGGCCGCGCGAGCGACAGATCTACATGGATGGCTTCGAGTACCGGAAGCACCTCGGCATCGGCATCTTCCTCACGCGCGATCAGCTGATCGCGAAAGGAACGCCGAGCCTCGCCGAGCTGATGCACTACATTCCCCCCGCGGGCGGTTTCAGCGGCGTGAACAACGATGTGATGTCCGTGCGCGCCGTATCGTGCTCACCGCTCGTCTTCATGGACGGCGTCAAGCTCAACGGCTCCGGGGATGCGACCACCGAGTACCATCGGATGTTCGATGGCCGGACGTTCGAGGCTGTCGAGATCTACAAGGGTCACACGCAGCTCCCCGGCGAGTTCGGTGGCTATGACGCCAAGTGCGGAGCGGTGGTCGTCTGGACGCGAACGGCTCGGTGATCGGTGAGCGGTATTCGGTGATCGGGCGGCTCCCGTCTCCCTGCGCGAGCCGATTGCGGTCTGAGCGTGCGGCCCATAACCCCTCACCCGTCGCGATCGAAGCCGACACGCCACGATGAAATCCGTGAATCCCGCCACCGGCGCCACCCTCCAAGAGGTCGCGGAGGACGACGAGCGCGCGATCGACCAGAAGCTGGATCGCGCCGTCGCCGCCTTCGCGCGGCACCGGCGGACGACGTTCACCGAGCGGGCCCGGCGCATGTCGCGCGCGGCTGACTTGCTGGAGCGCGAGAAGGATGCTCTCGGGCGGCTGATGACGCTCGAGATGGGCAAGCCGATCAAAGCGGCGCGCGACGAGGCGGTCAAGTGCGGAGTGGCGTGTCGCTACTACGCCGAGCGCGCCGCGCGGATGCTCGCCGACGAGCCGGTGGAAACGTCGGCGTCGCGAAGCTGGGTCACCTACCAGCCGCTCGGCGTCATTCTCGCCGTGATGCCCTGGAATTTTCCGTTCTGGCAAGTGTTTCGCTTCGTCGCGCCCGGGCTGATGGCGGGCAACGTCGGCGTGCTCAAACACGCGTCGAACGTGCCGCAGTGTGCCATGGCGATCGAGGAGTTGTTGCGTCGCGCCGGCTTCGACGATGACGAATTCCAGACGCTGCTGATCGGCTCGACGGCGGTGGGTCGGGTGGTCGAAGATCCACGCATCGCGGCCGTGACCCTGACGGGGAGCGAAGGTGCCGGCAGCGACGTCGCCGCGCGCGCGGGGAAGCAGGTGAAGAAGACGGTGCTCGAGCTCGGTGGCAGTGACCCTTTCATCGTGATGCCCAGCGCGCACGTGGAGGCGGCGGCGAAGAGCGCGGTGCAGGCGCGCACGATCAACAACGGCCAGTCGTGCATCGCCGCGAAGCGGTTTCTCGTCCACGAGCGGGTGTACGACCGCTTCGCGACGATCTTCACGGAGACGATGCGGGCGCTCCGTGTCGGCGACCCGATGGATGAGTCGGTCGACATCGGGCCGCTCGCCACGGCGCAAGGCGTGACCGACGTCGAGCGCCAGGTGCGCGACTCCGTCGCGCGCGGCGCCCGGATTCTCCTCGGTGGCGCGCGCAGGCCGGGCCCTGGAAATTTCTTCGAGCCGACGATTCTCGCCGACATCCCGGCCGAGTCTCCGGCGTACAGTGACGAGACGTTCGGGCCGGTCGCGTCGCTCTTCCGGGTGCGCGATGCCGAGCACGCGATCGCGATCGCGAACGACACGCGATTCGGACTCGGCGCCAGCGTTTGGACGACCGACCGCGCCGAGGAAGCGCGCTTTGTCGAGGAGCTCGCGGCGGGGATGGTGTTCGTGAATGCGATGGTGGTGTCCGATCCGCGCCTGCCGTTCGGCGGCGTCAAACGCTCCGGCTATGGCCGCGAGCTGGGCGATGTCGGTATCCGAGAGTTCGTGAATCTCAAATCGGTTTCCGCGAACGATGCATCACCGGGCGCGCGAGCGACCGGAGGTTCGATCACCGAGTAGCGGCCGAGCCGCCCGTAGCGAGTAGCCTACCGCGTTGCTATATTTTCAAGTCTGTCCTAGCCAAGCCTTTACCCCGGGCCTGTCTCTCTCGCCCCGAGTGTACGTATGCATCCGTTCATCGAAACCCAGAAAGAGTACCTGCGCGAGAACATTCCGCCTTTCCGTGCCGGCGACACGTTGCGCGTCAACGTGCGCGTAAAGGAAGGGGACAAGGAGCGACTGCAGGCGTTCGAGGGCGTGTGCATTGCCCGCCGCGGCAGCGGGGTGAGCGAGACGTTCACCGTGCGGAAGGTGAGCAACGGTGTCGGTGTCGAGCGCATCTTCCCGGTGCACTCACCGATGATCGGCACGCTCATCGTCGTTCGGCGCGGCCGCGTTCGCCGCGCGAAGCTGTACTACCTGCGCAACACGACCGGCAAGGCGTCGCGCATCAAGGAGCGGAAGATTCGCCCCGCTGAACGCGCGCCGCAGGCCTAGTCGTTCCGGCGGCGCGGGCATGGGCGAAGACGAGCGCGTAGCCGACGACGCGCCGCGGCCCGCCGGCGGCGCAGCACGCTCGCCCGCCCGCCGGCACCGCTGGACCACGATTGAGCGTGACTTGCGCCGCGCCGGTGGCGCGCTGATCGCCGGTGTCGATGAGGTTGGGCGGGGCTCCCTCGCGGGCCCCGTCGTTGCGTGCGCCACCATCATGCCGCCCGATGTCCGGGCGATCGCCGGGGTCGACGACAGCAAGCAGCTGACCGCCCGCCAGCGTGAGCGTCTCGCCGTGCGCATTCTCGAGCGCGCGCTCGATGTACGGATCGCCGCGGCGTCGGCGCGCGAGATCGACCGCCTCAATATCTACCATGCGAGCGTGCTCGCCATGCGCCGCGCCCTCGCTGGCCTGAAGCTCGCGCCCCACCACGTGCTGGTCGACGGCCGACAGATCCGCACGCTCGGCATCGCGCACACTGGCGTCGTGCACGGCGACGCGCGCTGCTTCAACATCGCCTGCGCGTCGATCGTGGCCAAGGTGACGCGCGACCGGTTGATGGCCCGCCTCGCGACGAGATATCCGTCGTTTCGCTGGGAGAAAAACTGCGGCTACACGACGGCGGCCCACGTGGTCGCCATCGTCGAGCACGGCGTGACCCCCCATCACCGTCGCAGCTTCATCGTCAAGGCGCTAACGGCCGATCTCACGCAGGCGACCGGCGTACACGATCCGCTCGATCTCGACGAGGTCGCCGACGTGATCGCCTCGTCAGGTGCCGGCGCACCACCGTCGGACTGCGCGTCGATCGACGTGTTGCAGCTTGACATTGATCTCCTGCGCGCGACCGTCTCGTCGGCTCGAGATGAACTTTATTAAGACTCGATTAACACCGCACCGCGCGGTGAGCGGCATCACCAATCGCGCTCTGGGCATGGATTTAGCCAACTACAATGCGTACAGATTCCTTGACCGTCGATCAACGACCGTCGATCAACGCAACGCTGGAGATGCCTCTATGAAGAATCAACTCAAGCTCGCCGCCCTCCTCGTCTCCATGGCGCCGTTCGCCACCGGTTGCGCGACGAAGGGTTGGGTGCAGGCCCGCCTCAACACGAACCGCAAGATTGCCGATTCTTCGCTGACGACCGCGATGACCGGCGAGCGCGCGGCGCGCATGGCCGGTGACAGCGCCGTTCGCGCTGACCTCAAGAACGACATCGCGATGTTCCGCCGCGATCTCGACTCGCTCCGCTCCGAGTTCGGCGCGAAGATCACGACGCTACAGCAGGGCATGGTCGCGATGGTGCAGTTCGACTTCCCGGTCAACTTCGCGTTCAACGACGCGACGGTTCGCGACCAGGACAAGGCGTCGCTCGATCGCTTCGCCAACGTGGTCTGCAAGTACTACCAGGGCTCGGCCATCACGGTGGAAGGCTTCGCCGATCCCGCGGGCGGCACGCGATACAACGAGCGCCTCTCGCAGCAGCGCGCCGACAACGTGAAGTCGTACCTCGCGTCGCAGTGTCTCGGCACCAACCCCGACCTGAAGGCCGTCGGCTATGGCAAGACGCGCCTTGTCGTGAAGGATGCCAAGAAGGATGAGCCCGGCGCCGAGAAGAACCGCCGTGTCGTGTTCGTGATCGAGAGCAAGGGCGACACGCAGACGCAGAAAGTCATCTCCAACTGATGACTTCACTGTGGCACGAGGGCCCCGGCATTCGCCGGGGCCTTTTTGTTATTCGGAAATTTCGTCAAAAGGCGGAGGGCGCGGCCGCGCAACCGCTACGCGACGGGCGGCAACTTTTCGATGTCGGGTTCGCCCTCTCTCGGCGATCGGCGTCGCTTGAAGACGAACTCCGGTGCGAGCGCGACGCCGAGGAGCGTCACTGGCAGCACTTGCAGCGTCTGTAGCAGCACTGCGACGGCCACGGCGGCATCTTCCTCGACGCCGAAGCCGACCGCGGTAAGCGCGTAGATGAACTGGAAGACACCGACGCTGCCCGGTGTCACGCGCATCAAGAATCCGATGTTCGCCGCGAGGAGCGCGCAAACGCTGCCGACGAGGGGCAGCGGGAGATGCGCGGCACGGGCGACCAGATGATAGCACGTCACCTGCAGCGCCCAGGAGATCATCGTCAGGCTGAACGCGCCGAGCAGGCGGGGGAGCGTCGCCACGCCGGCCATGCTCGTGAAGAAATGGCCGAACCACTCGCGTACGCGGTGCATCCAGCTCGCGGCGGCGGGGAGCTTCACGCGCGTCGACATGCGCGCGCCCTCCGACGCGCGCAACAGGTAGATCATCAGCCCGACGAGGAGCGCGAGACCGATCAGCGCGACGAACCGCCAGCGCGCGATCGAGTGCGGCACGTCGGGCAGGTAGGCGGCGACGACGAGAATTACGAAGTAGCCGATGAACTCGAACAGCCGCTCCATCGTCAGCGCGGCGAGCACCTTGGCGCTCGGCACGTGCGTGGCGCGCGCGACGAAGACGATGCGCGCCGCCTCGCCGCCATTGGCCACCAGAACGTTGTTGAGGCCGGCGCCGGCGACGGTGGCGCGGAGCGCGAGCCCGAGCGAGGTCACGCCGAGCGGTCGAAGAAAGATCCACCAGCGCACGCCCTTGAGAGCGAGCGATGCCAGGTTCGCCACCGCCGCGAGGGCGAGCGGCCACCGATCGGCGGCGAGGATCGATTCCCACGTCTGGTGCCAGTTCACGCGACGCGCGAACACCACGAGGAGCACGATCATCCCCGCCGACACGATCCAGCGAATGAGTTTGCCTGCGGTCGGCTTCATGCGGCGGGGAGCGTCTCGAATCGGTACCCGCGCTCGCGGAGTCCCGTGATGATGAGGGGGAGCGCGGCGGCCGTCTGCGAGCGATCGCCGCCCGGATCGTAACCGTCGCCGTCGTGCAGGAGGAGAATCGATCCGGGACGCGCACCGACGACGCTGCGCCGCGCGATCTCGTCGATGCCGGGGCGCGCCGAGTCCCACACGCCGAGCGTCCACCCGACCGTGCGCTGGCCGAGGGTCCGCGCGATCGGCGTCACCCAGGGGCTGCGAAAGCCGTGGGGCGCGCGGAAGAAGCGTGGCTCGACGCCACACGCCTGTTCGATCGCGCGCGCGCCGCGCACGAGATCGTCGCGGACGTAGTGCGGGCCGCGCAGGTGAAGCTTGCGATGGAAGAAACCGTGATTCGCAATCTGGTGCCCGTCGTTCGCGGCGCGCTCGACCAGCCGCGGCCATTTTTCGGCGTGTCGTCCGAGCACGAAAAACGTCGCCCGCGCGCCGGAGGCAGCGAGCGCGTCGAGGATACGCGGCGTCGCCTCGGGATTGGGGCCGTCGTCGAACGTGAGTGATACGGCGCGCTCGTTCGTCGGGAGGCGGCCGAGGGTGGGACCGAAGATGAAGCTGTTGTGCCAATACGTCCCGTGCGCGGCGCAGCCTGTGATCGCCAAGGCCGCCGCGCTCAGGACATCCGCGCCGATCATGCCGCTACGGTCGCGTAGCCGAGCAGGCGGGCGTAGACGTCGAGCACGGTGTCGGCGACGCGCGGCCAGCTGTACGCCATTGAGCGAACGCGCCCTTCGTCGCCGAGCTGGCGGCAGAGCGACTCGTCATCGAGCAACTTGACGAGCGAGCTTGCAAGCGCATCGCGATCACCGCACGGCACCATCAGCGCTTCTCGGCCGTGCTGCACGACGTCTCGGAAGCCGGGAATGTCGGAGCAGACGATCGGCGTCGCGCACGCCATCGCCTCGAGGAGCGTGATGCCGAACGACGCCTTCGTCGTCGGGCACGCGTACATCGTGCTATGCGCGTAGTAGCTGGGCCGGCCATCGAGCACCTTGCCGACGAACTTGATGTCCGGATCACCGCCGGCCATCCGCAGATAGTGCTCGGCGAGCGGGCCGCCACC
This sequence comes from Gemmatimonadaceae bacterium, assembly GCA_040003335.1. Taxonomy (GTDB): domain Bacteria; phylum Gemmatimonadota; class Gemmatimonadetes; order Gemmatimonadales; family Gemmatimonadaceae; genus JALZAE01. The sequence goes on along the minus strand of JBDUCS010000038.1, from coordinate 6,488 downwards.
GACGACGACGAGCTGCGCCTGCCGCTTGCGTCCGCGGACGCGCTTGAACGCGTCGATCAGCGTCGCCAAGCCGTTGCGCGGATCGAATCGGCCGAGGAAGAGGATGCTCGGCACATCGGTACGGATGTCGGGCGGGGGCGGCGCGTCGGGACTGAAGGCGTCCACGTCGATCCCGTTTGGGATCACGATCCAGTCGGCGTCGAAGTAGCGCTCGTTGGCGGCGATTGCGGCGTCGCTGACGGCGATGGCCGCGTCGAGGCGATTCAGCCGGTCCTGGAAGTATTTGCGGCCGATCGTGTACGTGACCGACTTGTCGAAATACGTGTGGAACGTGCCGACGACCGCGCAGTCCGCCTCCTCAACGGCGAGAAGCGGGAGCACCGGCGTCAACGGGGCGTGCACGTGGACGATGTCATATCGTCCGCGGCGCAGCACGTCGCGCATCTGCTTGCGAAGACCGAGGCCGATCGTGATGCGGGCCTGCGAGCCGTTGGCGTACACGGGCTGGCTACGGCCGAGCCGAATGACATGCGGTGAGAGCTCGGCGCCCGGTATGTTCGACGTGATGATGTCGACGTGGTGTCCGCGGCTGCGCGCCTCTCGCGCAAAGTAGTGCACGTGCTCGCAGACGCCGCCGAGGTGGGGGTAGTAGTACTCCGTGACCAGCGCGATACGGAGATGTTGCGCGCCGCCGCCGAGCCCATGGGGCGTGAGAATGGGAATATCGATTCGGGACGTGCCGCTGCGCTTGGCTTGAGGAGTCAATAAGGGCATTGGCTTCCGTTGGCCGAGGTCCGCCCAGTGCGAACCAAGAAATCGTAGAGATTCGGTGGCGACAGCGCTGCCACAGCCGATCCGGTCGGATCGCGGGGAGTGACTGCCAAACCTACCACCGCCCGCCGAGGGGCAACAGGCTTTCGTGAGCCCGCGCACCAACGTAGCTGACTTGACAGTCAGCGCCAGGTCTTACGCGATCGGGACGTGACGGCGGAAAAGACGGTAGCCAGTGCTCCAGTGATGGTGGATATTGGGCGGGCCGGCGAGCCAGGGTTGGTGCGCAACACTTGACGCGCCTCCCGGTGTGCAGCGTGTTTTCCACGGGTAGCGTCCTCCCTTACCTAGGAAGCCGGCATGACGAGCCCCGAGCGAGAAGCGGTAGAAGCCGCGATCGGCCGCGCCCTGCTGGAGCAGTGGGACCCGCTCGGCGTTCGCGAGCAACCCGGCGCGCACGAGGAGTACACGAAGTACGTGCCCGCGATCTACAGCTTGCTAGCGCGCGGCGGATCGGACGTGCAGGTCGCGCGGCATCTGCACTCGCTGGAGCTCGGCGAGCTCGGCCACCCCGAGCTCGCCGCTCGCGACCTGGCACCGCTCCTCAAGACCTTACGCGCGCTCGAGCGGACGATCTGACGGCGGAGCGCAGACCGCACGTCTGCGGGCAACGTCGTTGGGACGCGACGGCCGTGATTGGTAACGCCCGTGGAGCGCCGGGTCACCCGTGGCGTCCGTACCTCGCACCCGTGGCGTCATAGGCCTGACAGCTTGCGGCCCTACGCTTCCCGTCCATGCTGATCAGTGAAACGATCGCCGTTGCGCTCGGTGCGCTCCGCGCCAACAAGCTCCGCTCGCTGCTCACGATGCTCGGCATCGTGATCGGCGTGGGCGCGGTGATCGCGATGGTCGCCCTCGGCAATGGTGCCCAGAAGTCCGTCAAGGACCGCATCGCGTCGCTCGGCGCGACGATGCTGCAAGTGAACGCACGTCGCGTACAATCGCAGGGCGTTCGCTCGCAGGATCTGAAGGCGATGACGTTGGCCGATGTGAAGATGATCCAGGAGCGCGCGACGCTCCTCACGGCGATCCAGCCGCAGCAGGACGGCCGCATGCAAGTGCAGTGGGGCGCCAAGAACTCGAACAGCGACATCGTCGCGACGACGTCGAACTACGCTTCGGTGCGCAAGTACACGGTCGCCGCGGGCCGCATGTTCTCCGACGCCGAGGACTACGCCAAGCAGCGTGTGGCCGTGCTCGGCTACTCGCTGCTCCAGCAGCTCGGCGTCGAGCATCCCGAGGCGTTGATCGGTGAGTCGATCCGCATCCGCGGCATCCAGTTTCTGGTCGTCGGCGTTCTGGCGTCCAAGGGAACGGGCGGCTTCGGCGATCCCGACGACCTGATCTTGATCCCGATGCAGACGGGACGCTTTCGCGTCTTCGGCCGCGAGCGGTTGAACGACATCAACGTGCTGGCGCGGAGCGAGGGCGAAATTCCGGACGCGATGGCCGAGCTGACGAAGATCATGCGGCGCGCGCACCGCATTCGCGATGGCCAGCAGGACGACTTCCAGATCCGCGCGCAGACGGACTTTCTGGCGACGCTCGACGAGACGACGCGAACCTTCACCTATCTGTTGGCGGGCATCGCCACAGTGAGCTTGCTCGTCGGCGGCATCGGCATCATGAACATCATGCTCGTGTCGGTGACCGAGCGAACGCGCGAGATCGGCGTGCGCAAAGCGCTCGGCGCCACGCGGGGAAACATCCTGATGCAGTTCCTGATCGAAGCGGTCGTCCTCTGCATGCTCGGCGGATTGATCGGCGTCGGTGCCGGCGTCGGCGGCGCGTTGGCGATGAGCGACATCTTCCACTGGAACACCACGGTGGTACCGGAGTCGGTGGTGATCGCCTTCGCGTTCTCGGCAGTCGTCGGGCTGATCTTCGGTGTGTGGCCGGCGCGGCGCGCGTCGTCGCTCGACCCGATCCAAGCGCTCCGCTACGAGTGACGACGCCTCTCACGCGCATCCGGCGCTGGCTCGCGGCACGATTCGATCGGCACGCGGCACTCGGATTGAAGCTGACGATCGGCGTGACGCTCGTCGCCGGCGCGACGTGGCTGTTCAGCGCGCTGCTCGAGGAAGTGCTCGACAAAGACGTGATGGTGCGGTGGGACACCGCGGCCGACGCATGGATTCACGCGCGGACGACGCCCGCCGGCGATCGCCTCTTCGAGATCGTCACGCTGCTCGGATCACCCGCAGTGTGGGCGCTCGCCGTCATCGTCGCCGTGGCGCTCTGGCGGCGGCGCGACCGGACGATGCTGATCACCTGGAGCGCGGCGCTGATGGGCGGCGAGATCATTCAGGCCACGCTCAAGGCGACCGTGCGCCGGCAGCGCCCGGTCTTCGCGGCGACGTACCTGCACGGCCACACGTGGAGCTTCCCGAGCGGCCACTCGATGGGCTCGGTGCTTTGTTACGCCACGCTGGCTTGGCTGCTGACGACGCGGTGGCCGCGGGCCGCCGAGCACCGCGCGATGGCGTGGAGCGCCGCCGCGATGATCATCATAGCGGTGGCGACGAGCCGCGTGTATCTCGGGGTGCACTTCATCAGCGACGTCGTCGGCGGCGTGCTGGCGGGAACCGCCTGGGTCGCGGTGTGCATCACGATGGCGCGCATCGCACTCGAGCGACACGCGCCGGTCGTGGAGACTACGGCGCCTTCGCCACGCGGGTCGTGAGCCTGTCGTAGGCATCCTGCGACGGCGCACCGCTCGATGTGCAGCGCACTCCCCGCCGGCGCTATATTCTGAAGCGTCCGACCCGGTAGCTCAGCTGGTAGAGCATCGGACTTTTAATCCGGAGGTCATGGGTTCGATCCCCATCCGGGTCATGCGAGCAGCACGAGCGGCGCCGCGAGGCGCCGTTCGTCATCACCCCTTTCTGCGCGTCTGCTCGACCCACTGGGCGAACGCGTCCATGAATTTCGTCAGGAATTGCCGCGTCCCGTCGTCGACGAGCTTGCCCGCGTCGTCGAGCTTCTGCTTCACGCCGCCGATGTAGGCCTCCGGCATCGCCATCGCCGGCATGTTGAGAAAGACGAGCATCTGCCGCAGATGATGATTCGCCCCGAAAGCGGCGAGCGCACCCGGTGACACGCTGACCACACCGGCCGGCTTCCCGTCGAACACGCTCTGGCCGGAGGGTCGCGATCCGACATCGATCGCGTTCTTGAGACCGCCGGGGACGGAGCGGTTGTACTCGGGCGTCACGAACAGCATGGCGTCGGCGCGCCGCACGCGGTCGCGGAAGGCGATCCATTCCGGCGGCGCGCCACGGTCCTCGAGATCCTGATCGTACAATGCGAGGTCGCGATATTCGACCTGGCTCAGCGCGAGCGAGGGCGGCGCGACCTCGCCGAGCGCATTGGCGACTCTGCGGGTCAACGATGCCGCGCGAAGACTACCGACCAAGACCACGACATCACGCGCCGTCGCCATGTGATTGCCTCTGAGAAGTGAGTCCTGACGCAGACCGCCGCCGGTCACCGGCGATCGTGCCGACGAACGCTCCTCGAAACAATCCCCTACCAGCCCTTCCGCGCCGGCGGGATACCGCTGATGGCGCGGAGGTCGTCGCCCTTGAACTCATACGTTCGCAACGGCGCGTCCGATTTCGCGCGCGACCAGATGCGCACCGTGATGCGCTCCGGGGGCGGCGCGCCGGGCGGACCGTGCTGTGCCAGGAGACGTCCGGTTCGCATCGCACGCTCGCGCATGACGCTCGTGTCGGGTGGCGGCGGCGGCACCACGTAGTCGACCTCGATGCGCATTCGCGTCGGCGACCGCACTTCGCGAATCCGGTCGGGCGTGATGCCGAGCGAGTCCGTGATGATCGCGTAGTGCGGCGGCACGTCGCGCGATTCGACGCGAGCGACGGCATCGCGGGGCGGGGGAGCGCCGCGATCGCCGCACGCGGCGAGGCTGGCGAGGGCCACGAGCAGGATGGAGGCGAGCCGCGTCACGTCGCCGGAGGCTCCGTCGCCCCGGCCGTCGCCTCGGCCCGAACGCGCGCCATGATTTCGGCCAGCTCCTGCTCGTACTTGGCGCGCTCCTCGGGCTTCCACAACTCCTGATTGGCCGCGTCGCGAATCGACGCCATCATCTCGTCGACCAGTCCGCGCAAGTGATGCTTGCGCCGCATTTCGGGCGTAGATGGCTCCCCCGCCGACTTCTCCGCGCTCATCGTGTCACCCCGGTTGAGGATCGGCCGCGTGCTCCCGTGGCGGAAGTTCACGCCGGAGGGCGCCGCGCTCAAGAGGTGGGATGACTTCGAGGCCGGTGCGCGTGAACGGCACGGTGAGATGCACGTGCGAATCGATCAGCCCGGGAATCGCGAACAGGCCGCGCCCGCCGATCACGCGGGCGCCGGGTGGCATGCCGCGGGTGCCGGTGGCGTACACGCCCGCGATCCGTTCTCCGGCGATGACGATCGTGGTGTTAGCCCGCGGCGCACCGCCCTCGCCGTCGATGAGGGTGATCCCCTCGATCACGGTCGCATCGCTGGCGAAGGGGAAGGGCGCACCAACCTAGGCGCAGGCGCCTGCAACCAGCGCGGAGGCGACCGCCGCACGGCCGCGCCATTTGTCGACTATATCCGTCCGCGATGTATCCATGACGGATATAATACCGGCGACATGGCGAAGTGTCAACGGACCGCGGTCACTCCAACTGCCATTTGTGCCAGATCAGGATAATCCCGCAGCTGCTACCGGTGGCGTTGAAGCGCGCCGGGATCTCCGCCGGCCCCCGATATACTTCGATTCCGAAGACCTGGTCCGGGCGCAGAATGAGATCGAGATCGCTCGACCCGCCGGCTATCGGAAGGCCGTCAAGGTAGACGATCGGCGCGCAGGATCCCATTGACGAGGCACTGCGCATGGCGATCGAGCAACTTGCCGATGACACGCCGCGGCGCGAGCGCGACTGACTTACAAGGAGCCCCGGCACCGTATAGAACACGCTGCATGCGCTCTGCGGTTGGCGGCGCTCGATGTCCTCTGCCGTGAGAAAGCGGCCGATGCCGAATCTCATGCGCTCGGCGAAGCCCTGCATGATCGCCGCGCCCATGGTCGTCTTCGGCTCGCCGAGAACCGTCACGCGCTCGAGCTCCGCCACCTTCTCTCCCAGAACGATGGCGACCGTGCTCGTCGCACCCGGGACCAGCGCCACGGCGACGTGCGTCGGCGCGAAGCCGATCGCCCGCACGTCGACGCCCTGCGTTCCGGGGGCGACACCGTCGAGCGCGAACGCACCGGCATCGCTCGTCGTCGCCCTCGCGCCTGCGGCGACGGACACCTCCGCGCCGGCGACCGTGCGCCCCGTCTTCGTTTTCACCGTGCCGGTGATGCGCGCCGTGCCGCGCGCGGCCGTGATCGTATCGCCCGCGGGCGCGCGCGCCGCTGTCTCGCGCCGCGCGAGCAAGAAGTCGGTGATCGTGACACGCTGCGCCTCGACCGCGATCTCGACGAATCCCGTGGAATCGCGACCCGACTCGGCGCGTGCCGAAAATGGATCGGCGGCGGGCCGACAGATCGCGTACCACCCGCGGCCATCCGCTTTCGCGACACCCTCGCGACGCTCGCGGTGATAGCCCTTGGTGTCGAGGTACGACTCGTACCACACGGCGACCACCGAGCCCGCGGCGATCGGTTCG
>JBDUCS010000306.1:0-5050 GCA_040003335.1 Gemmatimonadaceae bacterium | reverse complement strand
TCGCTGCCGCCTGTGCGCTCGTCATTGTCGCCGCTACGCTCGCGAGCTACGTCCCCGGCCGGCGCACGTCGTGCTCGGCGTGCGCGTCGCCCTGCGCGGAGACTAGCGAACCACGGAGCGCCGCAACGACGACGACCGCCGCGGCCGTGATCGCGCGCGTCGTGCTCACGGATGCGCGGGGAGCGTGTACTCGAACTCGTAGAAATGCTTTTTGTCGACGATGTTGATCTTCATCGTTCCGGTCATGCCGGCGAATCCGCCCGTGCCCGACTCCGGCGCGACGCCGACGGTCAGTGCCTGCCCGTTCTTCGTCGCCGTGCCCGTGTGGTGCAAGACGAACGTGCCTGTATGCCCGCCGAGCGTGCCGGTCACTTTCTCCAGCGCGACGTACACCGCCGCGCCGTTGGCGTCGATCATCGCGGCGAGCATCTCGCCCTTGCTCGTGCCATCGAGGTCGCCGTGGAACTCCTTGTCGATCGTCATCCGGCCGAGGCCGGCAGTGGTGGCGATGTCCGACGGCGCTTGCGGCGTGATCTTCACGTCGAACGACCCGGCTGCGTGCATGACCGTTCCTTGCGTGGTGGTGTTCGTTCGCGGCGACGTCGACTGCGCCCGCACCTGGGCGACGAGGCCAAGGTACAGGGCGAGCACGGCAAAGACAGGTGTCTGTCTCACGTCTCCTCCGATGATTTCGCACGCGAGACCCGCTTGCCGGTCACACGCTCGTACAGCTTGGCGACGAGCGGCGTGAGTCCGAGCGTGACCGCGATGCGCAGCGGCTGCGTGAGTTTGGTGGCGATGTACGCCGCGGCGAACGCGCCCACGCCACCGGTCACGCCCTGCGGATGCCAGCCGAGGCGGATGGCGAAATAGAAGCCGCCCAGCACCGCGAAGAAAATCGTGAAGTAGACGACAACGGCGACGACGCCGTACTCGGCCATCAAATTCTTGAACGTCGTGCGCAAGAGCGGTGAGGTCGTAGGAGAGTGCGTGAGGCGCGCTACAGACGGAAAACGTAGCTCAACTTGAGGAAAAACCCGTCGTCCGTGCGGCGTAGCCGGTCGAAGCGGAGCGCGTCCGGCTCGGTGAACGTGCTGCCGTACCCGGCGAAGACGACCGTGCCCGGCGTCGGCTGATACGAAAGGAGCGCATCGCCGCGCAGTCCGTTCAACCGGAGCGGCGCTGATGCGGCGTACGTCGCGGTGGACGATGACCGAATCAGCAGGAGCCGCCCCGTCGCCGGATCGCGCAGCGCGTCGCGCGACTCGGCGTCGTACTGGCCCACGATGCGCGCGAGGAGCGCGCGCGAGTGCTGGTACTCGATCTTGAGCCGCGGAATGTCCGTCGTCGAAAAGGTGCCGCCCCCGGGGCGCGCGTACACGCTGCGCGCGTACGACGGGCTCACGCGCAGCCGAGCCGTCGGGCGCCAGTCGAGTCCCGCGGTGATGTCGGTGCGCCGCGCGCGCGCCGTCTCGAAGAAGTCCACGTCGTTGCCGATGAGCACGCTCACGCTCCCGGCGAATCGGCGGAACTGCGGCGTCTGCACGCGGGCGGCCAACTTCGCGGCGCGCACGCGGCTGCCCACGGCAAACGGCAGGGTGTCCGTCCCGCCGGCCGAAGGTCGCGTGATCGCGAGCGCGGTGTACTTGCGCGGGTCGAACGCGACGCCCGCCCAACCGGGGGTGAGCCCCAGCGTCCAGCCGCCGCGCAGCGTGAACGAGTTGTCGTAGCTCGCGTACTCCTCGAGCACCGCGCGTCGGTTGAAGAAATCGTCGTACGTCCACGTCCCGTCGAGGCTGATGCGCATCACCCATGTCTCGAGCAGTCCTTTCGGCGCGCCGAACACGGTGAAGCGATTGGCCATGCTCGCCTTCACCAGGTCGACGCGCGGTACGAAGCCCTCGGCGGCGACGAAATTCGGATGGATTCCGGCAAGCGTGTAGTGGAAGCCAAAGGTACGACCGGTGCGGTCGATCACCCCTTCAAACTGCGGACCGCTCACCGTCGCTCCCGGCACCCGAGTGACGCTCGACGTCGCCTGCAGCTGCGCATAGTAGAGCGTGCCAAACACGACGCGCGCGTCGAGCGACGCCAACTGGCTGTAGTAGCCCGGCTCCGTGCGGCCGGTGTACGTGAGTCCCGCCCACGAGCTCCCGCCGATGTCTCGACGCAGCCGCAGCACGCCCACCGCCGGATGCTCGCGGCCGCTCGCCGAGCCGAGCCGGTCGTCTTCGGCGAGGAGAGCGCCGATGCTCGTGCCACCGACTTTTCCCGTGAGCTTGGCCGCGGTGACGGGTTGCACGATGCGCCGGGTGTAGATCAACCGGTTGGGCGCGTCGAACTGCTCGATGCCGTCGACGAAGAACGGCCGCTTCTCCGGATAGAAGAGCGCGAATCGCGGATCCGACGCGATCTGCGTCGCGTCCGCCTCGACCTGCGAGAAATCGGGCTTGATCGTGCCGTCGAGTGTAAGATCGCTGGTAACGCCCCAGCGCACGTTGCCGCCGAGCTCCGGCTTGTTCGTGTAGCGCCAGCCGGCGCCGGCGGCCGCACCGGAATCGCCTGTCACGTGCGTGCGCGCCTCGGGATTCACTTCGAGCACGAGGCCGCGCCGCATGCCGGTGAGTCCCGCCAGCGTGCCGCTTTGCCGCAGGAACGATGCGCTCGCGCGCGTCGCCGGCGTCCACGTGTCTTGGTGTCCGGAGTGCTGCACCTGCCGGATGATCTGCAGACCCCAGTTCTCCACCGGCGCCGACGGATAACGCAGGCTCTTGAATGGAATGCGTACCTCCACCTCGTAGCCCCACTCCGTCACACGCCCCTTCGACTCGTAGGCAAAATCGGGATTCAGATCGATCGTGTTGCCGCCGGTGTTGGCGCCGAATCCCTGCCCGCCGACGGTCGGGCCACTCCCGCCGCCTTCGCTCCGGATGCCGTCCGCCTGTCCGCCGAGCGGCGTAACGGCGAAGACGTACGCCTTGCGGTGATCGTCGAACGTGTCGATCAGGAGCTGCACGTTGTCTTCGGCGTCGATCTGGTCGCGCTTGGCGACCGTCGCGCGCACGGTCGTCGCCGGCGGCCCGTGCGGCTCGTACGCGCGCACGCCGAAGTAAATCGCCGTCGCCGTGTACCACACGAGCACCTGGGTCGAATCCTCGGCGGGCGTGCCATCAGCGGGCGCGTAGGTAGAGAATCCGGTGAGCACGGACGCGCGCGTCCATATGCCCTCGCTGAGCCGGCCGTCGATCGTGACGGTTTCGGATTCGTCGGCATGCGGAACGGCAATGCGCGTGGCGCCAAGCCGTGCGTTGTAAACGGGCTGCTGCGCGTGCAGCGAAGCCGCGGCGAGGACGACGACCGCGGTGGAGAGGAGAGTTCGCACGATGTGAATTTATGGCTTCCGCTTGCCGTGCGCGTAGGCGCGGCCGCTCGTGCCGACCACTTCGAACGAAACGGCGCGGTCCCCCTCGAGCTTGAACGCGAACGTCTCGGCGGGCTCCATTCCGATCACGGCGCCCTTCGAGGAGTAGACCGGGTGGAACTGGTTGTCGCCGATCGGCGCGAAGTCGACCGTCGCGTCGTAAGACTCCGGCTCGAGAAGATTCGTGCGCGACCGCAGGCCGTTCGGGGTGTCGAACAGCTCGATCGTCTCCGGCGTCGTCGGCGCACCGGGGCGCGCCTCGAACGTGACGACGAACGTCCCGACGAACGCAGCGCGCTCGGCGGCGCTGAGCGTCACGTGGCGCGACTGGTCGACCGTGATCTGCATCGGCACAACGGTGGTGCCCCAGTGCATCGTCAGCGCTGCCCCGTCGCGCACGACACGAGGGAAACTCCAGGTGAGCATCTCACTCTCCGGCCCCTGCTCCGGCTTGACCGTGAATCGGATCTGGTCCTCGCTGGACGGTGGCGGCCGCATGTGAAACAGACGGTCGCGCTTGGAGAGCACCACCGTCCACGGCTTGTCGTTCTGCGCGATCATCCAGACGGAGTACTTCCCTTTGGGGAGCGGCTGGTTGTCGATGCGCACGTCGCGGTCGACCTCGAGCGTCGTCGCCCAGTTCGCGCCCGGCGTCCACTCCTCGTCCCAGCGCACCTGCTTCCCGAACAGCACGCGCCCGCGCGCCGCGGGACGGTAGTACTCGACCGTGATGGTGGTGCCGTCGACGGTTTGCGACACACTGCCTTTTTCGCTGGCCAGTGCCTGCGCGCTGGCCAGCTCCCGCGTCGCGGCGATCAACACGATGATACTGGCCACCTGTGCGATGGGACGAACCATCCGCAACGCTCCGAGCCGCTGTCGACGGTCGTGAAGAATCATGTCATCCTGAGCGAAGCATGTCATCCTGAGCGAAGCGAAGGATCTGGCACTGAAGAGTCCAACAGCAGATCTTTCGTCGCTACGCTCCTCAGGATGACACATCAGCCTACGCTCCTGTGAGGCAGCCTCATTTTCGCCCCTGAACGAGGCGCGGAGCAAGGGCGGTGCAGCGCATAGCCCTGTCGGCGGCTACTTTGTCACTTCCTATCTCCCGCGACGAACATGGACGCAAAGCTCCTCGCGGCCGCAAAGGCCGCCTTCCCGAAGACCGCCAACGCCATCACCCTCGGCGCCATCGTGCACGACGGCGAATGCCGCGCCGAGCCGGGAATCACGATTCCACTGGCCATGCTGACTCGGCATGGACTGATCGCCGGCGCCACCGGCACGGGCAAGACCAAGACGCTGCAGCTCATGGCCGAGCAGCTCTCCAGCCAGGGTGTGCCCGTCTTCCTCGCGGACATCAAGGGCGACCTGTCCGGCATGGCCACCCCTGGTCAGGCCAACGACAAGATCACCGCCCGGTCGACGGAAGTCGGGCAGCAGTGGGTCGGCACTGCATACCCGACCGAGTTCCTGTCGCTCGGCGGCCTCGGAAACGGCATCCCGATCCGCGCGGCAGTCTCGTCGTTCGGTCCGACGCTGCTCGCCAAGGTGCTCGGGCTCAACGAGACCCAGGAGTCCAGCCTCGGCCTGGTGTTCCACTACGCCGACTCCAAGCAGCTGTGG
>JBDUCS010000037.1:0-17153 GCA_040003335.1 Gemmatimonadaceae bacterium | reverse complement strand
CACGATCAGCGTTCGCGCGCGCACGCCGGCGAGCCCGCGCGACAGCGCCGCGCGCGGAAATCGCTCCGCGCCGAGCATCCGGATCCGTTCGGCGATCCCCGGTGCGTCGCGCTCGATCGCGGCGCGCGTGGCCTCGGGGGTGACGTCACGCGCCGACAGGCCGGTGCCTCCCGTTGTGAGGACGAGATCGGCCGCGTCGTCGTCGCACCACGGGCAGAGCCGGCCAACGATCTCGCCGACGTCGTCTCCGACGATCCCCCGCTCCACGACCTCCGCCTTCCGGATCGCGCACCAGCCGGCGATCGCGTCGCCGGACGTGTCCGTGCGCTCCCCGCGCGAGGCGGCATCCGAGATGGTAAGGATCGCTACGCGCATCGCGCGCCCTGCCGTTCGCGCGGCGCGCGACTCACAGGTGCGACCCGCCCTTGTAAAACGGCATCTTCACGACCGTCGCCGGAACCCGCTTGCCTCGAATCTCCACCTCGAGCGTCTCGCCTTCTTTCGCGCCCGCCGTCGGCAGATAGCACGTGCCGATCGGAATGCCGAGCGACGGGCTCATCGTTCCGCTCCGCACCTCGCCGCTCGCCGCACCCTGATAAAACACCGGATACCCATGTCGCGGGAAGGAGCGCTCGGTGGTCGTAAAGCCGACCAGCTTGCGCGGAATGCCCTGCTCCTTCTGCGCGACGAGCGCCTCGCGTCCGACGAAATCGCCCTTCGGCAGCTTCACCAGCCACTGCAGGTTTGCTTCGAGCGGCGTGGTGCCGTCGTCGATGTCGTTGCCGTAGAGCGCCATGCCCATCTCGAGCCGCAATGAGTCGCGGCAGCCGAGGCCCGCCGGCGTCACGTTGTCGCCCGACATCAGCGCTTGCCAGATGATCGATGCATACCGATTGTCGAAGTAGAGCTCGAAGCCGTCCTCGCCCGTGTAACCGGTGCGCGATACGATCGACGGCGCGCCGGCCACGTTGCCCTCGGCGAAATGGTAGTACTTGATCTGCGACAGATCGACATCGGTGAGCTGTTGCAAGATCGCCGCGGCGCTCGGCCCCTGGAGCGCGAGCAACGCCGTGTCGTCGCTCACGTCCTCGATCGTCACGCCGAACGTGGACGCGTAGCGCGAGATGTGGGCGAGATCCTTATCGGCATTCGACGCGTTCACGACCATCATGAAGTGGCCAGCGAACCGGTAAACGAGGCAATCGTCTTCGATCGTTCCGCGCTCGTTGAGGATCGTCGAGTAGTGCACCTGGCCAACGGCGAGGGCGGGGACGTTGTTCGTCGTCACGTGGTTCACGAAGTCGAGCGCGCCCGGCCCGCGAATCATGAACTCGCCCATGTGGCTGACGTCGAATAATCCCGCCCGCTCGCGCACCGCCTTGTGCTCGACCGTAATGCCCGTCGGATAGTGCACCGGCATCTCGTAGCCGGCGAACGGGACGATCTTCGCGCCGAGCGCGACGTGGATATCGTAAAAGGGCGTGCGCTTGAGCTGCGTCGCGGCGGAATTCGCCATCGGTTCCTGCTCCACTGAGAGTCGGTCGGCGGAATATGCCACCGGCCCGACAAAAGGACAAAAAGAAAGAGCCCGCGACGTGAGTCGCGGGCTCTCCCCTTTGCAATCGCCGGCGTTACATCAGCGGCGTCAGTCGTCGGAACAGGTCGTCGACATTGAAGCGCACCGGGTCGATCTCGTAGTAGCGGTTGTCGAAGTAGCGGCCGGTCGTCGGGAAGTACGGCGGGGACTGCTTGGCCATGCACTGATCGTACGTGCGGTTTTCCATGTAGCCGGAGCCGCCGTAGCCGGTGAAGGTCGCCGACGCTCGCTCGACGATCACGCCGCCCGTTTGATAGAGACAGCCGCTGCCGACGGAGTAGCCATTGCAGAGGCCGCCCGACGAGCCGCCGCTCGCCGTCGTCCAGAAGTCGTCCGGGATGAATGTGCGGTTGATCGCCATCACCACGCCGTGCAGGAAGAAATGCCGGTTCGCCGACATGAACAAGGTTGGATTCCCGCCATCCGGCGTCTGCGGCGAGTTGATCGCGTTGTCGGCGATCGTCACATCCTTCGCGGCGATCACGCCGAGCATGTCGGCGCAGAGCTTGGGGAGATCGGCTGGACTCGTCGCGTACGTGATGTCATCGAGAAACGTGATTGTGCCCGCGGCGTACAGCGTCACGCGTCCGCGAAGAACGCCGCTCACTCCCACCGTCCCGGAGAAGTAGATCACGCCCATGTTGTCCGTGTTGGTCAAGCGCGACAGCGGATACAGATAGTCCCTGTCGGCGCGGCCGGCGAGATTGGCCTGCACGACACCACCCGTCGCCGCCCAGCTCGACCAGCTGCCGTAACCCGCGGTATAGGTCGTGCTCTTCGCCGTCAGCACCGTCCCGTCGTACTTTGGGTAGAATGTCGAATCGGTGCCGGCCTGGCTCCAGTCGAGCAGCGAGATCAGGTGCGGATCGCCCGACGAATAGCAGCGCGCGCCGGGCCGGCTCATGAAATTGCGGAGCGTCGTGGTCGAATAGTTGACGGCGCCGATCGTCGTGTACGTGAATCCCATGTCCGTCTGCATGTGGCTTCGGACGATGAACGGGACAAATCGTGTGCCGACACTCGCGGCATTCGGGTAGGGGAGGAACGCGCCGCACTGGTTCTGTGCCGCGCTCTGCGTGCCGCGATCGCCGTAATCGGCGCGCACCCCCGTCGCGGTCTGTCCAGTCCACACCCGGAAGAATCCTTCGTCGTCGTCGGTCGTGTTGGCGTTGGCGTTGAGGTCGAGCGCAACGAACTCGATGCGCTGGCGCGCCGAGTTCGAGCCGCCTGCCGTCGGTGACGTGAAGTTGAAGTGCGAGGTCGTAGCGAACGTCGTGAGCCGGCTCAGCTTCGCGAGCGACGGAAGCAGCATTGGGCGCACACCTTCCTTCGGCGGCCTCTTGGTGAAGATCGCCGAGCTCTTGTTGACGAACGTGCCGGCCGTGAACACGTCATCGGTGAAGCGCGCGCCGTTATAGGGCGAGGTGCAAGCGGTAATGTCCGCGTTCGACCACATCGGGCCGACGATCGCTTCACCGCCCGCGTAGCAGCCCGGATCGGTCGTGTTCTGCCAGTAGATCCAGCGCGCGAAATTCTCTTCGGCCATCTCCACCCGGCGCACGTAACGCGCACCGCTCCCGTCGCGCGCCTCGGCGACGATGCTGGCGAAGTTGCCGTACTGGCCCGTGAAGTTGCCGGTGCGGCCCATGTAGAGATTCACGCGCGCATCGCCGATCGGCTGGCCGTCGGCGCCGGTGATCGTCGCGTTGGCGAGCAGCGTTCGGTAGCCGCTGTCGGGCATGTTGTTCTGGAGCGCCGTGTCGATGTTGAGGCGGCTCTTGCCCTGCGCCAGCGCCGCCTCGGCGGCGTAGCGGAAGCCAATCTCGCTCTCGAAGTAGCGCGAGAGAATCGACGCGTTCGACGTCAAGAAGATGGCGGACATGGCGAGCGCGGCGAGCGCGATCGTCAACACGAGCGTGAGGATCAGCGCCGAGCCGGGGCGGCCGCCGCGCCGGATTCTCGTAGGGGCGTGCTTCAACATCAGGTCTCTCCTGATAAGAACGGGGACGTCGCGGCGGCGGCGGCAACGACCCGGGGGGAACTCGAATTGTCCTGCGTATAGCGTCTGCGACTGCGACTACGAATGCGCCTACGGAATGACGCCCGACGCCCAGCTCGACAACGCCGAGTTGGCGGGGGTGCAATCCTGCGCGGCGAGCGAGTATTCCCACGTGTCGCCGCTATTGATCTGAGTATCGGAATAACTGTAGGTAGCTGTAGTGGCTGGAATGCTGACAAACGGATCGCCCCACAGCGGCTGGCCCGCGCGCCGCTTGAAGAGCACGTATCGCTCGACGTCCTTCTCGCCAAAGGCCTGGTCCGTCGACGCGGCCCACGTCAGGTCGACGTGCGCAGGCGAGACGGTGGGCACGGCAGCAACGACCGCGCCCGCGAGCGTCACGCCGATCGGCACGTCGCCGCAGGTACCGACGGCTTGGAGTCCAATGTTGAGAAGGCGAACGCTCCCTTCCACCTTGCGCGTGACGTCACCGAGCTTGGGATCATTATAGAGACCGGTGAACGACATGCGCACGACGCGCACGCTGTCGACCCACGACAGCCGGCCGGTGTCGGCAGCGCCGCCATGGACGGAGACGTGATAGATCGGCAGCGACGTGCGCGGAATTTCCACCAGCGTGTCGGCGTCGAGGCGGAAGTAGCGGAAGATCGGCGCGATGCCTGCGCCGAGGATGATGTTCTTGGCCACCAGCCGTGGCGGGCCGTCATTGACGCGCCGCCAGAGAACGAAGACGTCGCTTCGGCCGCTCGTCGAGTCCGTGCTGACCCAGAACGACACCGTCTCGGCGAAGCTCGGCTGGCCGCGCGAGAGGTAGTCCTGTAGCGGATACAGCGTCGACGAGCGCGGTAGCGTGATCTGCCGCGACAGCGGCAGGCTCGTGGTGAGCGCCGCCGCCACGTTCGGGTTGTAGTAGATGGCGCTCGCGTCGCCGGAGTCGCGCGAGATGAGGTCCGCGTTGAACGTGACGGCGAGTGAGTCCGCCTGCACGAGCATTGGCTGCTGGTCGAGCGCGCCGACGCCGGCCACGCGGATCTCGCGGTCGATCGTATTGAAGGCGAAGCGCGCGTTCTGCTGCGCGTCGAGCCGCCCCCCGAAGTCGGTGACGGTCCGCGTCTGCGCGCGGAAGAAGGGCAGCGCCATGCTGAAGATCAACACCATGATCGTCATCGCGATCAGCATCTCCATCAGAGAGAAACCGAGGCGCGTGGAACGCGGCGAGGACATAGGGTGCGGAGTGGGCATGATGGGCGCCTAGAACTTGGCGATGAAAGTGCTCTTCTTCACCGGCGACTGCATGCCCGGTCCGGTCACGGTGACGGTCACCGCGCGGTAATCCACGAGGTCGGTCGCGCCGCCCCCGGTGTGCGTCACCATCGTCACGCGCTGAAAACCGGGATAGCCGACGAGGCTGTTCTCGGTCGTCGCCATCGAGTCGATGCCCGCGAACGTCGCGGCCCCCTTCACGATCTCAATGCGGTCGCTCACCAGGTCGATCGCCGTGGAGACCGTCGACGCGGTGCGCGTACCACGCACGAACTGCACGACGAAACGGCCCATGCCGAGCATGACCAGGCCCAGGATGACGAGGGCGACGATGACCTCGAATAGCGTCATGCCGCGTCGCGAGCCCAGCCGGCGTCGTCTCACAGTCCCGCTCCCTTCCAGGTATTGCTCACGTACTTGAACCAATCGGTGCGGCCGGTGGCCTTCGTCACCTGGACGCCGCGGAAATTCTTGGGGTCGGCACTGGGTGATCCGACGTAGACCTCGAGGTCGGTGCTCGCCGAGCCGTCACGCCGGAAGATGACGCTCGGCATGCCGTCGTTGGTCGAGACGTCGGGTCCAATGACGGGCGCGGAGCCAATGAGCGAGATGTTCGCCGGCGGCGCGATGAAGACGGCACCCTCCGGCAGCGGATACCAGAACCGGTTCTCGTTGGCCTCTTCCGTCCCGTTGTTGTTCAAGTCTTCGAGAATGCGGATGGAGCTGTTCGTCACATCGAACGAGACAACGATGTTGAACTGGCGCTGCACGCCAAGCCGTTGCGCCTTCTGTAGCGTCGAGCGCACCTGTCGCGCCGCGGCATCCATGCGGTAGCGGGTGTAGTCGAGGCGCGGGATGGCGATACTCGTGATGATCGCGATGATGCCGATGACCATCACCATCTCGATCAACGAGAACGCCCTGCGCGACGCAAAGCTGAGCTTCAACATGGTGCGATGCTCCCAAGGTGCGGGACCCACGGCCGAACCCGCACGGCTGCACGACAGTTCGACGACACGAGATCCTTCCTGTTAATGCTCGGCCCCACGAGACAGGTACTTGAGCCGATCCCCTCTTGTTTTGACTGATCAATCCGAGACTCTGTAACGTCGGCCCCGGCGTCGAATTCCTGATCCGGTTCCAAGTGCCAACAGTATACGTGTAAAGCAAGCGAGCGCTATCACGCGGCGGTCCCGGGCTGTCACGCCGTCCGGCCGGTCCTAGGCCGGCCAGCGACGTGACACCGGACTCCGGCCCCGCGTCCCACCGCAGCACCACATCTGATCCCGCGAGCACCCCATGGGGCACGTCGCAACCCTCCTACCCAGCCCAGTCCGGCTCAATCGCCTGCGAGCCGCCCTTCGCGACCGCTACAGCGTCGTGCAATGCGCCTCCTGGGACGAGCTCCTTGGCGCCTGCGGACGCGAGCCAGTCTCGATCGCCGTGGTCGACCTGTACACGGGCGCTGGCGAGAAGGTCGACGGCGGATTCGAGTGGCTGCGCCAGCTGAAGCGGCGCTACCCGTCGGTCGCCCTGGTTGCCTACGTTGGAACGCCTCCGGCCAAGGCGCGCGACATGTTCGAGGCCGGCCGGTTCGGCATCGACGGCCTCGTGGTCGCCGATCAGGACGACGAGCCGCGCCGCATGCTCGGGCTGATCGAGCAGGCCGACGCGCGCGGCGTCGTTGAGATGTTGCGCCGGTCGATCATCGACGTAAAGCCGACCGTTCGCGACGCAACGCTGATCGCCGTAACGCGAGCCCACGAGCGCCTCTCACCGGAAACGCTGGCCAGGATCCTCGGCGTGCGGCGCAAGGCGCTCTCGGAACGGTTGTCGCAGTCGGGTTTCCCGACAGCGCAGCGGCTGATCGCGTGGGGCCGGCTGATCGTTGCCGCGCGCATGCTCGAGGACTCCGGGCGCAGCGCCGACAGCGTAGCCCTCGCGCTCGATTTTCCGTCGGGGAGCGCGTTCCGCAACACCTGCCAGCGCTACGTTCGCTCGGCCCCGCACCAGATACGCGCCGGGGGCGGCGCCCATTTCGTGATCGCTGCCTTTCTCGACGAGGCGCGGGGCGTCTCCCGCGGCGAGCCGCTGCTCGTCGCTAGCTAGGAGCGGCCGCGGGTCCGAGAGGCTCGCCGCCGATCAGCACCGCCAGCAGCGCCTTTTGCACGTGAAGCCGGTTCTCGGCTTCATCCCAGACGCGACTCTGCAGGCCGTCGATGACCTCGGCGGCCACCTCTTCGCCGCGGTGGGCCGGAAGGCAGTGCAAGAAGATCGCGTCCCGCGCGGCGAGCGTCATCAGCGGCGCGTCGACGCTAAAGCCGGCGAATGCCCGCTCGCGCTTCGCCTGCTCCTCTTCCTGGCCCATCGACGCCCACACATCGGTGTTGACGACGTGCGCGCCGGCCGCGGCCGCGCGCGGATCGCGGACGACCGTCACCTTCGCCTCGCTCTGAGCGCGCCGCAGTATCGAGGCATCAGGGTCGTAGCCCTCGGGACAGGCGAGCGTGAGCTCGAAGCCCAGCCGGTACGCGGCGTTGATCCACGAGTTCGCCATGTTGTTCCCGTCCCCGATCCAGGCGATCTTCTTCCCCTCCCACCCGCCGAGATGCTGACGGACCGTGAGGAGGTCGGCGAGGATTTGGCAGGGATGGAGTAGGTCGGTGAGCCCATTAATGACCGGAACGGACGCGAAGCGGGCCAGCTCCTCGATCTCGGCGTGCGCGAAGGTGCGGATCATGATCCCGCTCACGTACCGCGACAGAACGCGTGCGGTATCGGCGATCGGCTCGCCGCGACCCAGCTGCACGTCGCGGGGCGAGAGAAAGAGCGCGTGACCGCCGAGCTGGAAGGTGCCGGCCTCGAAGCTGACGCGCGTACGGGTGGACGCCTTCATGAAGATCATCGCTAGCGTCTTGCCGGCGAGTGGCATCCTGGCGTAGCGTCCGCTCCGCATCTGTTCGGCGAGATCAAACAACGCGAGGAGCTCGCCCCGCGTAAAGTCGGGGATGGCGAGAAAGTCGCGGTGGCTCGTCGGGGTCATGGCAGGCGTGGATCGAGGAAGGGGCGTGGAGCGGCAACGTAACCGCGACCCAGTCGGCGTGGAAGCAGGTGACGCCGCCGCGGACGAGCGGGTTGTGGGGGCAATGGAGGAGTCAATGAGGCTTGTCATGACGGGCACACCGCTGCGACACGCGCGGCTAGTCGCGCTGGCCGCGCTCGCCGCCGCGCCGCTGGCGGCACAGGATCTCGAGCGGGAGGCGAGGCGCGACTCCCCGGTCCGCGTATCGCTATCGCTCGGGCCGAGCGTCGGAACGTTCACTGATGCGTTCCGCAACGTGCGCGGCGTGCACGGCGAGCTGGCGGTGGAAGTGTCGCCGCGCGATTGGCCCGTGGCGCTGCGTGGCGAGTTCGGCCTCCACCGCTTCAATTTCGAGGGGCTGGGAAGCGGGCAGTGCCTGAACAATCCCGGCGCGCAGCAGACCGCATTACCGGCGGAGTACGGCTGTGGCGTCTACCGGACGCGCGACGATGTCGTGAGCGGCACGCTCAACGTCACGGCGCCGCTACACCTGGGTCCGGTGACCGCGTACGCGATCGCCGGCGCGGGCACGTACGCGCTGACGGAACGCGCGCGTCTCCTCGCCGCCTGCGGCGCCGCCGCCAATTGTGTCCAGACCGTGGATTTCCACACCTCGTGGAGCCGAATAGGCTACAACGCTGGCGGCGGCCTCACCTTTCGTATGGGTGTGCTGCAGATGTTCGCCGAGGCGCGCTATCACTATTTGCCGGGCAGCGTGCGCGCGGCTCACATGATTCCCGTCACGATCGGAATAACCCGTTAACGGATTGCTCTACAGTATGTACCGCCTCAGGTCCTCGTCCTCGACGATGTCCTTCAGGCGCTGGCGGACGACGTCGCCGGTGACGGTGATCGCGTCGCGCCCCCGGTCGGGCAGGTCGTAGAGCACATCTTCGAGTAACGTCGACATCACGGTGTGCAGTCGGCGCGCGCCGATGTTCTCCATGCGGTCGTTGACGACCGCCGCGATTCGCGCCACCTCCGCGATGCCGTCGGCCGTGAACTCGAGCTGCGCGCCCTCAGCGAGAATGAGCGCCGCGTACTGCTTCGTCAGCGCATTCTCCGGCTCGGTCATGATGCGGATGAAGTCCGCTTCGACGAGCGGCTTGAGCTCGACACGGATCGGAAATCGCCCCTGCAGCTCGGGAATCAGGTCGCTCGGCTTCGAGACGTGGAACGCGCCGGCCGCGATGAACAGCACGTGATCGGTCTTCACCATGCCGTACTTCGTCTGCACGTTCGACCCCTCGACGATCGGCAGCAGATCGCGCTGCACGCCTTCGCGCGAGACGTCCGGCCCACCCATCTGCGAGCGCTCTCCGGCGATCTTGTCGATCTCGTCGAGGAAGATGATGCCCATCTTCTCCACGCGGTCGATGGCGTCGCTCGTCACGTCATCCATGTCGACGAGCTTGTCCAGCTCTTGATCGAGTAGGATGCGCCGCGCCTCGGACACCTTCACAGTGCGCTTCTTCGTCTTCTTCGGCAGCATGTCCTGCAGCATATCGGAGAAGTTTCCCATTCCTTCTGGCGCGCCCTGGGGCACGATCATGTCGAACATCTGACCGCGCTGCTGCTCGACCTCGATCTCCACCTCGCGTGTCTCGAGCTGCCCGTCGAGCAGCAGCTGCTTGAGCTTCTCGCGCGTGCGGCGATAGCGCTCGTGCGCAGCGTTGATCTCCGGTGTCTCGCGCTGTACCTCGCCGCTCGACGACACCACGAACAACGTCGGTCCGCCGCCCGATCCGGTGGCGCCGGCCGCCGGCGCCACCGGAGGCGCGGCCGGTTGCGCGTTGGGCTTGGCCTCGGCGGGCGTCGGCAGCAGCAGATCGAGCAGGCGATCGTCGACGCGCTCATGGGCGAGGTCTTCAACTTCCGTCTCGCGCTCAGTACGCACCATGTCGATCGCGTTCTCGACCAAGTCGCGCACCATCGACTCGACATCACGACCGACGTAGCCGACCTCCGTGAACTTGGACGCTTCGACTTTCACGAACGGCGCGCCAGATAGCTTCGCCAACCGGCGGGCGATCTCCGTTTTCCCCACGCCCGTCGGGCCGATCAGGATGATGTTGTTCGGATTGATCTCGTCGCGGATCCCTTCCGGCGCCTGCTGCCGGCGCCACCGATTTCTGAGCGCGATCGCCACGGCCTTCTTCGCGTCCCCCTGACCAACGATGTATCGGTCGAGCTCGGCGACGATCTGACGCGGCGTAAGATCGGCGAGCTTGGCGACGGCCTGCTGGGTTCGCGGAGAGGGCATGGCGAAAACTAAGCGCTGCGCGGTGCGCCGTGCGAGCGTCGCGCCCGCTCTCGTACGACTCCGCTACGTCACATGACGTAAAGACCGTGAGCGCCGGCGATCCGAACTTCGAGGCCGTTCAGTCAACGAGCGTGTGCCTCACTCCCGGAGAAGTCCATGCGAAGGTCGCCAGTTACCGTCTTGATTCTCGTCGCGCTCGCGTCGCTCGTCTCGGTGCCGGCGGTGCGTCCGGCGAAGGCACAGGGTTGCACGGAGAACGGGTGCGGCGAGCCGCCGCGCCAACTCGCCGGACCACGCTTCGGCGCGACCGCCGTCACCGGGCGGCTCGCCGGCGAGCTGCGCGATCACGGCATTCGGCCGGTGATGTCGCAGCTCGGCTGGCAGACCGAGCAATCGCTGATGGTGACCGCGGACAGCGCGCGAATCGTCAGCGAGCAGGTGTGGCTCATCGGCGGCACGGAGCAACGCACGTTTCTGCCGAGCCTGAGCTGGGTGCTCGGCTACCGGTGGCGCGGTGGCCGCGAAGTTGGCGTGGGGATCAACTATTCGCTCGCACCCGGTGTGGTGCTCGCGGCCGGCAAGTCGTTCGCGCTCGGGCCAATGCTCATTCCCGTGAACCTGGCCATCGTCGCCGGCGGAGGCGGTGCGCGGGTCAGCTTGCTCACCGGCCTCGTCGGCCCGGACCTTCGACATCGCCGCTGAGGTCGGCTACAACTCGAGGACGGTGATGTTCCGGTTGGTGTAGATGCAGATGTCCGCGGCGATCTCCAGTCCCTTGCGAACGACCTCGGCCGCCGGGAGCGCGGAGTGCGCGACGAGGGCGCGAGCCGCCGAAAGCGCGTACGAGCCGCCGCTGCCGATGGCGAGAATTCCGTCGTCGGGCTCGATGATGTCGCCGGTGCCCGAGATCACGAAGCCGTGCGTTCTGTCGACGACGATCAGCAACGCCTCGAGGCGGCGCAGTACGCGGTCGCTGCGCCAGTCTTTCGCCAGCTCGACGGCGGCGCGCGGCAAGTTTTCCGGGAAGCGCTCGAGCTTCTCCTCGAACTTCTCAAACAACGTGAAGGCGTCGGCGGCGGCGCCGGCGAAGCCGGCCAGTACCTTCCCGCCGCGCAGCGTACGCACTTTCTGCGCGTTGGACTTCATCACCGTCTCGCCGACGCTGACCTGGCCGTCGCCGCCGAGCGCGACCTTTCCGTCGCGGCGAACGCCGAGGATCGTGGTCGCGCGAACGCGGGGAAGAGCGTAGTCGGACATGTCGCAACATAACCAGTCGTCAGACGACCGACGACGGACGATTGGTCAGCGAAGACGAATCGGCGGCTCGGGGGGCTCGGGCTCGCGGTCGGCGGCGCGGCGCGTGCCGGTGTGGATGTGCGTGGGGCCGAAGTAGCGGCCGCGCAGATACTTGTAGTTGAGCGCCATCCCGACGACGAACATCACGAGCGCGAGGATGAGCGCGATGTTCGTATATCGCCACGTGTCGCGTCCGATGAGCGCGGCACCGGTACCCAAGATCCCGAGGCCGAGCGCCGCTTCACCGAGCCGGTGGCGCTCTGGCCGCTCCCGCTTCCGCCGTTCCGCTACCCGCGAAGCGCGGTCGGGTATCGAGGCGTCGAGTAGCAGTGTGAGTCCCACGAGCGCGATCAGCGCGCCGAAGAGAACCGGCAGCATTTCCAAGGACATGCGCGCGTTGAGTGCAAGATGGGGGCTAGCGGCGCCCAGACGTCATCTTGCGTAGAACGCCATCACGGCGTTCGCGTCGAAATCCTGAATCGCGACGAAACGGAGCACGACCTGGCGTTGCCGGGTCAAGCTCACGGTCAAATTTGACGTCTCATAGGTCTCGCCCCGGTCTCCGGGGTCCGAGGTGATTTCAACCGAGACATCCTTCAGCTCCTCGGGCTTCCAGCTGATGCACTCGACGTACGAGCTGACGCCGGCCAGACCACGATCCGCATCTCGCCAGAAAGCCAGCGGCTTGTCCGAGACCGCTTCCGGACTAGGCATGAGCTCCATTCCGCGGGCCTTCTCGAGGGTGAAGTTTCCTTTCATGACGGTGGACGTGCTCGCATCGAGCGCCAGCACTCGCGTTGGATGCAGCGAGCCGCTCACCGGATGGTTTCGGCGCAAAATTGACCAGTAGTGATAGAAGCTCAGTTCGATGTTGCCGGCGCAGCCTAGCGATGTCTGGCGCAAGTGAAAATTGATCGTGTCACCGAACATCAGACAGTCGAAGGGTGGATCCTTCCACCATGACGATCGAGACTGAGTGAGCGGGACGATGAGATCGGCGAGCCGCTTCGGATGGCGCGCAGGGGAGAAGTCGCGAAAATCGAAGAACCACCGTTCCGGGCACGCATACGGTGAGGCGAGCGTGCGC
Source organism: Gemmatimonadaceae bacterium (assembly GCA_040003335.1). Taxonomy (GTDB): domain Bacteria; phylum Gemmatimonadota; class Gemmatimonadetes; order Gemmatimonadales; family Gemmatimonadaceae; genus JALZAE01. The sequence goes on along the minus strand of JBDUCS010000037.1, from coordinate 4,545 downwards.
TCGTACGCATATAACGGCGGAAAAATCCAGGCACCGAACTGCGCGGCGTACTTGGTCTGGTAGATCACGGAGCCGTCGTGGTCGGTTCTCGTCAGCTCGGGATGCGACCGCATCTCGCCCAACGTGCAGTCCCATGGAATCAGCGCGCCCCCCCGAGTGGGAATGCCCCGTCCAAAGTCGACCTGTGAAAGTGGTCTGGAAGCGTCGGTCAAGACGATGTAGTCATCCGTCATTGCGGCTAGTCGTCGAGGTTGGTCTAGGCTCTGGGGTGTGCTTTCGCGTACACAGACTTCAGGCGCTCCACGCTCGTGTGCGTATAAATCTGGGTCGTCGAGATCGAGGCGTGGCCGAGCAGCTCTTGCACCGCGCGCAGGTCGGCGCCCGCGTCGAGAAGGTGCGTCGCGAACGTATGGCGAAGCGAATGGACGGAGAGGCCGGCGTCCTCATCGACCTGTTCCAGAAACGCGGACACGACCTTCTGCACGGCGCGAACGCCGATGCGCTTGCCCGTGCGCGCGACGAAAAAGGCGGTGCGGTCGATGCGGCCGCCGAGCATGCGCAAATGCTCGTCGCGTTTTGCTTCGTAGTTGCGCAGCGCGAGCTGGGCGTGATCGCCGAGCGGGATGATGCGCTCCTTTCTCCCCTTGCCGCGCACCTTCACCTGCTGCGAGACGAGATCGATGTCGCGGCGGTCGATCCCGCACAGCTCGGAAAGGCGCATGCCGGTCGAGTAAAAGAGCTCGAGAATGGCCAGGTTGCGCACGTCTGGCAACTTCCCTTCCCACGCGCGCGCTTCGGCCATCTGAAACAGGAGCTCGATCTGCGCGCGGTCGAGATAGGCGGGGAGATACTTGTCCTGCTTCGGCGTGACGACTCCGCGCGCCGGATTCGCCTCGACAAGCTCGTTGCGATGCAGGAACCGGTAGAAACTGCGCACCGCCGAGAGAGCGCGCGCGACGGAACGTTTGGACAGACCGCGCCGCCCGAGCTGTCCCATGAAACTCCGGATCGCCAGCCGGTCGAGCCCGCCCCAGCTCCATTCGCTCGTGCCGTAGTAGCCCGCGAGGAACTCGCTGAACGCCGCGAGGTCGCGCCGGTACGCCTTCACCGTGTTCGGCGAATCGTCGCGCTCCTTCGTGAGGTGGAGAAGGAATTCCTCCACGTCGCTTGGAAGCGCTCCAGTATCGGGCTGCTTGCCACTCATGCGCGAACGGGCGCGAGCGCGTTCGCATCGCGCCACCGGTCCAGTTCCGCCAGCGCGCGCTCGGCGATCATCTCGCGCTTTTTCTTCTTGTCGCGCACGCGCTCGCTCAAGTCATCCACCAAGCCGAAGTTCGCGTTCATCGGCTGGAAGTGGCGCGGATCGGCCTCACGCAAATAGCGGTAGAGCGCGCCGAGCATCGTTGTCGGCGGCGGGAGCACCGGCTCGGCGCCGTCGAGCATCCGCGCGAGGTTGATGCCGGCGAGCAGGCCGGTCGCGCTGCTCTCGGTGTAGCCTTCGACGCCGGTGATCTGGCCGGCGAAGAGCACGCGTGCATCGTCTCGCAGTGACAGGTGCGGCGTAAGCGACGCCGGCGAGTTGACGTACGAGTTGCGGTGGATCGACCCGTAACGGAGGAACTCCGCATCCGCGAGGCCGGGGATCATGCGGAGGACGCGCTGCTGCTCCGGAATTCTGAGCCGCGTCTGGAATCCGACCAGGTTCCACATGCGCCCGGCGCGATCTTCCTGCCGGAGTTGGACGACGGCGTGCGCTTCGCGTCCGGTGCGCGGATCGCGCAGGCCGACCGGCTTGAGCGGACCGAAGCGCAGCGTCTCGCGGCCGCGTCCCGCCATGACCTCCACCGGCATGCACCCCTCGAAGTACGGCACCTCGTCGAACTCGTGGCCGTGGTACTGGTCGGCGGCCAAGAGCGCGTCGAGGAAGCTCTCGTACTGCTCGCGCGTCATTGGGCAGTTGAGGTAGGCGCCCTCGTCGCCCGCCTCGTTCATCGTCTCCTTGCCGTAGCGCGACGCGCGGAAGACGACCGCATCGTCGATCGATTCGCGGTCGATCACGGGCGCGATCGCATCGTAGAATGCGAGCGCGGCCACGCCGAGCCGCGCGCGAATCGCCCCGGCCAACGCGTCGGACGTGAGCGGGCCCGTGGCGATGATCCCGGGCGAAGGCAGCGACGCCATCTCATCGCGCACGACAGTGATGTAGGGATGCGTCGTGATCCGCTCGTGAACGGCCGAGGAGAAGATGTCGCGGTCGACGGCGAGCGCCGAACCGCCGGGAACGCGCGCGTCGTCCGCCGACTGGAGGATCAGCGAGCCGAGCCGCCGCATCTCGGCCTTGAGCAAGCCGTGGGCGTTCGTCGTCTCGGTGCTCTTGAAAGTATTGGAGCAGACGAGCTCGGCGAGGCGGTCGGTCTTGTGCGCCTCGGTCGCGCGCACGGGCCGCATCTCGTGGAGCACCACGCGCACGCCGCGTTCGGCGAGTTGCCACGCGGCCTCCGATCCGGCGAGGCCTCCGCCGACGATCGTGACGGGTGACGGCGCCACGTCCGCCGGTGCGCGTTCGGTCATGGTTTGTGTGACGTCACGAGGATGTGAGCCGTGTGATACGTGTAGACTTGCCGGAGCCCGCACCAATGCAGTCTGTCCGAGTCACCTCGGCGGCGCTAGTCGCGGCTGCCTTCCTCTCGCACTGCCTCGTGAAATCCACGGCCGCGCAGGGTGCCGTTGCACCTCCGACCGGCCGCCGCTGCGCGCGATTGGCCGAGCCGGAGCCGCTCCCGCGGCTCTCGTTTGTGATCGACGTCGACGGGCTTCGCAAATCGTTGGGCCCGGTCGGCGATGGCGTGGCCTTCTTCTCGGTTGCCTTCGAGCCGAGCGGATACCCGAAGCCGCCGGTGCTGGCGCAAAGCACCTTCTCCGACACGCTCGACAATCCATTGACGCTCGCCGTCGCCAGCGCGCTGCGCGATCAGCCGAACGGCAAGCCGTGGTCGGCGTTGTTGCGACTCACCGGCGGCAATCCGCTGCGGATCGAGCTGCAGCGCAGCCTCGAATGCCACGCCGAGCAGTCGGGGAGCTTGGGAGCGTTCGACGCGTGGCTGAACGAGCGCGTGGTGGGCGGACGCCGCCTCACCGAGTGGATGCTCTTCGCCGAAGTGCGGGTCGATACGCTGGGGGCGCCGATGGAAGCGAAGGTGCTGGGCCCCGCGCCGTACCCCGACATGACGGGCATCCACGCCGCGCTGGCGCGGCTCGTCACCTTTTCGCCTCCGACATTCGACGGCCGTCCTGTCGTGCGAACGGATACGGTAGCGTTCGGGATTCAGCGCGGAAAGCCGTGAGGGGCGGGGGTGCCCGACGCCCTACGCCGACGCTGGCTCGGGCACGGGAATTTCCACGACGTCCCATTCGTTCTGGCACTTGAGACACTTGCGAAATTCGCCGCGCGCTTTCGTGGACTTTTTCTCGACGCCGATGTTGCCGCACTCGGGGCAGGTCTCGGCGACGACCGGGTTCCAGGCGACGAAGTCGCACGTCTCGTTGGCGCACGCGTAGAACTTGCTGCCGCGCTTCTTCGAGCGCCGTTCGACGATGTCGCCGCCGTCTTTTGGGCATATGACGCCGGTCGGCATGGGGCGCGTGCCGCGACACTTTGGAAAAGTGCTGCAGCCGAGGAACTGACCCGAGCGGCTGAGCCGGATGACCATCGGCGCGCCGCAGAGCTGGCACTTCTGGTCGGTCATCACCGCCTTTGCCTTCTCGCCCTTGAGCGGCCGCGTGTACTTGCACGTCTTCGGATGGTTCTCACAGGCGACGTACGGTCCGAAAAATCCGCCGCGGGCGACGAGGTGGCCGCCGCACGTCGGGCAGCGCTCGCTCGCCAGCTTCGACAGATCGTGCGCCTCGTGGATCAGCTCTTCGACCTTCACATCGGCGAGCGACGCGCTGAACGGGCCGTAGAAATCGGTGAGCACGCGCTGCCACGTCAGCGTCCCCTCCTCGATCTTGTCGAGCTCCCCTTCCATCTCCGACGTGAAGCCGACGTTGAAGATCTCGGGGAACTGCTTGACCATCACCTTTTCCACAGTCTCACCGAGCTCCGTCGGCGTGAAGCGCCGCTGCTCGAGCTCGACGTAGTGGCGGTCTGCAAGCACCGAGATGATCGACGCGTACGTCGACGGGCGTCCTATGCCGAGGCGCTCCAGCTCCTTCACCAGGCTGGCCTCTGAGAATCGCGGCGGCGGCTCCGTGAAGTGCTGCGACGGCGTGATCGACTTGACCGGCACGCGCTCGCCCTTCTCCACGAGCGGCAGCGCCTGCTCGTCCTCGAGCGCTTTTCCTTCCGTTTCCTCGCGCGCTTCCTTGTACAGCACGAGGAAGCCTTGGAACTTCACGACGCTGCCGGTGGCGCGGAACAGGTACGCGCGCCCGCTCGCGGCCGGCGGGAGATCGAAATCGATCGTCGTCGTGTCGAAGACCGCCGGCGCCATCTGCGACGCCATGAAGCGCTGCCAGATGAGCTGGTAGAGCTTGAACTGGTCT
>JBDUCS010000305.1:0-5079 GCA_040003335.1 Gemmatimonadaceae bacterium | reverse complement strand
GCTTTACGCCCGCGCGCTCGGATACGGCGCCGCGCGCGGCCGCGGCGCGCGCGCCTCGGCCGCGGCGCGCGCGTCACGCTCTGGCCGTGCTCGCGCTCGCACGGTGGCCAAACGCGCTCATCGCCGCCGGAGGGGTCGGCGTCGGCGCGGCACGCGTGACGCGGGCGCCCTCGGCGGGGGTGCTGCTCGCGGCGCTCGCGGCCGTCGCGCTCACCGTCGCCGCCAACGCGTGGAACGACGCCGCCGACGCGGACGTCGACCGCGTCGCGCATCCCGCGCGACCTGTGCCGAGCGGACGGATCATGGTCGCAGAGGCCCAGCACATAGCGACCGGCGCCGCGCTCGCCGGGGTGGCGTTGGCCGCGGGCGCGCGCTGGGAGCTCGGTGCGCTCTCGTGCGCCGTCGTTGCCGCGTTGCGCGCATACAGTCCAACGCTCAAACGGATGGGTCTCGCCGGCAACCTCGCGGTGGCGCTCCTCGCGTCACTGCCGTTTCTCTACGGCTCGTCGGCCGCCGGCTCGGCGGGTGCCGGCCTTGCGCTCGTCGCCGTCGCCGTGCCGCTGCATCTCGCGCGCGAGCTGGCGAAGGATCTCGCCGACGTGGCCGGCGATGCGCTGGCGAATCGGCGAACGCTTCCTCGCACCGCTGGCCCCGCGGCGGCATCACTCGCGATCGCCGTGTCGTCGCTGGCGTTCGCCATCCTGTTCGCGAAGCTCGTTGGCAGCCGCGTGGAGCTCGCCGCGCCGGCGTTGGCAATGGTTGCCGTCGCCTGCGCGCTCGTCTCGCGTCACCCCGCATGGGGGGCCGCCGCCTTCAAGCTCGCCATGCTCGCCGCGATGGCGGGTGTAGTATTCCTGGGTCCTAGCGCCTAGGTCCCATCCCCTAGCCCCTCGCCTCTCGCCTCTCGATGACAGTCGTCCAAGCCCTCGTCCTCGGCGTACTGCAGGGACTCACGGAGTTTCTTCCCGTCAGCAGCTCGGCACATCTCGCCCTCGCCCCGTGGCTCTTCGGATGGCCCGAGCCGGGCCTCTCGTTCGACGTCGCCCTCCACCTCGGTACGCTCGTCGCGGTGCTCGTGTACTTTCGGCGGGAGTGGATCGCGCTCCTCGGCGCGATAGTGGAGATGGCGAAGAACCGACGAGTCGAGACGCGCGAGCAGCGGCGCGTTCTCTACCTCGTCGTCGCGACGATTCCCGGCGGGATCGGCGGACTGCTGCTCGAGAAGTACGCCGAGCGCACGTTCCGGGCGCCGATCGTCATCGCGGTGGCGATGATCGCGATGGGACTCGTGCTGTGGATCGTCGATCGCCTGTCGCGCCAAGAGCGCTCGCTCGACAATCTTGGCCTGCGCGATGCGATCGTCGTGGGCTGCGCGCAAGTGCTAGCGCTCGTTCCCGGCGTCTCGCGCTCCGGCGCGACCATCACTGCCGGACGCGCGCTCCAGCTCGATCGCGAGAGCGCGGCGACCTTCTCGTTCCTGATGAGCATGCCGATCATCGCCGCTGCCGCGGTGCTCAAGGTTCCGCACGCCATCCGCGAGAGCGGCGTGTCGCTCCCGCTGGTGATCGGCGTGCTCGCGTCGGCGATCAGCGGATGGCTCGCGATCAGCATCCTGCTGCGGTTCGTCTCGCGGCACAGCTACGGCGTGTTCGCGCTCTATCGCGTGCTGCTCGGCGGGGCCGTGATCGCGCTCGCGCTCGCGCGCCGCTGACACCGGCGTCGCTCGTGCGCGGAGTGCGATACGACGGCGTGAGCGCCGAGTCGCTGGCGGGCGTGCTCGACCTGCCGCGCGTCGTGCTGTTCGACGTCGTCGGCTCCACGCTCGACGTGGCGCACGAGCTCGCCGCAGCGGGCGCGCCGGCCGGCACGCTCGTGCTGGCGGATGCGCAGAGCGCCGGCCGCGGCAGAAACGGCAAAGCGTGGTCCTCGGCGGCGGCCGCCGGCGTCTGGCTCACCATCATCGAGCGGCCGCGCGACGCCGCGGCGTTGCAAGTGCTCTCCATCCGCTTGGGATTGCGCGTGTCGGCAGTGCTCAAGCGCTGGGCGCCATCGCCCGTTCGCGTGAAGTGGCCCAACGATCTCTACGTGAGCGAGGGAAAGATCGCCGGGATCCTGGTGGAGAGCCGCATGCGTGAGGAGCACGTCGACTGGGTCGCGATCGGCGTCGGCGTCAACGTCCGCGCGCCCGAAGGCGTAGGCACGGCGGCGGCGGCGTTACGCGAGGAGACCGACCGACTCGAGCTCCTCGCGGAGCTCGTGCCGGCGATCCGGTCCGCGGCGAGCGCGACGGGGGTGTTGTCGCCGAAGGAGCTCGAGCAGTGGCAGTCGCGCGATCTGGCGCGCGGGCGACGGTGCAGCGCACCGGCGAATGGACGAGTGGTCGGCATTAACGAAGTCGGCTCGCTCCTCGTCGACCGAGATGGGATGCTGCTGGAGTGCCGCGCGGGCTCACTCGTCCTGGAGAGCGAATCGTGATTGCCGTGTTCGACGTTGGAAACTCCGAGACGACCGTCGGCCTGTTCGACGGCGACCACCTCGCCGCGCATTGGCGCCTGACGACGAACACCGCCGCCACCGCGGATGAGATCGGCCTCGTGCTCACGGGTCTCCTCCGCTCGATTGACGGCCAAGCCACGCGCGTGACGGGCGCCGCTGTCGCCTCGGTCGTGCCGCCGGTGACGGGGCCGCTCGGCGATGCCTGCGTGCAGTGGCTGGGCGTGCGTCCGGTGGTCGTCGACGGACGTGCGGCGCTGCCGATCCGGCTCGACGTGGACGAGCCGTTGACCGTCGGCGCGGACCGCATCGTGAACGCGCTCGCGGCGAGTCGCATCTACTGCGTCGATACGATCGTCGTCGACTTGGGCACAGCGACCACCTACGACTGTATCACGGCTGACGCCGTTTTTTTGGGCGGGATCATCGCGCCGGGCCTCGGCATCTCCGCGAGCACGCTCGTTCGACGAACATCGCAGCTCCCGGCGACGGAGCTGCGGGCTCCGTCGCGCGCGATCGGCAAGCGCACCGAGGAATGCATCCGCGCCGGCGTGATGTTCGGCGCCGCCGATGCGATCGATGGACTCGTGCGGCGCATCAAGCGCGAATGGCCGACGACCACCGAGCCGCGGGTGATCGCCACGGGAGGATTTGCCGAGGTGATCGCGCCGCTGTGCGAGGAGATCGACGTGGTGGAGCCGTTCCTGACGCTGCACGGCCTGCGGATCGCCTACGACCTGCTCTCGGCGGCGCCGCCACCGTGATGGAGCACGCGGCTCAGTGGCGCTCGCACGGCGCGGCACGGCGGGCGGGGTACGCGCTCCTCCCCGGCGAGGGATTCAGTTACCTGCTGCATCTCCGCCCGCGCGAATGGCCGATCATGGCGGCGCATACGCTGCTCGGATTGCTGCTCGCCGTCGGCCTCAATGTGGTGACGCTCTCGTTTTACTGGCGCACGGCGCTGGTCGCGCTGGCGATCTGGGTGATCTGTCTCAACGGCGGCACGCTCGCGTTGAACAGCGCCTATGACATGGACGTCGGCGACATCGGCTATCTCGACGCGCCACCACCGCCGCCGCGCCACCTCGCGGCGTTCGGCTTCGCGCTGATGCTCGGCGGCCAGCTGTGGACACTGGCCTACCCGGTGCCCCTCGTTCTCGCGTATGCGGCGTGCTTCATCATGTCGCTCGTCTACAGTGCGCCGCCGATTCGGCTCAAGTCGGTGCCCGGCGCCGACTGGCTCATCAACGTCGTCGGCTTCGGCGCGCTGACGCCGTTCGCCGGATGGGTGATCACCGGTCGTCCGTTGACGACGGAAGCGATCGTCGTGTTCGTCGCGTTCGCCGCGCTGTTCGGCGCGCTCTATCCGTTGACGCAGCTGTACCAGTTGGACGAGGACGCGGCGCGCGGCGACCGGACGATGGCCGTGCTCCTCGGCGCGCGCGGGAGCCTCGCGGTGTCGCTGGCCTGCGCGCTGGCGGCGTTCGCCATGTTTGCGTGGATCGCCCACCGGACGGCGGCGGGGACCGGCGCTTCCATCGCGCTTCTCGTCTCCGCCGCGTGCTGGCTACTGCTGCTCGCGAGGTGGTTGATTCGCGCGCCGGAGCTGGGTGCGTCGGACCACAAGCGGGGGATGTACGTCGCGCTCTCGGCGTGGGCGCTGACCGATGTTGCCGTGCTGGCCCTGTTCGCCTGAGCGGTCGTTCTACGCTGGCCTGCCGTGCGCAGTGGTTAACGTTTAAGCGTTGTTGTGCAACCACTTGCATCGGCTTACTTCACACGGTCTCTGCCCATTGACTCGCAAGCCTGGCCTAGCTAATCTTCGTCAGTTAGCACTCGCGCAAAACGAGTGCTAGACTCTGTTCTTTCGCTTTCGTGACCCATAACAGGAGGAGGCGCTACTCATGGCCAGCAAGACAACCACGTCGGTAAAGGTGAGCCCGCTCGCCGACCGCGTCGTGATCAAGGCGCTCGAGGAGACGGAGCAGATGCGTGGCGGGTTGTACATCCCCGACACCGCCAAGGAAAAGCCGCAGCAGGGCGAGATCGTCGCCGTTGGCCCCGGCCGCTTCGAGAAAGACAAGCGCGTCCCGATGGACGTCAAGGTCGGCGACAAGGTGCTCTACGGAAAGTACAGCGGCACCGAAGTCACGCTCGATGGCGAGCAATACCTGATTCTTCGCGAGAGCGACGTGCTCGCTGTCGTTTCCTAACTCCGAAAACGTATTGCGTAAAAACGTAAACGCGGTCGAGATCTCGACGGAATTTGCGTTCTCACGATTTACGTCTTTGCGCCCTCAGAACTCCGTCTCCACAAGGAATCCCAGACATGGCTGCCAAAGAACTGCATTTCAACACGGACGCCCGCGCTGCGCTGAAGCGCGGTGTCGACCAGCTCGCCGAAGCGGTGAAGGTCACCCTCGGCCCCAAGGGCCGGAACGTCGTCATCGACAAGAAGTTTGGCGCCCCGACCGTGACCAAGGACGGCGTTACGGTGGCGAAGGAAGTCGAGCTCTCCGATCCGCTCGAGAACATGGGCGCGCAGATGGTGAAGGAAGTCGCGACCAAGACGAGCGACCTCGCCGG
>JBDUCS010000304.1:0-5082 GCA_040003335.1 Gemmatimonadaceae bacterium | reverse complement strand
ACGCGCTCGGCTTCCAGCTGGTCGCGACGCGCGGCACCGCCGCCGCGATCGGCGACGCCGGCGTGCGGGCGATCCGCAGGCGCGGTGAGGGAACGGCGTTCGCCAATCTGCGCGAGTACGTCGTGGGCGACGATCCGCGGCGCATCGACTGGAAGGCAACGGCGCGGCGCCGCAAGCTGATCACGCGCGAGTACAACGTCGAGCAGGGCCAGACTGTGCTGATCGCCATCGACGCCGGCCGCATGATGACGCAGCTCGACTCGGGCCTTCCACGCTTCGAATACGCGCTCTCCTCGGCGCTCGTACTGACCGACGTCGCGGTACAGTCCGGCGATCAGGTGGGGCTGATCGTCTTCGACGACGAGGTGCGGGCGTTCGTGCCGGCGACCAGGGGACCCGCGGCGCTGACGCGCATTCGGCAGGCGCTCATCCCCGCGCGGGCGACAATGGCCGAGCCCGACTACGCGCAGGCATTTCGCCTCTTGGCGGAGCGGCATCGCAAGCGCTCGCTGATCGTGCTCTTCACGGATGTGATCGACGCGCGGGCATCGCAGGCCTTGATCGCGCTCGCATCGCGCAGCGCGGCGCGTCACCTGCCGCTCGTCGTCGCGCTGCGGAACGACCGCCTCCTAGCGGCGGCGGTGCCCGGCGCGCATGCGAGCACCTCGCGGCTCTACGAGAGCGCCGCTGCCGAAGAGCTCGTCGCCGCGCGCGACGAGGCGCTCACGCGCATGCGCCGCGCCGGCGTCTCGACGCTCGATGTCCCGCCGCGTGCGATGACGGCCGCGCTCGTGAACCGGTATTTGGAGATCAAGGCACGGGCAGCGCTCTGACTACGAATAAGCGTTTTCCTCTTCCGCGTCGGGCGTCAGCCCGCGCCCACGCGTGACGTACAGCGCGATGAAGAGCGCCGTGACGACGGAGACGGCGATCTTCCACTCGAAGGGCCAGTCGCGCTTCGGCGAGATCAGCCCTTCGATCGCGCCGGCGATCAAGAGAAAAAAGGTGGATCCCGCAATGAGGCGGATCGCGCGCCGGCCGTTGACGACGAGCGCTTCGCGACGCGTGCGCGCGCCGGGCAGGAGCATCGCCTGCGCCAGGAGCAACCCGCCGCCGCCGGCGATGCAGATCGCCGAGAGCTCGAGCACGCCGTGCGGTGCGATCCATTCAAGGAGCACCCACCCCACACCCTTGTTCTGAAACAGCGCGAGCGGCGCGCCGAGCGCGACACCGTTCAACACGAGCATGAGCAGCGTCAGAATGCCGGCCGTGAGACCAAAGGCAAAGACGGCGTAAGTCACCTGCACGTTGTTGGCGATGATCCGGCTCGCCAACACGGGTCGCTCGAACTCGCTGAAGGTCAGGTAGCCGGCGCCGCTCTTCGCGCCCTCCACCGCCTGCTCGGCGCGGTCGATCATCCCGGGCGAGATCAAGTCGTAGGCGAGGGACGGGTCGCGTACGACGGCAACGTACGCCGCGGCGGCCGGCCCGAAGAAGCTGAGTGCCGCCGCGAGAATCGGCAGTGCGCTGCGGCGCATCTCGGCTGGCACCGTGACGGTCATGTAGCGCCACACCGAGCTGATCGGCACCCGCCGCTGCCGGTAGAGCAGATTGTGACCGGCACCGACCAGCCTGCTCACGTAGAACAGCGCATCGGTGTCCGCGCCGCGCGTCGCCGTTTGTAGCCGGGCGAGGTCGGTCGCAACCTCGCGATATCGGGCGACGAAGTCGCTCACCTCGCTCTCGGACATTTTCCTAAGTCCGCGCCTCTGCGCGACGGCGAGGAGCGCCGCGAAGTCGCCCCAGCGGCTCGCATTCCGCGCGACGATCAGGTGCTGCTCGCGCGCCGCGCCGACGCTGCCCTTGGCGGCGACGCCGCGCGCGCGGGCGTCGCGCTCGCTGTCGAACAGCCGCGAGAGCCGCGCAACGCCCACGCCGTCGTGCGGCAGGCGGCCCTCGAAGCGCGCCACCAGCTGTACGCCGAGCAGCGCGCGCTTCTCCGGCTCCAGCGCCGCCTGCCGCTCGAGAAACCGGCCGAGGAGCTCGTATTCCTGGTCGGTCAGCGCCGCGAAGGACGGACCGGGAGCCGCCAGGCCCGCTGCCGCCGCGGACTTGATTGGCGCGCCCAACTCGCGCACCCGCTCCTGTACCACGAACGTGCCCGCGACGATGTCGCCGAGCCGCTTGCCGGACTTGGACACCGCAGCGCTGATGATGCCGACGGCGTACACGAAGCCTGGCTGCATGTCGATGATGCGCGTGACGTTGCGAACCGCGGACGCGGCGAACGAAATCGAATAGCCGCCGTCCTGGACGACACGAATGCCGAGACGCCGTTTTCCCGGCGTCTGGCCATCCCAGAGCGTCTCGAACGTGACGTAGTACCCCCAGAGGAGCGCGAACTGGAAGAGGGCGAGGACGGCGAGCACCCATCCGTCGGTGAGGCTCGGTACGCGCCGCGACCCGGCGATCCAGGAGAAGGCGACGGTGATCAGCACCAGTGCGAGAACGCAGATGGCGTAGTCGATGATCGCCGCCGCGGCGCGCGATCCGACTCCCGCTATGGTATACGTGAACGTCACCTGCTCGGGCGTCTCGACGGCGATGGTCTGCTCGAAGGACGTCGCCCGGCGGATCGCTGTAGGGGCGGACGGCATTCGCCAGTATAGCACGAGCGAAAGATCCTCCCAACGCTTTTCCGCGTACGACGGTACTATGGAGTGCGTAGCTCGTGCCGGACGCGAAGTGTCTTAGGGGCTTGGTCCGGGGTTTGCCGAAGAGGCGGCTGTCGGCCCTTCGCGAACAACGCGCCGATCGCTGACAGCCGACAGCCGTTTTCTCGTTATCCTCACTCGAGGCCAGTCCATGATTCGCCTTTTGGCGCGGATTCGTCCGGTGCTGCGTCGCGCCGCCACGTGCGGCGCGGCCGCCGCCGCGCTCGCCGCGACCGCCGGCTCGGCGCACGCGCAGAACTACTTCGGGCGCAACAAGGTCAACTACCAGACCTTCGACTTCCACGTGATGAAGACCGAGCACTTCGATGTGCTCTTCTATCCCGAGGAGGCCGAGGCTGCCGCCGACGCGGCGCGGATGGCCGAGCGGTGGAACCTGCGGCATCAACGCGAGCTCCAGCACCCGCTCAGCGCCCGGCGCTCGCTCGTGCTCTACGCCAATCATCCCGACTTCCAGCAGACGAATGTCGGCGGCGGCGGCCTGATCGACGAATCGACCGGCGGCTTCACCGAGGGGCTGCGCGACCGCGTCGTGCTCCCGCTCACCGGCGTCTATGCGGACAACGATCACGTGATCGGCCACGAGCTGGTGCACGTGTGGCAGTACAACATCGCCGAGGGGCCGACGGCGAACGGGCTGCAGGCGCTGGAGCGTCTTCCGCTCTGGCTGATCGAGGGCATGGCCGAGTATCTGTCGCTCGGCCGCGAGGACGAGCTCACGGCGATGTGGATGCGGGACGGCGTCGTCCACAACGACATTCCGACAATCAAGAAGCTGACGGAGTCGAACAAGTACTTTCCATACCGGTGGGGTCAGGCGCTGTGGGCCTACATCGGCGGCAAATGGGGCGATGAGATGGTCGGGCGGATGTACCGCTCGGCACTCTCGCTGGGCTTCGAGGGCGCGATCCGCCGCAACTTGGGGATGAGCTCCGACTCGCTCTCCAAGGAGTGGGCGGCATCGACGCGCGCCACGTTCACGCCGCTGGTTGCCGGCCGGACCACGCCCCAGCAGCTCGGCGAGCGCGTACTCGCCGGACCGCTCCGTTACGGCGACTTGAACGTCTCGCCCGAGCTGAGCCCCGACGGGAAGTACATCGCGTTTTACGGCGCGCGAAACCTGTTCGGCATCGACCTCTCGATCGCCGATGCGCAGACGGGCCAGGTCATCAAGACGCTCATCGGCCCCGGCGGCGACTCCCATTTCGATGCGCTCAGCTTCCTCAATTCGTCCGGCGCCTGGTCGCCGGATGGCCGGCGCCTCGCCTTTCTCGTCTTCGCGAAGGGCGACAACGAGATCGAGATCTACGATCTCGACAAGGGCGGAATCACGCAGACGATCCACCCCGCCGGTGTCGGCGCAATCAGCACCGTGCAGTGGTCGCCCGACGGCGCGCGGCTCGCGTTCTCCGGGATCACCGGCGGCATCAGCGATCTCTATCTCTACACGCTCGCCGACGGCGGGATGCGCCGGCTGACAAACGACAAGTACGCGGACCTGCAGCCGGCGTGGTCGCCCGACGGCAAGAGCCTCGCGTTCGTGACCGATCGCGGTGCCGGCACCGATTTCCAGCGGCTGACGTACTCGCCGATGCGCATCGCGATCATGGATGTCGCGAGCGCCGAGATCCGCTTGCTTCCGTTGTTCGATGGTGTGAAGCACATCAACCCGCGCTATTCGCCAGACGGCAAAGATTTGTATTTCGTGGCGGCGCGCGAAGGGTTCAGCGACCTGTACCGCGTCGCGCTCCAGAGCGGAGACATTTTCCAGCTGACGCGGTTGGCGACGGGCGCGAGCGGCGTCACTGCGCTCTCGCCGGTCTTCTCGGTGGCTTCGCAGACCGGCCGCATCGTCTACTCGGTATTCGACAACGGCGGCAACCGCGTGTATGCGCTCGACGGTGAGCAGACGCGCGGCGCGAAGTTGGACGCGGCGGCGACGGCGACGGCGAGCCAGACGCAGACCGGCCCCACGCCGGCGGCGACCGTCAACTCGGGGTCCGGCACAACGCCCAACGCCGCGGTGCTCCCGCCGCAGGAAGCGCGCGGCCGCGGAAGCGTAACCGCGTACTTACGCGATCCGGATACCGGGCTGCCGCCAAACGTGCAGAGCTTCGCCGTGGTGCCGTACAAGGCGAAGCTCAGCCTCGAGTATCTCGGCCAGCCGTCGCTCGGCGTGTCGTTCGGCGGAGGGTTCGGAACGCTCGTGGCGGGCAGCGCATCGGCGTTCTTTGGCGACGTGCTCGGGGACCGCCAGCTCGGTGTCGCGGTGCAGTCCGGCGGCACGGTGAAAGACCTCGGCGCGCAGGTGCAATATTTCAACTCGAAGAACCGGCTGGCGTGGGGCGTC
>JBDUCS010000303.1:0-5122 GCA_040003335.1 Gemmatimonadaceae bacterium | reverse complement strand
TGCCCACCGATGCTTCTCTCCATGCGCTCTTCACGTCGTGCGTCGCTCGCGCTCGTCCTCGCGTCGCTCGCGGCGTGCGGTGATCGCGTCGCGCCGGCGAACACGGCAACCGGCGGCACCGTCATTATCTCGGCGCCGGCCGACGCGGACCTGCTCTTTCCGCCGCTCGCCGGGAACGAGACCGCGATCGCCGTCGTGGATCAGATCTTCGATCGGCTCGCCGTCCCCGACAGCACGCTGCAGCTCACCGACCCCGCCCACTTCGCGCCGCAGCTCGCGCGCTCGTGGGACTGGGCGCGCGATTCGCTCTCGGTCGTGTTTCACCTCGATCCGGCCGCGCGCTGGCACGACGGACCACCTGTGCGCGCAAGCGACGTGCGCTTCACCTTCGACGTCTACCGCGACTCCGCCGTCGGTACGAGCGTCGCGACGCTCCTCGGCAACATCGACTCGGTGACCGCGCGCGATTCGGCGACGGTCATCTTTTGGTTCAAGCGGCGCTCGCCATATCAGTTCTTCGATGCGACGTACCAGACGCGCATTCTCCCCGAGCACGTGTGGCGCGACGTGCCGCGCGCCGACATGCGCAAGCACGAGCTGGCCCGGAAGCCGGTGGGGAGCGGACGCTTCCGCTTCGTGCGCTGGATGCCAGGCTCCTCGATCGAGGTGGCGAGCGACACGATGAACTATCGCGGCCGCGCCAAGCTCGACCGCGTCATCTGGACGATCGCTCCCGATGCGCAGGCGCGCGTCGCGCGCTTGATGACCGGTGAGGCCGATGTCACCTCGTTCCTGCGCGCCGAGCATCTCGCCGAGCTCCCGAAGCATCCGACGCTGCGGTCGTTCGGCATGCTCTCGCTCTCGATCACGTATCTGATGTTCAATCTCCAGGCGCCGGGCGCGCCGAACGGGCCGGCACGTCGCGGCTTCGCCGATCGCCCCACGCGCCGCGCGCTCTCGATGGCGGTTGATCGCGTTCGCTTGACGCGAAGCGTCGTCGATTCGCTTGGACTTCCCGCCATTGCCGGCGTGCCGCGCCTCACGCTCGCCGGCGACACGGTACTGCGGCAGCTCGCGTACGACCCCGCGGCGGCGCGCCGGCTGCTCGATTCCGCCGGGTGGCATCTGGCGGCCGGCGACAGCGTCCGGCGCCACGGCGCCGAAGCGCTGCGTTTCTCGGTGCTCGTTCCCTCGACGAGCGCGCCGCGCCGGCTGATGGCGGTGCTCTTGAAGGACATGCTGCGCCAGGTCGGCGCGCAGGCCGATCTCGAGATTCTCGAGGTTCCGCCGCTGATGCAGCGCCTCCACGAGCGCCGCTTCGACGCGATCATCCATAACATCAGCGTCGATCCCGGCCCGTCGAGCGTGCGCCAGATGTGGACCTCCGCGGCCGCGCGCGGCGCCGAGCCGACGAACTACGGCGCGTATGAGAACGCCGCGTTCGACGCGCTCATTGACAGCGCCGACGCGGCGCGCGATGCCCGTCTCGCGCGCGACTACTCGCACCGCGCCTACCAGCTCCTCTCGGATGACGCGCCCGGCATCTGGCTGTACGAGCCGCGCAACATCATGGGCATCCATACGCGTATCCGCACCGCCGGCATTCGCGACGACGCGTGGTGGGCCGGTCTCGCCGACTGGACGATCGACCCCGCGGCGCGGCTTCCGCGCGACAACCGCACGCAGCGGCAGGCCTCGCAATAGCGCCAGCCGCGCGCGAAGTTCGTGTGCCATGTGGCGACTGATCGCGCGCCGGCTCGCACAATCGGTCGTCGTCGTCTTTCTCGTGACGACGGCGACCTTCGTGCTCATCCGTACCGCGCCGGGCGACGCGGTGGCCGCGAAGGCTGCGACGGCGAACATGAGCGCCGCCGTGCGCCAGCAGATGCGGGATCGGCTCGCACTCGATCGCCCGTTCGCCGAGCAGTACGCGATCTACCTGGGTAGGGTCGCGCGCGGCGACTTCGACTACTCGCTATCGAGCGAGGAGCAAGTCAGCACGTTGCTGGCGCGCGCCATTCCGAACACGTTGATTCTCGTCGGTGTCGCGCTCCTCGCCGCGTTCGTGCTCGGCGTCGCCCTCGGCGTCGTGCAGGCCTCGCGGCAGGGGGGATGGTTCGACCGCATCGCCACCCTCGCCGGCGTCGTCTTCTACTCGATGCCGTCCTTCTGGCTCGCGCTCGTCGTCATGCTGCTGTTCGCCGTGCATTGGGGTCTCTTTCCCACGAGCGCCATGTGCACAGCCGAATTCTGTGGCGAGCCGGCGAGTCTTTCATCGTTCGGCGATCTGGCGAAGCATCTCGTGCTGCCCGCGGGCACGCTCGCGCTCGTGCTCTCGGCCGGTATCGCTCGCTACCAGCGTAGTGCCGTGCTCGATACGATGCACGAGGATTTCATCCGTACGGCGCGCGCGAAGGGCGTCGGCGAGCGTGCCGTGTTGTGGCACCACATTCTTCGCAACGCCCTACTCCCGGTGATCACGCTCATCGGTTTCGCCCTCCCCGCCCTTCTCGGTGGAGCGGTATTCGTCGAGAAGATTTTCGCCTGGCCCGGCATGGGCGAGCTGGCGGTGAAGGCGGTCAGCGCGCGCGACTACCCCGTTGTGCTCGCGGTCGCGATCGTGGGGAGCGCGTTGGTGTGCGTCGGCTCACTCGTCGCCGACCTCCTCACCGCGTGGGCCAATCCGCGGGCGCGGAGCTCGTGATGAGAATGCTGCTCGCGTGGATGGTCGCCGCGATCGTCACCGCGCTCCTGTCCGCAGCCCTCCGTCGGTCGCTGCGTGACACCGGCGGCCGCGGCGGGCCATGGCGAAGCGGACTGGCGCGGCTCCGCGCCGACCGCGCGTCGATGCTGGCGCTCTACACGCTCGTCGCGCTCGTGGTCGTCGCGGCGCTGGCGAACAGACTCGCGCCCTACGATCCATCGCATCCAATCGGCAACTATATCGAGCTGCAATCCCGCCCGCCGTCGCGCCTCTTCCCATTCGGCACCGACCAATCGAGCCGCGACATCTTCAGCCGCGTGCTGTTCGGCGCGCGCATCTCGCTCGGCATCGCCGTGCTGGCGATGCTTCTTTCGCTCACCGTCGGCACGGCGTACGGCGCGCTCGCCGGCTACGCCGGCGGCATCGTGGACGCGGTGATGGCGCGCGCGCTCGACGCCGCGCTCGCCACGCCGCGCATCCTCATCCTGCTCGCCGCCCTCAGCGTCTGGGGACAGGTCTCCGTCGGCCGGTTGATCGTCCTCCTCGGTCTCACGGGCTGGTTCGACGTGAGCCGGATGGTGCGCGCCCAAGTGCTGGCGCTGCGCGACGACGACGTCGCGATCGCCGCGCGCGCGCTCGGCGCCAGCGCGGTGCGCACCGTGACGCGGCACGTGCTCCCACGGGTGCTCTCGCCGGTGCTCGCTTCGGCGGCGCTCAACATCGCCAGCCTGATAGCGCTCGAGGCCGGGCTGTCGTACCTCGGTATCGGCACGACCGAGGGCACGAGTTGGGGGAGCATCATCTATGACGGCTCGGACGCCTTCGCCGAGCGATGGTGGATCTCCCTCTTCCCGGGATTGGCCATCGCCACCGCCGTCGTCGCCTTCAACGTGCTCGGCGACGGCTTGCGGGACGCGCTCGACCCGCGCCAGCTTTTCTCGCGATGACGCACGCGAGCGGCGTGACAGTATCGGGCTCGCCCTCCGCCGAGATCCTGCTGGACGAGACGGTCGCCGTCTGGCGCCGTCATTGGGTTTCGCTCGCGGTCCTCGGTGCCGCCGCCGCGCCGCCGGCGATTGCGATTGCGCTGCTCGCATATCCGTTCTTCGGCACGGGTGTCACGGATGCGCGCGACCTCGTGCCTCTCGCACTCGTTGCCGCGGTCGGCGGCATCTGGTACGCAATCGTGGATGCGGCGACGATGATCGCCGCCCGTGATGCCCGCCGCGGCGGCGCGATCGATCGCGCGCGCGCCCTGCGCGATGCGTGGTCCTGCGGAGCCGGCATCGTCCTCACGTCGGTGGTGAAGCTGTCGTGCATGGTCGTCCCGGCCGTCGCCATCGCCGGCGCGATCGCGCTCGCGGCCGTCGCGCTGATCGGAGCACGCGCGACCATTCCCGCGGTGATCGTCGCGCTGCCCGCCGGCCTTTTCGTCGCCGCGTACGCGAGCTGCCGGCTCTTCGCGCTTCCCGCCACGGTCCTCTTCGATCGGCTCTCGTCGCGCGCGGCGATCTCGCGCGCGCTGGCGCTGTCGCGCGGCAACGCGTGGCGCATCGCGCTCGCCTACGCGCCTATCGGCATCGCCTACTGGGTCCTGTGCGGCGCCGCCGGGGTGGTTCTCATGCTGGCAATCCACTCGGCGCGCGTCGCGCTGGCGGCGAACGCGGCCGTGCAGGTGATGCTGCTGCCGCTGCTTTCGGTCTTGGCGACGGGGCTGTACGACGAGTTGCGCGACGCGATCGCGGCACTCGACGTGTCGCCACGACGGTCTGGCGGCTAGAATCGGAACGGCGAGATCCCGACAGCGCGATACCCGGCACCAGTCACCCGACACCCGACATCCGAGATGCTCGACGTTCGCGACCTTCGCACGAGCTTCGACACCGCCGCGGGTACCGCGCGCGCGGTGGATGGCGTCTCATTCACCGTCGGCGCCAACGAGACGGTCGGACTGGTCGGCGAGTCGGGGTGCGGAAAGTCCGTCACCTCGCTCTCGATTCTGCGGTTGATCCGCCGCCCGGGACACATCGACCCGGCTTCGCACATTCTCTTCGACGAACGCGACCTCCTCACCCTCTCCGAAGAGGAAATGCGCCGCGTTCGCGGCAACCGCATTGCGATGATCTTCCAGGAGCCGATGACGGCGCTCAACCCGGTGCTCACCGTGGGCGACCAGATCGCCGAGGTGGCGCGCGTGCACGACGGCGCGTCGCGCCGAGACGCGTGGGCGCGCGCCGTCGAGCAGCTGCGGCTCACCGGCATTGCCGACCCCGCCGAGCGCGCGACCTCGTATCCCCACCAGCTCTCGGGCGGCATGCGGCAGCGCGTCATGATCGCGATGGCGCTGATGATGCGGCCGGCGCTGCTCATTGCCGACGAGCCGACGACCGCGCTCGACGTCACGATCCAGGCGCAGAT
>JBDUCS010000302.1:0-5132 GCA_040003335.1 Gemmatimonadaceae bacterium | reverse complement strand
GGTCGACGGCGCGGAAGCGATAGCCGGGCCGGATGAAGATGCGCGTGTGTCCGCTCGACGCCGCGACCGCGCCGTCGTCGCGCGCGGCGCTCTCGAGCGCGCGGACGCTCGTCGTCCCCACGGCCCACACGCGGCCGCCCGCGGCGCGCGTCTCGTTCAGCGTCCGGGCGGCGCGCTCCGAGATCGCGAACGACTCCTCGTGCATCACGTGCTGTGCCGGGTCGTCGACGTCGACGGGCTTGAAGGTGCCGGCGCCGACGTGCAGCACGAGGTCGGCGCGCCGCACGCCGCGCGCGGCGAGCGCATCGAGCAGCGCCGGCGTGAAGTGGAGGCCGGCCGTCGGCGCGGCGACCGAGCCGCGCTCGCGCGCGTAGACCGTCTGATAGCGCTCGGCGTCCTCTGCTGTATCGGCACGGTCGATGTATGGCGGAAGGGGGACGTGACCGTGCCGCTCGATCGCGTCGCCCGCGTCGCCGGCGACGTGGAGCGCGACGATACGTGTGCCGCGATCGGTGATCGCGACGATCTCCACGTCGAAGCCAGGCGCGACGTGCACACGCTTTCCAGGCCTGAGCTTGGTACCGGGGCTCACCATCGCCTCCCATTCGCCGGCATCGGTCGCACGCAGCAACAGCACTTCGGCCGTCGCGCCGGATTCGCGCGTACCCAGGAGCCGCGCACGCATGACGCGCGTCGTGTTGAGCGCTAGCACGTCGCCGTCCGGGACGAGCCAGCCGATGTCGCGGAAGACTCGATGCTCGATCGACCCGGTCGAGCGGTCGACGACCATCAGCCGCGCCGCGTCGCGCGGCTCGGCGGCGATCTGCGCGATGCGATCCGCCGGTAGGTGAAAGTCGAAATCCGATGTGCTATGCCTGCGAGCAGTCATCAGTCGTCAGACGTCGGTCGTCAGCCGAGCATCGGGAACCGTGGGGCTCCCTGACCGTCGTTACGGGTCAGTGTTCGGCGGTCCGGTCCACCATGACCGGTTGCGCGCGCTGCGTGCGTGTGCCGTCGCCGAGCTGGCCGTCGAGGTTGAGTCCCCAGCAGAGCAGCTGGCCCGCCGGTGTCGCGCCGCAGCTGTGCGATGCGAACGCGTGCAGCGTGACGAACGCATGACCGCCGGCGACGCGCGTTGGAGTCGCGTGCTCGGACGTGCCGCCGTCGCCGAGCTGTCCGTAGCTGTTCCGTCCCCAACAGAACGCTTCGCCACTCGCCGCGATCGCGCAGGTATGCGTCGCTCCCGCGCTGATCGAAACGAACCGCTCGAAGCTGGCGACGCGAACGGGCGTGTGCCGCTCGCCAGTGCTGCCATCGCCGAGCTGGCCGTTGCTGTTGCCGCCCCAGCAGTACGCCTCACCGGCGCGGGTGACGCCACAGGCATGCGTGTTCCCTGCGCTCAGCGACACGAACGCGAGCGCGCCGACTACCGGCGCGGGAGTGCGGCGATCCGTGGTTGTCTCGTCGCCCAGCTGGCCCGCGCTGTTGTCACCCCAACACGCCGCGTGCTTTGAGACATCGAGCGCGCAGGTAAAATTCCATCCCGCCTCGATGCTGGCGAAGTGCTCAGCGGTGCGGACCTCGGCCGGCACTGGCCGATCGAGTCCCGTCCCACCGCCGAGCTGGCCGTGCGCGTTGGCGCCCCAGCACCATGCCGTGCCATCGGCGTCGAGCGCGCACGTGTGGGTCGCCCCGGATGTGATCGAGCGAAAGCTCAGCCCCTCGGCGGCACGCGCCGGCGCGTCGTGCGCAACCGTCGACCGGTCGCCGAGCTGACCGTGACGGTTGTCGCCCCAGCAATAGGCGGCGCCGCCGCGGGCGAGCGCGCAGCTGTGCGAGAGACCGGCCGAGAGGGCGGTGAAGCGGAGATCGCCGCCGATCGCGACCGGAGCGGGCGCCGCGCGCGCGGTATCGGCGGTGCCGAGTTGGCCACGATCGTTCGCGCCCCAGCAGAATGCGCGGCCATCGGTGACGAGCATACAGCTGTGCAGGCCGCCGGTTGCAATGGTCATCGGCGGGAGACGAAGCGCCAGCCGCGGCGCGGGCGAATCGTTTGGAGCGGGCGCCGTCGAGCGCGCGGGCGCGCGCGCCGCGATCGAGCTTGCGGCGCCGGTCGCTACCGGGCGCTGTGCAACGACCGAACGTGGCTCCGTCGCCGGGGGCGAAGTGGGATGAGCGATGGGCCTGGCCGCGGGGCGCGGGCCTGCCGCCTCGAACGCGATGGCGCCGGACGCGTCGGCCCGAACCGGGTCGGTCGGCCGCACCACATCAGAGGCGCGCGTTCCAACCGAGTCGGCAGCGCGGACGGTGCCGGCGCCGGGTGGTGTCGCTCGTGTGTTGCTCGTCGGTGTCGCCGCTGAACGCGCGGGCACAACCGCGGCGACGCGACGCGGCTCGGCCGCTCCGCCATGGTTCGCGCTCAGCACCGCCGCCATCGACGCGATGACGCCGGCGACGACGAGCGTCATCGCCGCCATGGCGATGCGCCGCCGCCATTCGCGCTTCGCGAAGAAGTCGTCGACGGCGTCGTCCCCGGTCGCGCCGACCGCCGCGATCGCATTGCTGGACGAATCATCGACGCGCGCAGCGATAGCGCGTGGAAAAGCCATGGTGTCCATCGCGGCCGCGTGCGCCCTGCGCGTGCGCGCCCCTGCGTTGCCGTCCAGCGCCTCGATCACTGCCCCGGCGCTGGCCCATCGGGCGTCGCGATCCTTCTCCAAGCAGCCGGCGATCGCATCGGCCAGCCGGTCCGGCACGTCGTCGCGGAGCTCGCGCACGTCGGGGAGCCACTCGTGCTTCTGCGAGTAGATCACCGAATAGAGGCTCTGGCCGTCCCACGGCCGCCGGCCGGCGAGCGCCTCCCACGCGACGAGTCCGAGACTGTACAGATCGCCGCGCTGATCGAGGCCGGCGCCGTCGATCTGCTCCGGCGCCATGTAGGTCGGCGTGCCGATGGCGATGCCCGCGAGCGTGAGCTGAGAGTCGCCGTACACGGAGCGCGCGACACCGAAGTCGGCGAGTAGCGCGCGACCATCGTCGCCCAAGAAGATGTTTTCCGGCTTCACGTCGCGATGCACGATGCCCAGCGCATGAACCGCGGTCAGGGCCGTGGCGACATCGCGCATCACGCGCTCCGCGCGATCGGGCGAGAGGGGCCCTTCCTCGTAGATGGCGTGTTTGAGCGTGCGCCCGGCGACGTGACCCATGACGATGGCCAGACCATGCTCGCCGAGATCGCGCACCGCGTGCACGGGAACGACGTTCGGATGGTCGAGCGACTCGACGTATTTGGCCTCGCGCGCAAATCGCGCGAGCGACTCCTCGTCCTCGGCGTACTTGGCCCGCATCAGCTTGATCGCCACTTCCTTTCCCGTCGCGCGCTCGCGCGCGAGAAAGACGAACGCGGTGCCGCCGCGGCCCAGCTCGCGGAGAATCTCATACTCTTCCGCGAGTGCCGCGAGCGCTGCGGGCTCGCCGTCAACGGTCACCGCGCGCTGCGCTGCTACCGAGCGCTTGTGTCGCCCATGCTTCTTCACGTCGACTCCTCGGTTCCCACGCTCGTCCGCGGTTCAGCGCACATGGTATCGCAGCACGACCTCGCCCAGCTCGAGTCGATCGCCATCGACCAAGGCGCGATCACCCTCGCGGAGCTCCTCGTCGTTGACGACGATCGGATTCGTGTCCGACAGATTGCCGACCGTCCAGCCCCCATTGCTGTAGGAGAGCCGCGCATGCCGGCGGCTCACCGTCGGCGAGTCGAGCTGAACGTGCTGCGGTGATGCACCCGGCTCGCGTCCCAGTACAATCTGCATAGAATCGCCCGGCGCGCGAACGAAGCGAATGTCCTCACGCTGCGGGATGCCGCCGAGGATCTCGAGCCGGCCGGGGAGAAGCTGCATCGCTTCGAGCGCGGGACGGCGGAATTGCACGGTATCGTTCGACGGTTCGAGCGGTGGGTGCACTTCATTGACGTTCGATGCCCGCGGCTCGTCCCCGCCGGCGGATCGCTTCGGGACGTGATCGGCGGCTCGCGGCCTGCCGTTGCCTGGGATGATCAGCTGGGGCAGCTCGCGATCGACCGCGCGGGGCGCGGTCCGCCGTTGGTCGAGCCACAGCCATGCGCCCGCGCCCGCGGCGATCAGCAGCACGCCGACCGCCACCAGAGTGACGATACCGATGGACTTCCTCCTCGCGAAAGACTAATGCGCTCTTCGTACGCCGAAATGGCAAGAGACGTTCCCCTCACCAGCCCGCGCTGACGCGATCGGCAGACGCTGCAGCATTCCGATGCACCATAGACATAGACGACTAACGACGGTTCCTAGAACAGGCTCGGCTGCGATCCGTTGCCGGTTGGGGGCGTGTAGCCGAAGTGCCGATAGGCCTGCGCCGTCGCCACGCGGCCGCGCGGCGTCTTGTTCAGAAAACCGTTCTGCACGAGAAACGGCTCGTACACTTCCTCAATCGTCGCCTCGTCTTCGCTCACCGCCGAGGCGATGGTCTTTACGCCGACCGGACCGCCGCCGAACATCTCGATGATCGCCTTGAGGATGCGCGCGTCCATGTCGTCGAGACCGTACTGGTCCACCTCGAGCAACACGAGGGCGTCGTCGGCGACCTGGCGCGTGATGATGCCGTCCGCTTTCACCTGCGCGTAGTCGCGCACGCGACGGAGCAACCGGTTGGCGACACGCGGCGTGCCGCGCGACCGGCGCGCGATCTCCGTGGAGCCGCCGTCGTCGAGCTGCACCTTGAGCACCTCGGCCGTCCGCCGCACGATCATCTCGAGGTCATCGGTCGGATAGTAATTGAGGCGCTGCTCGATCCCGAAGCGCGCGCGCATCGGCGGCGTGAGCATGCCGAGCCGCGTCGTCGCGCCGATCAGCGTGAAGCGCTCGATCGGCATCGTGATCGTCTGCGCCTTCGGCCCCTCGGACAACCGAATGTCGATGCGGTAGTCCTCCATCGCCGGATAGAGAAACTCCTCGATCACCGGCCGCAGCCGGTGGATCTCGTCGATGAACAGGATGTCGCGCTCGCGCATGTTGGTGAGCGTACCCACCAGATCGCCCGGCTTCTCCAGCGCCGGCCCCGACGTCGTGCGGATGTTGACGCCCATCTCGCGCGCGATC
>JBDUCS010000301.1:0-5132 GCA_040003335.1 Gemmatimonadaceae bacterium | reverse complement strand
GAAGCCGCGTTGCTGCATCGCGTCGTTCACCGCGCTCCCCGTCGTACTCGACGGCACGCGGATGCAGCTCACAGTCGGCGAGCGGTAACCCGGCGGCGCCAGGATCTCGAGCGCGATCCCGGACGCTCGCATCGCGTCGACCCACGCGGCGGTGCGCGCCGCCATCGCGGCGTGCCGCGCCCAGCGTCCTTCGATCGTCTCGGCGTCGATGCGCTCGAGCTGCGCGGCGAGCGCATACATGAGCGACAGCGCCGGCGTGTTCGGCGTCTGGTTCTTCGCGATGTATTGCTCGAACTCCACCAGGTCGAAATAGAGCCCGCGGTCGCCCTTCGCGCGCGCGCGCTCGAGCACGCGCGGCTGCGCGACGGCAAAGGCGAGACCCGGAGGGAGCGCGAGTGCTTTCTGCGAGCCGGTGAGGACGAAGTCGATGCCCCACGCATCGGTCTCCACCGGACTTCCGGCGATGCCCGTCACGCTGTCGACGAGGAGCGCAACGTCGCCCGCGTCGCGGCACACGGCCGCGAGCTCGGCGATCGGATTGAGCACGCCGGTCGACGTCTCCGAGTGCACCACCGTCACGGCATCCACCTCGCGCGCACGCAACGCGTCGCGCAGCATGTCCGGCGTATGCGCCTGGCCCAACGGAACGGTGAGCGCCTCGGCATCGGCGCCGCACGCCTTGGCGATTCCAAAGAAGCGCTCGCTGAACGCGCCGTTCACCAAGCAGAGCACTTTTTGGCGCACGGCGTTGCGGATGGCGGCCTCCATCATCCCCGTCGCCGACGACGTCGAGAGATAGACCGGACGCGTCGTACGGAAGATGCGCTGGAGCGGCGGCTCGCCGGCGGCGATGAGCTGCTCCATTCCCTTGCCGCGATGCCCGATCATCGGCTTCGCTTGCGCGGCAAGCACGTCGGGACGGACCTCGGTTGGACCAGGTAGAAAAAATCGGCCGAAGGCCGGTGCAGTCGGAGCCATGCTCACCGTACGCGTTCGAGTGTTGGAGCGCTGGCGCCGAGAAGTGCCAGCCCCCGATGAAAGAGATCGAGGTATTGCGCGCTCGCCGGCGGCTCGCCGCCCAGTGCCAGCGCGAGAACGGGCGCCAGCGACGGCGCCCGCAGCACGACGTCGGCCGCGGCGATCACCGCGGGCCGTTCGACCACGCCGGCAAAGGCGACGAAGGCATCCACGAATGGCCGCGCCTCGAGATCCGTCGCGCCGTCGCCGACGAACATCGCCGGACGCGCGAGCGAGTCGCTCCACGCCTCGAGCGTCGCGCCCTTGCCGCCGGTGCGCGCGAGCGGCGACGACGCATCGAAGCCGGCGTACGCGCCGCGCTCGTCAAACGCAATGTCCACGGCCGCGACATCGTCATCCGGAATTCCCAGCGCGCGCGCCAGCGCAAGCACCGGCGGGCGCAGCCCTCCCGACACGATGCGCACCGCGATCCCTTCGCCGGCGAGCGCGGCGACGACGTCGCGCGCATCGACGACGAGCGTCTCGACATAGCGCGCGCCCAATGCAGTGACCGCGTCGCGCGTCGGCCGGATCATCGCCAGCCGGCGCGCATACACCTCCTCGAGCGGCACCTCACCCCGCATCGCCGCCTCGGTCAGCCGCGCGACCTCGTCGCGATGATGCACGGCGAGCACCTCGATCCCTTCGATCGAAGTGAGCGTGGAGTCGCAGTCGAATATCACCGACGCGAAGCGGCGGCCGACCGGAGATGGCATTCGTCCATGATACCGCGTGGCGTCGTCAGGCAGAAGACGGACGGGCGCGGATCGCGGATCGTGGAGGCGTGCAGCGCGGATCTCGGGTGCGCCGTGTCCGGCTAGCGATGCGGCGCAGGCGCGGCGATGCCATCCGGCGCGCGGCGATCCGCGATCCGCGATCCGTTTTCATTCGCCGGTGCGTGCGTGAGGACGACGACGGTGAACGTGCTTCCCTCGCCCGGCACGGAGACGACGCTCACGTCGCCGCCAAGCAGCCGCGCCAGGTGCCGCGTCACGCTCAAGCCGAGACCGGTGCCGGCCGCGCGCCGCGTCTTGCTCTGGTCGATCTGGTAAAACGGCTCGAAGATCTTCGGCAAGAGGTGGGGCTCGATACCGATGCCGGAGTCGCGCACGTCGAACGTCACCTCGCCGTTGTCGCAGCGCGCGGACAGCATTACCTCGCCCTGCGACGTGAACTTCACCGCGTTGGTGAGCAGGTTGAGCAGGATCTGCCGCACCTTGGTGAGATCGGTGTGTACGATGCACTGGCCATCGGGAACGACCGTACGCAGCGACAGTCGCTTCGCACCGGCCATTGGCTCGGCGAGCGACGCCGTCTCGCGCGCGATCGCGTAGATGTCACCCTCCTCGGTGCGCACGGATTCGCGTCCCGCCTCCACGCGCGCAAGCGTGAGTACTTCATCTATCAACGACAAGAGGTGCCGGCCGCCGGCGTTGATGCGGCCGAGCTGCGCGCGCTGCGCCTCGGACACCGGGCCTGGAATCTCGTCGAGCATCAAGCTGCTGAAGCCGAGGATCGCGTTGAGCGGCGTGCGCAGCTCGTGCGACATCACGGCGAGAAAATCCGACTTTGCCTGGCTCGCGGCGACCGCGTCCCGCCGCGCCGCCTCGGCCACCTGCGTCTGCTCGGCCAGCTCGGCGTTGCTCCGGCGCAACGCTTCGTTGGTGTCGCCGAGCGCCGCCGCCGTGCTCTCGAGCTCGCTCCGCGCGACCGCGACGCGCTCCGCCATCACGTTGAACGCATCGCCGAGCCGGCCGAGCTCGTCGCGCGTCGACACGTTGACGCGATAGTCGTAGTCGCCGCGCGCCACGGCCGTCGTCGCCGTCGTCAACTCGGCGAGCGGATGCGTGAGACGACGGCTCATCGCCCAGGCCAGCAGCGCGCCGGCGAAGACGAGCGCCGCCGTCACGATCGCCATCCGGCGCAGGAACGCCCGCGGGCGCGCCGTGATGGCGGCCCGCGGCATGTCGACGAGGACGATCCACGGCAGCCCGACGAGCGGCGCCGCGGACGCGAGCCGCTCGCCCTCGCCGGGCCGATCGTAGCTGAATACCGTCTTCGGCGTGCGCGGAATCGCGGTCGGCGTGGATGACGCGCCGCCGAGCGACGATTCGACGTCGCCGCGCACATTCGTGAAATGAATTTGCAGGTCTTCGCCGAGCAAGTCGCGAAGCTGTTGCTCGGCGACCGGATTGCGCGCGATCCGGCGGCGCTGCCCGACGTGGCCGATCACGGCGCCGCGGTCGATGACGGGCGCGATCGTCCAGTACAACACGCTGTCGTTCGCGAGATACAACTGACTGCTCACGATCGTGTCGGCGCGGCCGACCCGGGCGAGTAGCTCCGCCGCCTGAGCCACGTCGACGTCCGACGACGGCGGGCCCGCGGTCGCGCGCACACGGCCCTTTGCGTCCCACACGCGCGCCACGAGCAGCGACTCGGTCGGCACCGCCAACTTTTGCAGGAGCGCCTGCACGGTCGAATCGGCGGAGGGCGCGCGACGCCGCGCACGCGGCGTCACGATCGCGATCCCGCTGGACTCGGGCGCCGCGTGCACCGACGGACCGGCGAGGAGCGACCTGAGCGAGCTGTCGGCCAGCGTCCGCCGCACAAACGCGGCGCGCGTGTTGCCGCTCTGACGCGTCAAATCCACCAGCTGGCGGGCGACGCTCTTCAGGCGCGCGGTCGCCGCGTCGCTGGTCGTGGTGCGCACCTCGCGATACGCCGCCGCCGTCGCGATCACGAGCATCAGGATCAGCAGACCAGAGATCAGCAGCGGCAGCTTGCGCTCGAGCGGCACGGCGCGCATGGCGCGGACGGCCCGGTAGGTGCCCGACGGCGTCTTCGTCATGACCCGGCGCGCTCCGCGATGTCCTTCGCCGAGACCGCCTTGTAGCGGCTGACCTCACTCCGCTCGCGGTCGAGCTCCGGAATGTGTCGCGGCAAGAAGCCCCGCGCGCCAAAGAAGGCCTCGCTGTTGCTGACCGCGAACAACGTGCGGTATTCCCGCCGCACGGCGAGCTGCTCGGCGTGATCGACGAGCGACACGCCAACGCCCCGCCCCTGCGCCGATGGCGAGACGGCGAGCGAGCGGATCTCGGCGATGCTCGGAGAATATTCCTCGAGGTGCACGCAGCCGAGGATCGTCTCGCCGTCGACGGCCACGAGGAAATCACCCAGCCGCTCGCGGATGAACTCCCTGGAGCGCGCGAGGAGTGTACCGTCGGCGACGTAGAGGTCGATCAGCGCGACGATGTCGTCGACGTCCGACGTGCGCGCCTGTCGAACGATCGTGTCGCGGCGCATGGTGCTGTGCGGCAAGGCTCAGATCTCGTAGCGGGAATGGCTACCCGGCGCATGCCACGCCGGCGACTGATACCATAGCGACGGATCGAGGTGGTCGGGAGTCACTCGTCCGGGTTCGTGGAGCGTGGTTCGCCAGGGTCCCGGTGATCCGCCATCCGCGGTCCGTTACTTGACCGCCTCGTATCCCACCATCCGCCTCGCGTCCTCATCCCACAGCTTCAGCGACGCGGTGTGGAGGCTCTCCCGGATGCCGAGCACGGTCGCGCAGCGGAACTCGTCGTTCTCGACGTAGCAGCGGCCGAGGTTGTAGCTGGGCACCTTTGGATCGAAGTGGTGCACGTGATGCAGGCCGATGTTGCCGGTCATCCACTCGAGCACTTTCGGGAGCTTGTAGTACGAGCTCCCGCGCATCGCCGAGGCCGCGTAATCCCAATCGTCGTGCGGCTCCCAGTAGGTGTCCTCGAACTGGTGCTGCACGTAAAAGAGCCAGATGCCCGCGGCGCCGGCCACGAGGAAGACGGGCAAGTAGATGAGTACGACGGCCTTGAGGCCGATCAGCCACGACATAGCGGCGATGAGCAGGAGAATGGCGAGGTTGGTGGACTGGGCGCTCACCGTGCCGTCGCCCTTGGCGGAGACGCCTGACGGATTCTTTCGCGAGCTCACCATGAGGTAGAGCGGGCCGAAGCCGAACAGCAGGATGGGATTGCGGTAGAGCCGGTACTTGAAGCGCTCGATGCGGGTGCACGCCTGATACTCGCGCACCGTGAGCGTGCGGATGTCGCCGTGGCCGCGGCGGTCGAGGTCGC
>JBDUCS010000300.1:0-5137 GCA_040003335.1 Gemmatimonadaceae bacterium | reverse complement strand
CAGCAGCGCGACAAGACCCGCGCCGCGCTCCAGGAGATGACCGCCGAGCTCCTCGACCTGTACGCGCGCCGCAAGATGGCGACGAAAACGCCCGCACTGCCCGACACGACGTGGCAGCGCCAGCTCGAGTCCAGCTTCCTGTTCGAGGACACGCCGGATCAGGTACGCGCGACCGCCGAAGTCAAGAGCGACATGGAGCGCGCGCGTCCGATGGATCGCCTGCTCGTTGGCGATGTCGGCTACGGCAAAACGGAGATCGCCGTCCGCGCGGCGTTCAAAGCCGTACAATCCGGCCGGCAGGTCGCCGTCCTCGTGCCGACGACGATCCTCGCCGAGCAGCACGGTCGCACCTTCGGCGACCGGCTGGCGGATTTTCCCATCCGCATCGAGACCCTCTCTCGCTTTCAGACGGCGAAGGAGCAGGCCGTCGTGCTGGCCGATGTCACGGCGAAGAAAATCGACATCGTGATCGGCACGCATCGGCTGCTGAGCGGCGACGTGCAATTCGGCGACCTGGGCCTGATCATCGTCGACGAGGAGCACCGCTTCGGCGTGAAGCACAAGGAGCGGCTCAAGCAGATGCGCACCGAGACCGACGTGCTCACGCTCACGGCCACGCCGATTCCGCGGACGCTGCATCTTTCGCTCGCCGGTCTCCGCGACATGACGCTGATCCAGACGCCGCCGCGCGATCGCTCGCCCGTGCTCACCTACGTCGAACCGTGGGACGACGGCCTGATCGAAGAGGGCATCGCGCGCGAGCTCGACCGAGGGGGACAGGTCTTCTTCGTCCACAACCGCATCGAGACGATCACCGCAATCGCCGACCACATCCAGCGCCTCGCGCCGCGCGCGACGATCGCCGTCGCGCACGGGCAGATGAAGGACTCGGAGCTCGAGTCGGTCATGCGGCGCTTTGTCTGCGGTGAGGTCGAGGTGCTCGTCTCGACGATGATCGTCGAAAGCGGGCTCGACGTGCCGAACGCGAACACGATGTTCGTCAACCGCGCCGACCGCCTCGGGCTGGCGCAGCTCTACCAGCTGCGCGGCCGCGTCGGCCGGTCGCATCGTCGCGCGAACTGCTATCTCCTCGTGCCCGACAGCGTCGATCGCGAGGCCGAGCAGCGGCTCGCCGTGCTCGAGCATCACACGGAGCTCGGGTCCGGCTACCGTGTCGCCCTCAAGGATCTCGAGCTGCGCGGCGCCGGCAACCTGCTCGGTCCCGAGCAATCGGGATTCGTGCAGGCTGTCGGCTTCGATCTATATCTGCGGATGCTCGAGGAGACGGTCACCCGGCTGATGAGCCACCCCGGACGGCCGAAGCTGATTCCGGCCGATGTGTCGATGGATCTGCCGACGTACTTGCCCGACACGTTCATCGGGATGCAGGAAGCAAAGCTCGAGGTCTACCGCCGTCTGACGCAGATCACCGAGCCGGCGGAGATCGAGGCGCTGCGCGCCGAGCTCCGCGATCGATTTGGACGACTGCCGCCGGAGGCCGACGCATTCATCGCCCAGGCACTATTGCGCGTCGTCGGCGGCACGCTCGGCATCGAGGGAATACTGGTGCGCGGCAACGAGGCGCGTGTTACGTTTCGGGCTGACGCGGCGCCCCGGCTCAAGGGGCTCACGTCGGCGTTTCACGAAGTGCAGTTTCAGGCCGAAGTGCGCCGCACGCACCCGCTCTCGCTCAAGTTGATGCGTCTCGGCGGCGCCGAGATGCTCGATGGACTGGTGCGCGCACTGCGAAGCCTGACCCCCGACGCGTAGAACGTGTGGCGAGCGCACGCGCGGCGAGCGCAGGATGCCGCGCGATGTCAGACGCCACTCACGTTTTACGTCTTTACGTTTTCGACCCTACGGAGCTCGACCAAACAATGAAACGTTATCTGTCAGCCGTCGTCGTCGCGGCCGCATCCCTTGCCGCGTGCGACAGCTTCAAAGAGGCGATGACCGCGCACGTCGATGTCGTCGCGCACGCCGGCTCGCAGGAGCTCTCGGTCGACCGGCTCGCCGACATGCTCGGCAAGAGCAAGATCCCGCTCAATCCCGACGTCGGTCACACGGTCGCCGACCTGTGGGTGAATTACCAGCTCCTCGCCGAAGCGGCGGCCCGCGGTGATTCGCTCAACGATCCGAAGGCGATCGACGACGCGATGTGGCCGTACCTCGCCCAGATGCGCGTTCAAAAATGGCACGATGTGGTGCAGAAGAGCTTTCCCACCGCCGACACGAGCAACGCCGAATCGAAGTACAATCAAGGCAACATGCTCGCGGCGCGGCACATTCTCCTTCTCGTGCCGCAGGGCGCGACCGTGGCGCAGAAAGACTCGATCCACAAGAAGGCCGAGGCGATTCGCGCCCTGGTCGTGAAGAACGGCGACTTCGCCGGCGTGGCGCAGAAGGAGAGCCAGGACGGCTCCGCCTCGAAGGGTGGCGACCTCGGCCTCTTCGCGCGCGGCGCGATGGTGAAAGAGTTCGGCGACGCGACCGCGGCGCTCAAGCCGGGTGAGATCTCGCCGGTCGTGCAGACGCAGTTCGGCTATCACATCATTCGTCGCGCCACGTTCGACGAGGTGAAGAACGAGTTCACCCGGCAGCTCGGCGCCGGCAACCAGCAAGCGGCGGAGAGCACGTATCTCTCGGGCCTCGAGGCCAAGGGCGAAGTCAAGGTGCGGGATGGCGCCGTCGCCACGGTGCGCGCGCTGGCGAAAGACCCGGACGCGGCGTCGAAAAGCGGGAGCGTAATCGCCACCTTCAAGGGCGGCAGCTTCACCGCCAAGCGCATGGCGCAGTGGGTGAGCGCGTTCCCCAACCAGCCGCAGATTCGCCAGGGACTGCAGCAGGCGCCCGATTCCGTCGTGCTCGGCTTCGTGAAGAACATCGTGCGCAACGAGCTCGTCCTGAAACAGGCCGACAGCGCCAAGGTCCAGTTGACGCCCGCCGAGCTGAGTGACATTCGCTCGAAGTTCACCGGCGTCGTCGTTGCCGCGTGGCAGTCGCTGGGCATCGATCCGAAGATGCTCAAAGACAGCGCGAAGTCGCCGGCCGACCGCGCGCGGCTGGCGTCGATTCGCGTCGACCACTACCTCGACGCGCTCCTCGAGAATCCGCAGTCCGTACAGTTCGTCGACATCCCCTCGCCGCTGCAGTCGGTGCTCCGCGCCAAGTACAGCTGGAAGCTGAACACGGCCGGCGTCACGCGCGCGATCGAGCGCGCCGGCAAGTTGCGGGCGAAGGCCGATTCGACGCGCGCGATGAATCGTCCGCCATCGGCCGTGCCGATGGGCCCCCCGATCCAACTTCAGGGACAGGACTCCGCCGCCGCCACCAAGGCGCCGGCGAGGCCGCCCGCCACGAAGAAGCCATAGATAGCCGGACCGCGCTCGCGTGCCCGGTGTAGGAGCAGAGATGAGAACTCGAATCGCCGCACTCGCACTCACGGCCGCGTCGGCCGGCGCGCTCGGCGCGCAGGCCGCGCCGCCGACCAAGGACATGTTGGTCGACCGCGTCGTCGCCGTCGTCAACACCACGCCCATCACCTGGAATGAGGTGATGGAGCGCATCAACCAGCTGCGCCAGCAAGGGCAGAAGGTTCCCGACGATTCCGCTGGCCAGATGAAGGTCGCCCGTGAAGTGCTCGACGGTCTGGTCGACGACGAGATCCTCACGCAGCGCGCGAAGCTCGAGAAGGTCGAAGTCCCCGACGCCGAGGTGTCGCCTAGCGTCGAGACGCAGATGAAGAAGATCCAGGAGACCGTGAAGTCCGAGGACGACTTTCGCGCCGAGCTGCGGCGCACCGGCTTCGGCACGAAAGAGGAATTCCGCCGATACCTGTCGGATCAGGTGCGGCGCACGATGGTGATCCAGAAGCTCATCTCGAAGCTGCGCGAAGAGCAAAAGGTGCCGAACGTGCCGGTCACCGACGCAGACGTCACGGCGTTCTTCAACGAGCACAAGGCGGAAGCGCAGCCGCTCCCCGCCACGATCGCCTTCCGGCAAATCGTGATCGCGCCCAAGCCGTCGCTTGCGGCGAAGCGCGTCGCGTCGGCCAAGGCCGATTCGGTGCTGAAGGATCTCAAAACGGGTGGCGACTTCGAGAAGCTCGCCAAGCTCTACTCGATGGATCCCGGCTCCAAGGAGCAGGGCGGCGATCTCGGCTGGCAGCGCCGGGGCGAGTTCGTTCCCGAGTTCGAGCGCTGGTACTTTGGCCTTCCGCCCGGCCAGCTCAGTCCGGTGTTCGAGTCGACCTTCGGATACCACATCATCCGCGTCGACCGTATCCAGACGGCCGAGGTAAAAGGCCGACACATCCTGATCATCCCGAAGATCGACTCGGCGCAGGTCTCGATCGCGCGCCGGCTCGGCGATTCGCTCGCCACCGCGCTGCGCGGCGGGGCCGGCTTCGACGCCCTGGCCAAGAAGTATCACGACTACGACTCCAAGGAGCAGGACGTCGTGCCCGCGTTCCCGCGCGCGCAGCTCCCGGAGCAGTATCAGAAGGCGTTCGCCAGCGCGAAGGTCGGTGACGTCGTCGCTCCGTTCGCGATCGACGACAAGCGCCGCGGCGTCGACAAAATCGTCGTCGCGCAAATCACGGCGATCACCGAGGACCGCGCGCCGTCGGCTACGGACTACCGGGAAGCGATCCGCACGCAGCTCGCGCAGACCCGCTCGATCCGACGCCTCATCGATCAGATGAAGAAGGACACGTACGTGGAAGTAAAGCTCTGACGCCCGACGCCCTACGAGTTGACGTGGCCCTCAAGCGCTTGCTCCTCGTGAAGAGTCGCACCGAGGGAAAAGAAGCGTGCGATGTCGGGTCGGTGTGGGTGAACGGGAAACCGGCGAAGGCGTCGCAGGAGGTCGGGGTCGGCGATCGCGTGCGCATCGAGTACGCGCAGCGTACGCTCGAGATCGAGCTCACGGGCGAGATCGGAAAGAGCGTGAGCCGCGCACACGCGAAAACGCTCTATCGCGTGCTCGCCGACGACCGCGTCGCCTGATGCCGTCGTCGCCGCGGTTCACGTGTCGAGCATGAAGCCACGGCTCGCCGTCACGCTCGGCGACCCGCGCGGCATCGGGCCGGAGATCGTCGCGCGCGCCGTGGGCGACGACCGCGTGCGCGACGCGGCCG
>JBDUCS010000036.1:0-17487 GCA_040003335.1 Gemmatimonadaceae bacterium | reverse complement strand
GCGATGCGGGCGAGCTCGACGATGCGCGTCGCGAGGGGTGGGGAAAAGCGGTCGACGTAGCGCTCGAACTCCCCGATGACCGTATCGTAGCTCGCGGCGTCGCGAGCTTTGAACGAGTCCGTCGCCAACGATTCCGCGCTCACGACGCGCCGCCCGCGGCCGCGCGCGTCGCATACAAGAGACTTCCGCGCGTGTCGGTGGCGAAGCCCACGCCTTCGAGATGGCGGCGGAGGGCATCGAGCGACCAATCGGCCCGTTCGGGAAAGCGCTCGCATTCGACGATGATCGCCCGCGTTTTCGACAGCGTGTCCGCGCTCGCGCCGTAGAGGATCTCGTACTCGCTCCCCTGGCAATCGATCTTGAGCAGATCGACGCCCTCGAGCGCATGCTCGGCGAACACCGCATCGAGTGACACGCAGGATACGGGGATCGTGCGATTGCCGCGGCCCGGATGCACGCTGTAGCGGCCGGAATGGCCCTCGTCACTGGGGAGAAAGAGCTCGCTCGTGCCCGCGGCGTCGCGCACGGCGGCGCGCACGAGCGTCGCCGTGAGGCGATTCCGGCGGACGTTGCGCCGCAACGCGAGGTAGTTCTCCGCGAACGGTTCGTATGCGATCACACGCGCTCCGCGATGGGCGGCCCAGACGGTGAAGCCGCCGATGTTGGCTCCGATGTCGATCACGACCGCGCCAGGAGCGATGGCCGTGGCGTAAATCTTCTGGACGAAGATCTCGAACAGCACGTGCCGGTCGTCGGTGCCCGCGCGGACCTCGAACGAGACGCCATCGCGCATGCGGCAGACGTAGCGGCCGCGGACGATGCCGAGGTGATCGGCCAGCACGCGCGGCCAGTTGCGAAAGGTGCCGCGCAGGCGCGCGAGCTTGGCGAGCTTGGTGTCGGCCCGGCGCGTCATGCGGCGACTCCGCGCGCATCGATCAGGGGCGCGATCCAGCGTACGCCACGGCGGACGATCGGTGAGCGCCGGGTCCATTCGTAGATCGGAAGCAGCGCGCGCATCGCGCGGCCGAGTGCCGCATCTTGCGCGGCGAGCATCGGTGATGCCGCGACGCTCACGTCTCGAAAACCGGCGCGCCGCATATCGCGCGCGAGCTCGCGAGGCGACAGCGGACGATGGTGCATGTAGCGCTGGCCCGTGCGCCACCGGACGTACCGGTCGGCCCACCGCCGCGGCAGCAGCCCAACACCCCACAATTGCACGTGCGGCTCCGGGAGCATCGTATACCTGCTGGTCGTTTTGACGTGCAGCACACCGCCCTGCTGCATCACGCGCCGCGCGTCGCGCAACACGCCGGCCGCGTCCACGCAATGCTCGATCGTGCCGACCGAAACCACGCGAGCGAACGACGCTTCGGCGAACGGCAGATGCTCGCCGTTGGCACAGACGAGCGCACTCGCCGCGAGTCCGGGCCGCCGTCGCGCCACGACGAGCCATCGCAGCGCGATGTCGACGCCCACAATGCCGACGCCACGCTCCGCGCCTGCGGCAACGAGCGCCCCCGTTCCGCACCCCACGTCGAGCCACGGCGCGCCACCGCCGCTGGGCGGAGCGGGGTCGAGCGACGCCATCCATTCACGCGCCTCGTCGGCCGACCGCAGCACGGCGCCGACGAAGTGCTCCGCGAGAGCGCGCGGCGTCTCGGGTGTGATGCTCCAGTAGGCGCGCACCGCATCGTCGAACGACACGCTGCCGATCAGCCGGCTGAGACGCTCCGATTTCGCGCGATCCTCGTCGAGTCCGATCCACGGATCGGGCGTGACGCGAAAGTCGGGAATGCCGGCGACGACCGGATAGAGCGAGGCGCAGCCGTGACACCGATACTGATCGCGTTCCAGCGTCACGGGCGCGCGGCAGCGCGGACAGACGAAGCCCGGAGACGAGCGCAGCGCGTCGGTCATTGCTTCGCGCGCGCGCCGGGAGCGCCGGACGTACCGGGTGTACCGGGCGCACCGGGTGTGCCGGGTGTGCCGGGGTCGCGGCGCCACGCATCGGCGCGCCCACGCGACGGGACCGGCGGCCACGTGCGATGGCCGAGCTCCGAGTAGGCCATCACCGTCGGGTCCGGATTCGGTTCACCCATGGTTTCGTGCAACAGATAGCCGACGACGACGGAGACGCCGCTGACCAAATAGTACAGGAAGTGGAGCGGAATCGCGCAAAGCGCGAACCAGGCTCCGCGCTCCCGCGCAAAAAACAGGTAGAGCGGCGCGTTGATGCCGACAACCGGCACGAGTGCCGCTCCCGCGAGCGCGAGCCACAGCCACTGCGGCGCGACGATCGCGAGCGCGAGCATCACGAGCGCGACGCCCACGAGCGCCGTGCTGACGCGCTCCCGGGTGCGCAAGTTGAGCGTCCTCGACGATTTCACGGCGCGGTGCTGCGCCAGCAATCGCATCCAGGGCACGCCACGGTTTCGCAGATCGCCGGTAATGATCTGGCGCAACGTCCACACTTTGAGGTGCGTGCCCTGCAGCTCCGGCCGCAGCACGATGCGGTGTCCCTTCGCGTGCAGCCGGTGTCCCAGCTCGATGTCCTCGATCTGCGGGCTGGCGTAGTGCCACTCGTCGAACATGCCCGCGTCGACGAACGCCGCGCGCCGCACCGCTCCGCATCCGGCCCAGAACGTCTCCGCCTCGCCGGCGCACCGAGTGTGCACGTAGTGATGGAGCAAGTTGCGATAGTCGGAGACGATGCTCCCCCCCGCCGGCGAGCGGTCGTAGGCCCCGAAGGCCGCCGCGACATCGGACTCGGTCGCGAAGATGTGCGCCATGCGGCGCAGGGTCTTCGGATGCACGCAGATATCCGCGTCGATGAAGACGAGGCACTCGCCGCGCGCCGCCTCGAAGCCGCGATTCCGCGCGTACGCCGGGCCGCGCGGGCTGCCCGTGAGCCGCACGACCGCGTCCGCGTAGCGCGCGGCGATCGTCGCCGTGCGGTCGGTGCTCCCGTCGTCGACGACGATCACCTCGCGGCAGCCGCGTGGCAGATCGCTCTCCATGATCGCCTCGAGGCAGCGAGCGAGCACGGACCCGGCGTTGTGCGCGGGTACGATCACCGACAGGAACGGCAGCGACGGTGTCATGATCAGGCCCGGAGCGAGCGAAGCGGGAGGCGTGCGCGGACGTGTCGAGCGCGCGCGTGAATCCACATCCGCCCACGAAAGCTCGGCGACCCGAAGCTCTCCAGGCGGCCGGGCGACTGCAAATAGTACGCGTCGAGTCGGGGAAGACGCTCGGCCGTCTCGCGATCCGAGAGCGGACGAAGCTCGGTCGTGCATCCCCACGGGAACGCGCGCGCCACGGCGGCCGCGCTTTCCGCATCGACATCACCGTATGGATACGCGAATCCCACCGGATCGTAACCCGTCTCGCGACGAATCTTCGCCGCGCCGCCGGCCACTTCATCCTCGAGCGCGGCCCCGCGCCGCTCCGACAGACGCGGGTGCGTGCGCGAGTGCGCACCGAGCGCCACGCCGCGCTCGGCGAGCGCGGCCAACGCCGCCCATCCGAGGAGCGGAAGCGTGGGCACGCGCGGGTGGTCGACGCCGCCCCAGGCGTTCGTCTTCCCCGCGTGATCGGCGACGACGAAGAGCGTCGCCGGCAGGCCGTGCTCGAGGAGCGCGGGTGCCACCTCGTCGGCGAAGTTGGCGAAGCCGTCGTCGAAGGTGAGCGACAGCGCGTGCATCGCCGGCGATAGGCGGAGCAGCTCGGCGACCGGCACCACGCGCACGGCGCCCGACGCGAGCCACCGGACGTGCGCGCGAAAGGCGTCGCGACCGATCGAGATCGCCGAGCCGGAGGCGTCGATCGAGTGATAGGTGAGAATGGCCCTCACGACGCCTTCCTCGGCGTCGGCGCGCGCGGCACCGGCGCGCGTTCCTTCGCGCGGGCCACGCTCGCCACGAGCTCGAGATATCGATCGAGCACGGCCGCCTCGCTCCATCGCGCCTCGAACGCGGCGCGCGCGGCGCCGGCGAGCGCCGCCCGCCGCGCGGCGTCGTGCTGCACCGCGCCGAGCAGCGCCGGCAGCTCCGACGCCTCGTCGAACAAGAGGCCGCCGCCGCTCTGCTCGATCAGCTCGGGGAGCGGCCCAATGCGCCGCGCGATGACCGGCGTACGGGCGCGAAACGCCTCGATCGCCACGAGTCCGAACGTCTCGAACCCCGTCGACGGGACGAGCAGTGCTATCGCGTGGCGATAGTATCGCGCCAGCACCGGTGGCGCGAGGCGACCGAGAAAATGCACGCGCGTGTTGCCCGCCGCGATCCGCTCGAGCCCGGCACGGTGCGTCCCATCGCCCGCGATGACGAGATCGGCATCGGGGTACTGCGCGAACATTGGAATCACGTCGTCGAGACCCTTCATGCGCTCCAGACGGCCGGCGAACAGAAAATACGGGCGCGGCCACGGTGACGCGGGCTCGGCCGCCGTGCCCATGTCTTCGTCCGGGAGAAATCCCGGGATCACGGTCATCTCGCGCGGAAATCCGAACTCGTGATGCTTGGCGCGGCTGAACTCGCTCATCGCGATGAAGGCGTCGACCGAGTGTAGCGCGCGCCCGAGCAATCCGCCGTGGCGCCACAGTTGCGGCGGCCGGTGGTACGCGAGCTGGCAGCGCACGCACTCGCGTTTGTCGCACGGCTCGCGATTGTGACGCCACAGGACGTGTGTCGGACAGACCAGCCAGTGCTCGTGCGCCGTGTAGAGTGTGACTGCGCCCGCGGCTCGCCCC
Source organism: Gemmatimonadaceae bacterium (assembly GCA_040003335.1). Classification (GTDB taxonomy): domain Bacteria; phylum Gemmatimonadota; class Gemmatimonadetes; order Gemmatimonadales; family Gemmatimonadaceae; genus JALZAE01. The sequence continues at coordinate 12,737 of JBDUCS010000036.1, read as the reverse complement.
GCCGACAGCACGCCGGGCCCACCGACGAGCGACACGTTGTGAAAGTGCACGACGTCGTAACGGCCCTGCTCGACGAGCCGCGCGATCACGCGGCCGTTCACGACCGGCCGCCCGATCTGCTGCGTGAGGAGAAGCGAGAGCGCGCCGGCGCGCGAGCGCAACGCGTGCACCGTGACTCCGTCCGGCTGCGCCGGCTCGGCGCGCGGCGCCAGCGCCGGCGTCGTCCCACCCAACGCGAGATACGCGTCCGCGTCGTAGATCACGCTCACCTGGTGGCCGCGCGCGACGAGCCCACGTGCCAACGCCTGGACGGCCACGCCGTCGCCGCCGAAGCTGTGCGGCGGATAGAAGGTCGTGATCATGCAGAAGCGGAGCGCGCTCACGTGGCGGCCTCGCGCAACGCGGCGAGCGCCGCGCCCGCGCTCCGCGGCCAGCTCAGCTTTCGCGCGCCCTCGAGCGCGCGCGCCCCCATCGCGGCTCGCGCGTCCTCGCGCTCCCACAGTGTGCGAACGGCGCCGAGCAACGCATCGCTATCGCCCGGCGGCACAAAGATGCCGCCGCCGGGGAGGAGCTCCGGCAGCGGGCTCGCCGTCGTCGCCACCACGGGCGTGCCGCACGCCGCGGCCTCGACCGCCGGAAGGCCGAACCCTTCGCATTCCGAGGGGAGCAGGAGCGCGACCGCGCCCGAGAGCAGGTGCCGGAGCTCCGCGTCTTCGACAAAACCGAGCCAATGCACGAGCGATTGCGTACCGGCGGCGGCGATCTCATCGCGGATTTGCCGCTGGCTGCTGTGAAATACGTCGCCGCTCGTCGCCCCCACCAACAGCAGATGCGGCGGCGCCTCCGGGTGCGCGTTGGCCAACGCCGCGTGCGCGCGCACGATCGCGCCCACGTGCTTGTGCGGATTGAAGCCGCCGACATACGCGAGCCAGCGCGCGCCGGCGGGAAGCCCGGCGCGCTCGGCGGCGGCGCGAATCGCCTCACACGGGCTCGGCGAGTACGCCGCCGCAGGCGCCTCGCCCGCGACGCGAATGCGCGCCGGTGCGACGCGCAGCACCTCTTCGATCTCTCTCGCGGCGAACTCGGACACCGTGAGGATCAACCGCGACTGCAGCAGCGCCAGCCAGATTTTCGCGCGCCAGAAAAGCCTGGCGCGCCGCGACGGGAGCGTCAGCAGGGGAAAGCGGTCGGCGATCGCGTCGTGTACCGTGACGACCGCGGCGAGGCCGGGCGGCAGCGGGAAGTACGTGTACACCGACGGCGAGAAGAAGACATCGAGCTTCTCCCGCGCGACGGCGCGCGTGAGGCGCAACATGTCCATCGGCGCGCGCGCGCCATCGGCCGACGCGGCGACCGCCGCGCTCTCGCGCTGCGTCACTCGCACAACGCGCACGTTGGGCGCGCTCGTGTCGAACGCCGCCGCGGACAGGTCGTCCACGAAGCAGACGAACTCATCGTCAGGCGCGAGCGCGATCATGGCGCCCACGATCTCCCGCGCGAAGCGGCCGTAGCCGCGCCGGTTCGCCCAACAGGCGCCGTCCACGCCGATGCGCACCACTCACACGCTGCCGTGCACGTCAGCGAACCCGCGAGAGCGCATCGCCGCCGCCGGCAACGTACCCCACCACCTCGCCCGCCGCCCACGCTGTGGCGAAGAGCCCGAGCAGCGGGATCGAGCGCAGCATCTCCGCGCGATGCCGCCGCTTCGACATCACGCGCGACGCGATCCGGAACAACAGCACCGGCGGCAGGGCGCACGCCGCGATGCCGTACGCGAGCCGCTTGCCGAGCGGCGCCGCATCCATGCGCGCCGCGGCATACGAGCGCGCGTAAAGAAAACGCTGCGACAGGTACTCACCAATCGTGTAGTGCTTCTTGTGACCGACCACGATGTCCGGCCGACAGAGGAGCGTCTCGCCCGCATCACGCACGGCGTCGTGCAGCCGGTTCTCCCACTTTCCCTCCGCCGTCACGGCCCGATAGCGCTCCAACAGGTCGCGACGGTATGCCACGTTGTTGCCCGTGAGCCACTGGCTCGGCCCGGCGGGAATCGGCTCGATGCAGTGGCTGTACTCGCACAGGAACGCCGCCCAGTCCACCAACCGTTCGGTCGCTCCGTTCTCCACCGAGCCCCCGACGATCACGGCTCCGCCCTCGATCGCGTCGAGCAGCGCGCGCGCCCATCCCTCACGCACGATCACGTGGTCCTCGATCACGGCCACGACCTCAGCGCGCGCCGCCGCAAACGCGAGCGCGCGGAGCTGCGGAATCGTGGCCGCCGAATCCGCGGCGATGACGCGAACGAGCGGATACCGGCGCGCGACCTCGAGGCGCAGCGCTTCGCCGCACCGATCGACGACCAGCACCTCGAGCTCGACCGCCGCGCGCTGCGCTTCGAGCGCGGCGAGGCATCCGTCCAGGTCGGCCATCCCGTTCACCGACGGGACCACCACCGAGAGCTCGGCGACGCGCTGGCGGCGAGTGGCGGACGGTTCTTTGGCCAGCGTCCTATCGGTCACCATTTCTTCGATCGCATCACGACAACCATCTACCGCGCCAGAGACAAAAGGGAGACCCGCAATGACGAACGAGACCGGTCGACTGAATCGGCGACCCGCCCGCCTCGTCCGGTTGCAACTGCCGTGCGCGCCGCGACTCGCTGCCGGGCAGCGTGGCGGGGGCGAAATGATTGCGAGCCGAAAGAACGATGCACCGGCGCCACACCGTCCTGCTACTCCCGGTCTCGAACCGGTCCACGAAGGTAGCCAGCGGCTTCTCCAATCGACCACGATGCGAGAAAGGCGAAGGTCGCCGGAAGAGCGCGGACGAACGTGCCGGTACGTCCCTTGGTGGCCGCCCGTGCCACGCGCCACGTCAGCAAGAAGGGGAGCAGCGGACTCCCCGCGAGGAGCGCCCAGCGATTGACCTTCTCTTCCGAGAGCCGTTTGCGCGCGTAATCGCGGCCGTGCACGTACCGATCGGCGCAGAACGGCCAAAAGGAGTATTGCTGATTCTGCGAGATCTCCGCCGTGCTCACGAATCGGAGGATGCTCCCCCGCGCGCGCAATCGCCCATGCGCGACATTCTCCCATTGGTTCTCGCGCGCCAACGCGATCACTTCCTCGACCACTCGGCGGCTGTACGCGACGTTGGCGCCGGTGAGGAGCGGGCTTTCGTGCTCGCCGCTCTTGCGGGACGGCGCGAAAAAGCCGTATTCGGCAAAGTAGGCGCCCCAGTCCACGAGCCTCGTGCGCTGCGCGTTGTCCATGCCGCCACCGATCACGTCGGCTCCGTCGCCAACGTGGCGGGCGAGCGTCTGCAGCCAGTCGGGGTGCGCCAGGCAATGATCCTCAGTGAGCGCGACGATGTCGCCTGATGCCTCCGTCATTCCGATCCCGCGCAACTGCGGAATACTCGCATCGTCTGGCGCGTTCACGAACAGCACCGACGGGAAGGCGCGCCGGAGCGCCGTCGCATCCGGCGTGAGCCCCGAGCGCGCGACGATGAGCTCGGCGTTCTCGCGCCGGCACTGGTCGACAAGCGACGCGAGGCACGCCTCGAGCAACGACCGGTCGCGATTCGATGCGACGACGACCGACAGCGAGGGCGCGGCGACCCGGGGCGGTGCGTGAGGGGCGGACGTTCGCGGCGGACCCCCGCCCGGCTTTCGCGGCCCGGGATTCACGAGACGCGCGCTCCGGAAAAAGCTGTCGACAGGCCAGCGCCCGCCACCGCACCGCACGCCTCGCCCGCGGACCACGCGGAGGCGAAGGCGAGGATCCACGGGAGCGAGAGGATCAGACGGCGGCGGTCAGCGCGCCGCGCGCGACGAGCGATCCGCGATGCCATCACGAGCGGGACTAGCGGTGCCGCCAGGATCACCTGCCACTTCGGTCGGACGCCCGCCGCGACGCGCGTTGCGCCGGAGTGCCGGCCGTGCGCGAATCGCTGTCTCATCATCGGTCCAAAGGGGGTGGGCCCGCGAAAGCGGATCGTCGCGTTCGATGCGCGCACGAGCCGCCCGCCATTGGCGAGAATGCGTCGATTGACATCGATCTCCCAGAGCCCATCGCGCAACGCATCCGCGCATCGATCGAGCGCGTCGCGCCGGTAGGCCGAGTTGTCACCCGGCAGGTCGGCGACACCGCGCGACGGGGAGTCGACCTCGGAGCGAAACGCCGAGTAGCGCAGGAAAAATATTCCCCAATCGGCGGGATAGGTGTCCGCGTGCAGCTCGAGCCCTCCACCGGCGACCGTCGCGCCCGCCGCTACCGCGTCGAGCAGCGCGCGCGCCCAATGCCGTTCGACCACACACTGCGCGATCGTGAACGCCACCACAGGTCCGCGGCACGCAGCCAGTCCTCGCGCCCACAGCTGGGGCGTCAGCGAGTTCGCCGGCGCGCGGAGGAGCGTGTAGCTGTCCTGGAGATCGGCGTCGCCCCCGGCGCTGGATGGCGCGCTCCCGGTGGCAGACGGCTCCACGACAATGATTTCCGCGCGGAGTCCCGCGCAGGCCGCAGCCACCGACGCCACGCACGTCGCAACCGCTCCGCCGCCCTCGATCGACGATCCAATCACTATAGAAAGCTCGACATCACCCGCGACATTCATCACGGCAATTGTTTTGGGATTATCTTGGGAAGCAGCCCGTCGCGGGCGAATGTGGCGGTTCGCTTGCGCGAAGCGTCATTAACCAGCGAGGAGTTGGGTGGCAGGATACGGGCCGTGTGCGCTCACGTAGCGAATGCAGGTTAAGCGCCGCGATCGTTGCGCCCGCGCAACACTCGCGACCGCTGGCGCACAGTGCATGGACGTGGAGGGCGAGTGCGATTGTTTCCATCGTATCCGGCGGCGCTAGCCCTCGGGTGCGCTCCTCTATTGCTGATCGCCGCCGTCGCGTGCCACTCACGCGACGCCCTGCCTGCATCCGTCTACCCGAACCTGAATTTCGCGTACTACGGCACGGAGAATCTCGGCGCCGCGACATGTATTCCACCGGCGACCGGCGGCCCAGGCGACACGGCCCCGTTCACAGCGCAGCGGCTACTCTCGTTCACGCAGACCGATTCGATCATCGTCGGCCGGGACGAGGGAGACCGGGCCGTGCACTTCACCGGAATCGCGAGCGCTTCCGGCACCGTCACGCTCGACGGGCTCGCGTCGGGCATCGATCCGAGTCAGCCCGCCAACACCGTGACGATCCATTGGACGTACAACCTTCAGGCGCTGGCGGGAGGCGACGAGCTTAGGGCCACCGGGCAGGTGACCATGGAAATCCGCAACGCCTCGACCGGCGCGCTGATTCGCTCGTGCGTGCGTTCGATCGTCTCCGATTTCACCAAGCGGACCGCGGCCGTGCCCGAGTTGACGGCGATCCCCTGTTCGCAGGAACCTTCCGTCGCTTCGCAGACCACGATGCGAGGAAGCGCGCTGTTGATCTTCGAGAATTCGAGCAATAGCAGGCGCGCCATCATTTGGATCGACTACCAAGGCCGGCGAATCAACGCGCTCGAGCTCGGTCCCGGTGAGGTAGCGAGCGTGAGCACCTACGTCACGCACCCGTGGCTCGTGGCGGACGCAACGAACGGCCAGTGTGGCGGCATCTATCAGCCGGTTGTCGGCCCCGCGATCGTCGCGATTCGGTAGCGCCGACCTCCGAGCCGCTCCAAACGAGTGGCTTGGCGACGCACGGTCACGCGATCTTCGTGTAGCCAAGCCCGCGCTCTTGCAGCTGCGTGAACGCCACGACCATCGCCGGCACGGTGATCACCCCGGGCAAGAGACCGCCGAGCAGCGCGGCGCGAACGTCGGCCGGCGCTCCGAATCCCGCGCCGCTCAGCTTGTTCGTGGCGCCGGCGATCGTGTTCATGCACACGATGAATCGCACGCCACGCGCCTGCAGCGCCTCGACGGTTTGCTCGGCGGTTAGCGGTCCGCCGGCCACGACGTGCGGCGCTGTGAAAACGTTGACCGTGGCTGGCGCCTTCGTCGCCGCGTCGGCCATTTCGTATTGCTCGCCGAGCTTGAAGCGCGACCAGAGCGCGTCGTTGAGCACGATCGGAATGCCTTCGCCATGGATGCCGATCACCAGATTGACCTCGGCGTCGGGAACGTGGAACGCATCGCGCCACCCATTTAGATAATTCCTCGCCTGCGCGAGCGGCTTGCCGTTCTTGTGGCTCGACAGGTCGAACACCGTGCGATGCTTGCCGGTCAGAGTCCGCATCCAGTCGTCCCCCGGATCCGGTGCGGCGGCGAGGAGACGCGGCAGGGCCGCGCCCGAGGCAAGCGCTGCGGCGCCGATGGCGATCTTTCCGAAGAAGCCACGACGTGGCGTATCAAATTCTGAAGGCATCGCGATGCTCCTCGTTGAATGACTCGTGCTTACAGCCCCGCGCCCGTCAGCGCAGGATCGTTACATCGCCCATTGCCGGCGCGCGCACGCTGCGCCGCTCGCGTAGCGCCCCCTCGAGCAACGCGATGAAGCTCGTCGTTTCCCGCACGATCTCCTGCCCCGCGGCGAACGCCGCGTAGCGATGTGTGCCCTGAAGTAAGCCGCCATTCGTCGCCACGCGATAGCGGCGCTCTCGATCGAGTGGCGTGCCGCCGACCGAGATGTCGCTCACGCGCGAGCCGGCCGGACGTCGCAAGTCGATCGTGCACCGGACGCCCGCCGTCTGGACGAGGCCGCCGACGCGATCGAAGTCATCCAGCGGCCGGAGATTGGTCGCGCTCTGCTCCAGCACCGACACGATCTGCGCACCAGTCATCGTCTCGCGCACCACGCTCGTCGGATGCGGGAAGAGTCCGACGAGCATCTCCCTCGTGATGGCGCCGGGCTGAAGCGTCACACCGAATCCAAGTCCGGGTAGAAAAGCCGCCTCGGCGCCGGCGTGCTCCCGCAACACTTCCGCCGCGAGCTTGTCCACCGGACTTTCCGACTTGTACTGTCGCCCGATGCGCTCCGCGGCGGTCGCGATCACCGCGCCGAGTGTGTCTCTATACGGTGCGCGCAAACTGTCGAGCAGCCTCGTGAAGCGCGCGTCGGGCGCGAACAGGTCCGCGTAGAGCTCGTGCACTACGCCTTCGACCGCGGCGACGTGTCCATCGCGCACCGTCACCGTTAGCTCGCCGAGCGCCGACGCGTCGGACAGGGCCTGCACGATCCACGTGCCGCCGATGCGCCGCGGCGGCCGGAGGCGGTCGTGCGAATGGCCGCCGACGATGATGTCGATCCCGGCAACACGCGCGGCGAGGATGCTGTCCACGACGGTGCCTTGATGGGAGACGACCACCACGACCTCGGCGCGGCGCCGGAGCTCGGGCACGAAGCGACGCGCAGCCTCAACGCCGCTGGAAAAGGCGAGCTCGCGCGCGTTGTCCTTGTTGCCCGTTTGATCCGTGTTGTGATAGGTGAGCGCAAGAAGTCCGACGCGCACGCCGCCCACCGTCATCAGACGCGTCGGGTCGCCGAGAAACGGCTCGCCGGTCGCGCGCTCGCGTACGTTGGCGCCGCGCATCGGGAATCGGACCATTGCTTGGAGCGCGCGCGTGCGGTCGGCCGTGTACTCGTAATCGTGATTGCCGAGCGCCATGAAGTCGTAGCCGAGCGCGTCCATCAGACGAAGCGTCGCCGCGCCGCGCGTCAGGTTGGCGAGCAGCCCGTCGCCGAATGTGTCGCCCGCGTCGACCAGGAGCACGTTTCCCGCTCCGCGCCTCTGGCGAATCCCGCTCACCGCGGCGGCGATTCGCGCGAAGCCGCCGATGACGCCGAGTCGCGGGTACTCCTGATACGACCGGCCGCGGTCGCCGGTCTGCGACGTCGCATCGCCGGTGTCGACGAGGAACTCGGACAGGCTGCCGTGCATGTCGTTCGTGTGCAGGATGGTGAAGGTCGTCGGCGCTGCCGCCGGCACATCCGGCCGGCTCGCGCAGCCGTTGCACGCGGCAACGACCGTGAGCAGCGACCGAGAGAGAGTGTCGAGTTTCATCGAGAAGACCTTCGAGACGCGAGGCTCCACGTGGGGCGGGCAACTTCCACCGGGCCATCGGTGGACGCAAGGGCGTCACGACGTCGTTGCGTCATGGACGTGCGGTGGCACAAGATTGAATCGTGTCAGACCTTCGCAATCGACTCCAAGCCGTGCTCGGCGACGCATACCGCATCGAGCGCGAGATCACCGGCGGCGGCATGAGCCGACTCTTTCTGGCGACCGAGTCCTCGCTCGAACGCGAAGTCGTCATCAAGCTGCTGCCCCCGGAGACGGCGAGCGAAGTCAGCGCGGCTCGCTTCCAGCGCGAGGTGCTCGTCGCGGCGCGCCTGCAGCATCCGCACATCCTGCCGGTGCTGTCCGCGGGAGCGAGCGACGGGCTCTTCTTCTACATCATGCCCTACGTGCGGGGCGAGTCGCTGAAAAACCGGTTGGAGAAATCGGGGCGCTTCGGCGTGCCGGAGGCGCTGCGCATTTTACGCGAGATCGCCGACGCGCTCGCGCTCGCCCACTCACGCGGAATCGTACATCGGGACATCAAGCCGGCGAACGTGCTACTTCAGGAAGGCCACGCCGTTCTCACGGATTTCGGTATCGCGCGCGCGGTGGAGGCTTCGCGCGTGGAGGCGAGCGACGACCGTCTCACCGAAACGGGCGTGGGGATCGGGACGGTCGGCTACATGGCGCCCGAACAGCTCGCCGGCGAGCGGGAGCTGGACGCGAGAGCCGATGTGTACGCGCTCGCCGTCGTCGGCTACGAGATGCTCGCCGGCAAGCCACCGTTCACCGCGGCGACGGCGCAAAAGCTACTCGCCGCGCACCTCATGGAGACGGCGCCGTCGCTCGACAAGTGCGCGCCCGACGTGCCTCAGCAGATCTGTTCTGCGATCGCAAAGGGGTTGTCGAAATCCCCGGACGAGCGGTACAAGACGGCCGCCGAATTTCGCGATGCGCTCGAGCTCCCGCTCACGACGGCCTTCACCGCGGTGCAGCGGCGCCGCCCGCCGCGCGCCCTGGTCTTCGCCGGCATCGCCTTCTTTCTGCTCAGCGCCGTCGCGAGCGGCCTCCTCCTCCGGTCGCGATTGGCTCGGCTGGACTCGAACTACGTCGTGGTGCTTCCGTTCAACGTGCGCAACGCCGAGGCGACGCTGCGCGAGGGCATGGTGGACGTCGTGTCGGAGGGGCTCAACGGACAAGGGTGGGTGAAGAGCGTACCGCCGAGCCGTTACGTGCGCGCCTGGGACGCGAGCGCCGACGAGAAGACTGCCGGCGAGCTCGGCCACCGCATGGGTGCGGCGCTGGCGATCTTCGGAACGGTGATTGGCGTGGGCCACGACTCAATCACCGTCAGCGCATCGATTCTCGACGTGGCGCGGTCGCGGCCCCTGGGCGTGCGCATCGCGCGCAGCGGCGCCAAGGAGAATCTGCCGCGCCTCGCCGCCGACCTTACGCGCGCGCTGCTCAAAGAGCTCAACAAGTGGAAGCCGCTCGGCGCTTTTCCGACGACGTGGCTCGAAGGCACGTCGCTGCCCGCCTTGCAGGCTTTTCTGGTCGGTGAGCAGTTCTATCGCCGCTCGGCGTGGGATTCAGCGCTCGCGTACTACGAGCGCGCGATCGACGCGGACAGCGACTTCGCGCTCGCGTACCGGCACGCCGGCCTCGTCGTCGGCTGGCGGCGAGGCTCGAACGACTCGACATCGCTCGCGTATCTCCGCAAGGCCGGTCGCTTCAATCGCGGGCTGCCACGGCGCGACAGCCTGCTCATTCGAGCAGACTCCATTCGAGCGACGCTCACCGCATTCGAGACCGATACCGCCTACTTCGGCTCGGTGCGCACGCTCTTTCGCACGCTGCGCGTCGCGCGCGACAGCTTTCCGACCGATCCGGAGGCGTGGTACGCGCTTGCAGACGCGTACTTTCACTACGGGGATGGCCCGGGTCTGAGCGTCTCGGAAGACTCGATCCTGGCGGCGTTCGACCGATCGATCAAGCTCGACTCCGGCTTCACGCCGGCCTACATCCACGCGATCGAGATCGGGCTCACGCGCGATGGCCGCGAGGCCGGGCTCCGATACGCGCATCGCTATCTCTCGCTCGAGCCGACGGACGAGAAGGCAGACGGCATCCGCGCGCTTACGACGCTGCTCGAAGGGGGCGCCGGCTCCGCCGCCACCGAGGCGATGCTCGACACGCTCTCGGCGTACGCGATCCAGACCGCGTGGCTAATCGCGCGCCGGTGGCCCGATTCGGCCGAGACGGCGCTCACGCTTCTGCGACTCAAGATGCAGGGTCGGCACTCGGCGTCGGCGTTCATCGCCGACCCCGGCTACCAGCGCGTATTCACGTCGAGGCAGCTCGCCTATCGCGGTCGCGTGCGCGAGGCGTATGAGTTGCTGGGCACGAACATCGGGCCGCTGGAGGCCGAAAGCTTCGGTCTCCTAGCCAACATCGGTGGGATCCCGGACGACACGGTGTCGGCCGTCTTCGCCCGGTGGTTGCACGACCGCTCGATTTGGGTTGGCGTCGCGCTGCCGTGGTGGGCCGCGCACCGCGACACGACTTCCCTCCTTGCGGCGCAGATGCGCGCCGATTCCTTGTTCCGGGCGGCAAAGACGCCGGTGGAGCGGCGCAACTACTCGTACCGCGGCTCAGCGGTTCGCGCTTATCTGTCGCTGGCGCGCGGCGACAAGGATGCGGGGGCGCGCTTTCAACACCTCCCCGACACGCTGTGTCTCGGATGCTATCTCGATCGCCTTGCCCGGGCGCGACTGCTCGACAGTCTCGGCTTGCGCGCCGAGGCTGAAGTGTCGCTTGGCGAGCGCCTGCATTCGCTGCTCACCCCCACCGAAGTCGTGATTGACGACAAACGCGCGACCATCGCCGAAAAGCTGCAGCGCTACGCAGTTGCGGCGCGGTGGTACTCGTTTGTCGCGAGCGCGTGGGCAACGGGCGACGACGGGCTGCGCATGCGCGCGATCGCGGCGGGCAAGAAAGTGAAACAGCTCGGCGGGGATCAGAAGGAAAGAATCCCGATCGTCTCGGCGCGATAAACAGCCTGCGAGGCATAAGCTGGCGCTCCCTTGCCCGCGCCTGTGCGGACCGCAATGTTAGTCCCGTGTAATCGACGCACTTTTTGGTAGTGCGCTGTGCACGTCCGTGCGCCCAGCCAGCACCAGAGCCGCAATCACATCAGAAGGAGGCAGTGCCCATGCGTCATGTCCTCGCAGTCGTAGCTCTCGCCGTCGTCGCGACCGCCTGCTCCGATCCGGTCACCGCGCCCCCGTCGCCGACGTCAGGACTTCGCGCCGCGTTCCTCATTGGCGATCCGCCACCGCCACCGCTCACCGGTACCGGCGACGGCACGTTCTCGACGTTGAGCGGGGCCGCACTGTCGGTCGCCACCGCGGTCGTTGGATCGAGCGACCCTCACCAGCTGTGCAGCGTGTCGGACTTTAACTTTCAGTTCGCCTGGCGGTATTTCATCAACAAGCCGGAGAACAATGCATGGATTCATGTCGACGAGCTGCAGTATAACGGCCACAGCGATTTTCACAGTACGGAAAAGAAGAACGACGCATCCGGCCAGATCGTCGGACCGGACTTTACCTTCTCGCTCGGCGACGTGGTGAGCGGGTCCGTGTTTAACGAAACGCGCACCCCAGGTTCATTCTACTTTGTCGTGACGGGCAAGCTCACACTCGCCGACGGTCAGACGTGCGACGTCACCGGCAACGTGACGCTCAACCTCAACCGAGAAATCGGCGAGGGCAGTCCGCGGTAGTCCTCGATCGGTAGGGCAACCGGCGTCAGAAATCGGATGTCCTGCGCGCTCGGGATGTCCGATTTTGCGTTGCTGGCAAGCCAGGCTGTTCGCGGCGCGCCGAGCGGACGGATAGGCGCGAGTGCACCCATCCGCCCTTCGAGCGTTGGCGACGCTACGCTCCCGCGCGCGCGAGCATGTCGCGCACCTCGGCGAGCCGGGGCAGCGTCTCCCAGTCGCCAGTGCCCGCGAGCGCGTGGGCCGCGATGATGTGGCCGGCATGCACGCACGCGGCCGGCGGCGCTCCTGTGAGCAGCGCGAAGACAAACCCCGCGTCGAACGCGTCGCCCGCCCCGACCTCGTCGCGCACGTCGACGATGCGAGGCGGCGCGACCAGCGCGCCGTTAGTAAATGCGCCGAGCTCACCGACGCGAATGACGACGTTTCGCGCGCCGGCGTCGGCCACGCGGCGCTCCAGCTCGCCCAACGCGCCGTCGCCCCACAACGCGCGCGCTTCGTCGATTCCGCAGAAGTACCAATCCACCATCGGGAGCGCCGCTTCGTACGCGCGGCGCGCCGCGGCCGCGTTCGGCCACAAGGCCGGACGGTAGTTGGCGTCGAACGTGACGGTAATTCCTCGCTCGCGCGCGCGCGCGGCGACCTCACGAACGAGCGCGCGTGCGCCGTCACTCAACGCGATGGTGATGCCCGTGAGATGCACCAGCCGCACGCCGTCGAGCGCGGCGTCCGGCACGTCGTCCGACGACAGGCGCGACGCCGCCGAGCCGCGGCGAAAGTACTGCACACGCGCGCGGCCGCCGTCGCGGATCTTCATGAACGCACCGGTCGTCGCAGAGCTGTCGCGCGACACCCAGCTCACATCGACGAGTTCCGCGGCCAGCGTGCGCACGATCAGGTCGCCGACGGCGTCGTCTCCGAGTCGCGAGATCCAGCGTGTCGACACGCCGAGTCGCGCCAGCGCGATC
>JBDUCS010000299.1:0-5184 GCA_040003335.1 Gemmatimonadaceae bacterium | reverse complement strand
GGAGCGGAGATGCTCGATGTCGTCGAGCGACTCGTGAGGCGCTACGGCGCGGATGACGATGCGCCGAGTTTGTCGAGAAGCAGCCGCGCCGCCGATTCGCCGCTCGCCACGGCGCCTTCGATCAGCGGCATCGTGAGATAATCGCCGGCGAGCGCGACGGGCATTGCGATCGAGGATGCGAGCGCGCGGCCACGCCGCCGGTCAGCCGCGAATCCCGGAAACGGAAGCGGCGTCCCTTCGTCGAATCGATAGACCCGCGCGCGCGTGATGCGGCCGCGTATGTCGGGCAGCATCCGCTCGACGTCGGGCAGCAGTGCCGCGACGACGCCCTCCGGCGGCTCCAGCGCCAATCGTTCAGCGATCTCCGGCGTCCCCCACGCGAGCACCGCATCCGCATCGCGCGGCGCGTCGGGCTCGAGCTTCGCGCCGTGCACTGCGATCGCGCTCGCCGCGCCGCCCGCGTCGCGATCGGAGAAGAGTCCGAACGCCGAGTGGTCGAGCGCGCCACGAATCGCCAATGCGGCCGTCCACGACGCGCGCATCGGAATGCCAGCGAGCCACGCCGATAGCTCCGAGTCCGTCGCTAGATGCGGGGCAAGGAGGGCACGCGCGGCGCGCGGACCCGTGGCGATGATCGCGCCGTCGGCGCTCCACGTCCGTCCGTCGCCGCACGCCGCGCGCACGCCGGTCGCGCTCACCTCGATCGTCGCGATGCGAGTCGATGGCGTGTGCGTCGCGCCGCGCAGCGCAAACGCGAGCGCGGCGCTCCAGCCACGCGATGCCGCGAGGAGATCGCTATCGCTCCCGTAGCGCGCCAGCGCGAGATAGAACGCGAGACTCGCGTCGTCGCCGCGCGCCGCGTAGAACGCGTTGAGCGCGATCTCGACCAGCATATCGGCCGCGCGCTCACCGATGTTCGCCGCGACGAAGGAGCGCGCGCTCTGCGCATCCAGCTCGGCTGGCAGCCGCTCGGCGTCGGCATCGAGGTCGTCGCGATGCTTTGCGAGCAGCGGAAGGAGCTGCGTGCCGAGCCGGACTTTGTCGAGCGGGCTCAGTCCGGCAAACGTGAGAAGGCTGCGCATGGAGCCGAACTGAATCGGCTCGCGCTCGCCGTCGATCACGAGCGCGTCCCGCCCGGCGGTCTTGACGAGCCGCGGCGCGCCGTCGCCTGCTGCCAGCAGCGCGAGCGTCCGCGCGAACGACGACGCGACGAGCTGTGCGCCGGTATCCACGACGATGTTGCCGAGCGTGTCGCTGCGCGCGCGTCCGCCAATCGCCGCGTTCGCGTCGAGCACCACCACGTCGACGCCGGTCGCGCGCAACGTCGCGGCCGCCGCGACGCCGGCAAATCCGCCGCCGATCACGATCACGCGCGCGCTCATTGCGATGCGTGGCGACGCGATGACGACATAAACGCTGAGCCGGCGCGCATCGCGCATCGTGCATCGCACACCGTGCCGCTATTGCGTGAGCACAATAGCATTTTATATTCGCGTGAGAGTACGGACGATGCGCGCGCATCGATGATGCGTCGCGGCGAGCAGGAGAAACATCGAGACGAGGTCTGGGTGGCGTTATCCCGACGTGAATTCGTCAAAGCATCATCGGCGGCGGCCGCAGCCGTCGGACTCTCCGCCGCCTCCGCTCGCTTCGCCTCCGCTCTCCCCACGTCCTTCGCTCTCCAGCTCGACGATCCGAGCTACAAGGAATTGGCCATGCGCGCGCTCGATGCGGCGAAGTCGGCCGGCGCGCAGTACGCCGACGTGCGCATCAGCCGCAACCGCACGCAGAACATCTTCACGCGCGAGCGTCGCGTGCAAGGGCTCGCCGACAATGAGACGTTCGGCTTCGGCGTGCGCGTGCTCGTCGATGGCGCGTGGGGGTTCGCCGCAAGCAGCACGCTGACCACCGATGAGGTCGCGCGCGTCGCGAGGCAGGCTACGACGCAGGCGCGCGCCAATCGCGTGTCGCAGCTCAGGCCCGTGGTGCTCGCGGCCGGCGGTCCCGCCGAGCCCAACGGCGTCTGGCGCTCGGCGATCAAAACCGATCCGTTCGACGTGCCGATTGCCGACAAGGTCGCGCTGCTGCTCGCGGCGAACGATGCCGCGTTGAAGGTGAAGGGCTCGCGCTTTTGCACGTCGAGCATGTTCTTCCTGCGCGAGGAAAAGACGTTCGCCAACACCGACGGCACGTACGTCGTGCAGACGATCTACCGCACGCAGCCGTCGATGAACATCACGGCCGTCTCCGAGGACCGCGCCGACTTCCAGTCGCGGCAGTCGACCGATGTCCAGCCGCGCGGGCTCGGCTACGAGCACGTCGTGGACGCAAAGCTCATTGAGAACGCGCCGCGCTGGGCCGACGAAGCGGTGCAGAAGTTGTCGGCGAAGCCGGTCGAGGTCGGCCGCTACGACCTTGTCCTGCACCCCACGCATCTCTGGCTCACGCTCCACGAATCGTGCGCGCATCCGACCGAGCTCGACCGCGCGCTCGGGTACGAGGCGAACTATGCCGGCACGAGCTTCGTTGCGCCGCCGGAGAAGGTGCTCGGCAAACTCAAGTTCGGATCCGATCTGATGAACGTTCGCGGCGACCGCACGCAGGTCGGCTCGCTGTCGGCGTGCGGGTGGGATGACGAAGGCCAGAAGCCGGACGACTTTCAGATCATCAAAAACGGCGTCTTCGTCGACTACCAGACGACGCGTGAGCAGGCGCCGTTCCTCGACTGGTGGTACAAGCAGCAGGGGAAGCCCGTGAAGTCGCACGGCTGCTCGTACGCGCAGAGCTGGGCCGACGTGCAGTTCCAGCGGATGCCGAACGTGTCGCTCATGCCCGGCGCGAAGGAGGTGAGCTGGGATGACATCATTGCGGCCACCGACCGCGGCATCGCGATCGTCGGCGACTCGTCGTTCTCGATCGACCAGCAGCGCTACAACGCGCAGTTCGGCGGTCAGCTCTTCTACGAGATCAAGGGCGGCAAGATCGTCGGCATGCTCAAGGACGTCGCCTACCAGATTCGCACCCCCGAGTTCTGGAATGCGCTCGACATGATCGGCGGCGAGAAGAGTTACATGATGTGCGGCGCGTTCGGCGACGCGAAGGGACAGCCGGCGCAAGTGAACGCGATCACGCATGGCTGCGTGCCGTCGCGCTTCCGCAACATCAACGTCATCAACACCGGACGCCGGGCATGAGCGCGCCTCGCTCGCTCACCGGCGCGGCGCTCACGCTCTCGCGCGCCGAGGCCGAGGCGATCGCCGAGCGCGCGCTCGCGTTCGCCACGGCCGATGAGACGCGCATCAGCATCCGCAGCGTCACGCGCGCCAACACGCGATTCGCCGTGAATCAGGTCTCGACCGCCGGCGACAACACGGACACCGTCATCACCGTCCGCAGCGCGTATGGGAGAAAGAGCGCCAGCGCGACCACGAACAAGCTGGACGACGCGGCACTCAAGGCCGTCGTCGCCAATAGCCAAGCGCTCGCCCAGCTCTCGCCCGAGGATCCGGAAGCGATGCCGGAGCTTGGGCCCCAGCACTACGAGGAGACGAAAGGCTGGAGCGAGGCGACGGCGGCGCTCGACCCGACCGTTCGCGCGGCGGCGGTGAAGAAGGTCGCCGATCCGGCGCGCGCCGCGGGACTCGTCTCCACTGGCTACCTCGAGTCCATCGGCACGGCGCTCGCAATCGCCAACAACAAGGGGCTGTTCGCCTACGGCCGCAACACCGAAGCGGTGTTGACGACCACCGTGCGCACGCCAGACGGACAGGGCTCGGGCTGGGGCGGCTCCGCACACTGGGATTGGTCGCGCATCGACCCCGCCGCGCTCGGCGCGACGGCGATCCAGAAAGCAAAGGCATCGCGCAATCCCGTCGCGATCGAGCCCGGCCGCTACACCGTCGTGCTCGAGCCGACCGCCGTGGGGAACCTCGTGCAGCTGATCGGCGGCGCGCTCAACGCGCGCGCCGCGGATGAGGGGCGCTCGTTTTTCACCAAGCCCGGCGGCGGCAACAAGATCGGCATGAAAGTGCTCGACGAGCGCGTCACCCTCTTTTCTGATCCACTCGACGCCGATGTCTACGGGTACACGTTCGCCGGTGACGGCGAGCCCGCCGCGCGCAACGTCTGGATCGAGAACGGCGTGCTCAAGAATCTCGCCTACGATCGCTACTGGGCACTGAAGCAAGGCAAGAGCGCGAGCTCAAGCGGCGCCGGTGGCGGTGGTGGCGGTGGCGGTGGCGGTGGTGGCGGAGGCGGTGGCGGCGGCGGCGGCCTCAAGATGTCGGGCGCCGATGCGTCGGTCGACGATCTCATCGCCGGAACCGAGCGCGGGATTCTCGTCACGCGCTTCTGGTACATCCGCGCCGTCGACCCGCGCACGATTCTCTACACCGGCCTCACGCGCGACGGCACCTTTCTGATCGAGAACGGAAAGATCACGAAGGCAGTGAAGAATCTCCGCTTCAACGAATCCCCCATCTTCATGCTCAACAATCTCGAGGCGATGTCGCGGCCCATCCGCGTCAGCGCGAGCGAGAGCGGCAATCCGGGCCAGGCGATCGTCGTCCCCGCCATCCGCACGCGCGATTTCTCCTTCACGAGCTTGAGCGACGCGATCTGATGACCGATCGCCGGGAGTTTCTGAAGCAGGGCGCGCTCGCGGCCACCGGTGTGGCGCTCGGCGTCTCCTCGCTTCGGCCGCGACTGCTCGGCGCCGCGGAGCACACTGGGAGCGTCGATCCGGCGGCGAAAGAGCTGATGCTTGCCGCGCTCGACGCGGCCACGTCGGCCGGCGCGGGATACGCCGACGCGCGGCTCGGCCGCTATCGCCAGAATTTCGTCTTCACGCGCGAGCAGCAGATTCTTAACGTCGTCGACACCGATTCCACCGGCATCGGCGTTCGCGTGCTGGTCGACGGCACCTGGGGGTTCGCCGCGACACGTCTCTTGACCAAGGATGGCGTCGCCATGGCGGCGCGCGAGGCCGTCGCGATCGCCAAGGCGAATCGCATCGCGCGCGACCGACCGGTCGAGCTCGCGCCATCGCCGCGCGTCCCCGACGCCACGTGGAAGAGCCCGTTCACGATCGACCCGTTCACGATTCCCGTCGAGCAGAAGGCCGATCTCCTCCTCAGGGCCAACGCGCAGGCGATGAAGGTGCCCGGCGTGAAATTCGTCTCCAGC
>JBDUCS010000298.1:0-5205 GCA_040003335.1 Gemmatimonadaceae bacterium | reverse complement strand
GCCTCGGCCGCATCGGCGTCGGCCTCGCGCTAAACTACGCGCGACGTCGCGCGCTGCGCGCGATCGGCGTCGGCCGCCGCGCAGCGAGTGAGGCACGGGTGCCGTCTCCCGGCGACGTGGGCGTGAAGACGTGAGCGGAGTGCTGGCGCGCCGCGCGATTCACGCCGCGTACCGCGCGTCGCTCACGCTGGCCGCGCGACGATTCGCGCGCGCGGCACGCGACTGCGAGCGCGCGCAGGCTGGTCGTCTCGCGTCGCTGGTCGCGGCCAACGAGTCGTCGGCCTACGGTCGTGCCCATGGGTTCGCGGCCGTGCACTCGTGGCGCGACTACCAGCGGCGCGTCCCCATCGTCACCTACGACGACCTCGAGCCGTGGGTCGCGCGCGCCGCGGCCGGCGAGCGCGGCGTGCTGACGACGGCGCCCGTCACGATCTTCGAGCGCACGAGCGGCTCGTCGTCGCCCAACAAGCTCGTGCCGTACACGAGCGCGCTCCTCGCCGAGTTCGGCGCGGCGACCGGTCCGTGGCTCTACGATCTGTACTCGCGGGTGCCGGCGCTGCGCGGCACGGCGAGCTACTGGTCGGTCTCTCCCGTGACGCGCGCGCGCGAACGGACCCCCGGCGGCACGCCGATCGGCTTCGATGACGACACCGATTATTTCGGCCCACTCGCGCGCGCTGCCCTGCGCCACACGCTCGCCGTGCCCGCCGGCGTGGCGCGACTCGCCGACGCGCGGGCCTGGGCGGAGGCGACGATTCGCCACCTCGTCGACTGCGAGGAGCTCGGCCTCATCTCCGTCTGGCATCCGTCGTTCTTCACGCTGCTGATGCGCGCCATCGAGTCGCGGCTCGACGAGCTGCTCGACGCGGCGCCGCCGGCGCGCGCGGCCGCGGTGCGCGAGCGGCTCGCGCGCTGGCCGCTCGGCCGCGCGCTCTGGCCGCGCCTCGCCGTCGTCTCCTGCTGGACCGACGCGGCCGCGGCCGACGCGGTGCCGGCGCTCGTGTCGTATCTCCCGCACGCGCGGCTCCAGCCGAAAGGACTCCTGGCGACGGAGGGCGTCGTCTCCCTCCCGATCATCGGCCTCGACGGGCGATCGCGCAGCGTCGCCGCCGTGGCCAGTCATTTTCTGGAGTTCCTCGATCTCGAGCGCGAGCAGGCCCGTCCGCTCTTGGCGCACGAGCTGCGCGAGGGAGCGAGCTACGCGCCGATCATCTCGACGGGCGGCGGATTCTATCGCTACCGGGTCGGCGACGCCGTCCGCTGCGTGGGCTTGCACGGTGGTGCGCCCGTGCTCCGCTTCGACGGACGCACCGACCAGGTGAGCGATCTCTGCGGGGAGAAGCTATCGGCGCGCGCGGTGAGCGACGCGCTGCGCGCCGCGCAGCGCGACACGCAAACGCCGCTCGTCTTCGCGCTGCTCGCGCCTGACCGGAGCGATGTGGTGCCTCGCTATCGGTTGTACGCCGAGCGCTCCGGTGACGGCGAGAGCGTGCCGCTCGCGCTCGCGCTCGACACCGAGCTCTCGCGCAATCACGGCTATCGCTACGCACGCGCGCTCGGCCAGCTCGCGCCGCTGGCGATCGTGCTCGTGCGCGACGGCGCGGCTCGCTACCATCGCGCCCTGCTCGCCGCGGGACGAAAGGCCGGCGACATCAAGCCGGCGCACCTCGATACGCGCGGCGATTGGCGCGCGGTCTTCGAACCTTCAACCGTGACCGTCGCATGATCGACCGATTCGTCACCGCTCCGTCGGCGTACGTGCCCTCCTCGCGGTCGCTGTCGCTACCACGCCTGGACGATGCGCGCACCATGCGCGCGCGCGCGGGACTGCTAGCCGACGCGTGGTACGCCGCCGCGCTGTCGCGCGAGCTGACCAGCGCGAGGCCGCTCGCGCGCACGATCCTCGAGACGCCGCTCGTGCTCTGGCGCTCGGACGGCGCGCGCGCCGTCGCGATGGAGGATCGCTGCGCACACCGCAACGCGCCGCTCTCTAGAGGATCGCTGTTCGACGGGCGCATCGGCTGCCCGTATCACGGCTGGGTGTACGACGCGAGCGGCGCGTGCGTTGCGGTGCCATCGGAAGGTGAGTGCCGGCCGCGCGCCGAGTGTCGCGTGCCGTCCTTCCCCGTGCGCGAGCAGCACGGTCTCGTGTGGGTCTGGATGGGCGAGGGCCAGCCGACGCGCGATCCCTTCCCGATGCCGTACTGGGCCGAGCCGGAGTGGGGCACCTACTACATGATCACCGAATTCCCGAACGAGGTCACGCACCTCGTCGAGAACTTCATGGACGTGCCACACACCACCTTCGTGCATCACGGCTGGTTTCGGAAGCCGTCGCACAAACGCGTGCCCGTCACCGTGGAGCGCACGGCAGACAGCGTGCTCGTCACGTACGATCTGCCGAACGACGAGATCGGCTTCACGAGCCGCATCCTCAATCCCGACGGCGCGCCGACGGTGCACACGGACAAGTTCTACATGCCGAACACCACGCGCGTCGACTACACCTTCGGACCGCGGCGCGGCTTCACGATCACCAGCACCTGCACGCCGCGCGGGCCGTTCGACACCGTGGTCTACACGCTGATCAGCTACCGGCTCGGCTGGCTCAACGCGTTCGCGAAGGCGTGGCTGCCGCTCTACACGCGTCAGGTGATCACGCAGGACGTGGACATCATGCGCATGCAGGGCGACAACCTGCGTCGCTTTGGCGGCGAGCCCCGCTTCAACTCCACCGCCGCCGACCTGCTTCACGACTACGTCGAATCGCTGCGCGACCACGCGCAGTCCGGTGGCGGCGGCGTGGCGCCTGAGCCGCGCGTCGACCATATCGAGTTCTGGATTTGATGCGTCTCGCCGAGTGGGTGGGCCGCAATCCGTGGCGCGCGCTATTCATCGCCACGCCGTTCGCGACGGCGTTCTATGGACTCGCGACGCGGGCACCGTTCCGGACGCCGCTCGCGATTCACCCGACCGCGTTCGACGCATGGCTCCCGCTCTCACCGTGGACGGCGTGGCCGTATCTCAGCTACTACGTGCTGCCGCTCGCGCTGATCGTGCTCGCCCGCCGGCTCGGTGGCTTCGGCCGCGTGCTGCTGGCCGCGTTCGGCAGCACCGCGGCGTGCATCGTGATCAACAACGTGATGCCGACACGCCTCGTCGCGCCGCCGGCGGCTCCGCCCGGCTCGCTGCTGGCGCTGCTGCAATGGGCGGACACGCCGCTCGGCGCGATGCCGAGCGGGCACGTCGCGCTTCCCGTCGCGATCGCGGCCGGGTGCGCGCTCGCGGCGCGCGGCGGCGACGGGCGCGCGTGGCGCCGGCTGGCAGCGGTGTATGCCGCCTGGTCCATCATCCTCGCGGCCGCGGCGCTTCTCACGAAGCAGCACTATCTCCCGGACGTGATCGCCGGTGTGGTGGTCGGCATCGTCGTCGCCGCGTCGATTGTGCCGCACGCGCGCACGGTGCACGCGGCGACCGCGCGCGCCTTTGCGCTGGAGTGGATCGCGATTGCGGCGACGATCGTCGCCGCGCTCCACTGGTGGAGCGTCCCCGTCGCCGCGATCGCGATGATCGTCCTCGGCACGCGGCAGCACGGCCTCTTCATTCTCTTTCACGACGGCGTGCACGGACTCATCGCCAGTCCACGCCGACTCAACGATGGCATCACCAATGTCGCAGCGGGCGTGCCGCTACTCGTGCCGGTGCATCTCTATCGTGCCGTGCACATCGGGCATCACCGGCACCTCGGCACGGAGCGTGACCCGGAGCGCGTACTCCTCTACCACGCGCAGCCGTGGCGCTACCGTCCGCTCGCGCTCGGGCCACTGGCGCGGCAAGTCGCCGGAGACGTGCTCGGGTGGCATAACATCGTGATGGCCGTGCGCTTCTTCCGCGTGCGACGCGATCCGCGCTCGCCGCTCAGGATGGCGGCGACACGTGCCTATCCGGAGCTCGCGCTCACCATCGCATTGTTCGCTGCCGCGGTCATCGCGGGAGCGATCGTCGCGCCCGTCATCACTGGACGCATCGCGCTCCTCTGGCTCGTGCCCTACTTCACGCTCACGCAACTCCTCCAGAAAGTGCGTTCGTTCGCCGAGCACGCGGGGGAGGGGAGCGCCGATGCGATCACCTACAGTTGGGCGCCCGGCCTGCTGGGCCGCCTGACCATCTGGCCGTACAACATCAACTACCACCGGGAGCACCACGCTCGTCCCGGCGTGCCGTGGAACGAGATCCCGTCCGCGATTCCCTCGACACGGCGGCGCCCGGGGCGCGAGCTCGTGTCGCATCTCTGGAGTGGCGCGCTCCGCTAGGCGCCGCTCGCAACTCCCGTCCATCCAATGACCGCACACGCGAAACTGCTGATCGAGCCGCAAGGTGCAGAGCTCGTCCCGCACGCCGAGCCGAGCTGGAGCGCTCTCGGCCGCTACGGGCGCGCGAACATGGTCGTCTCGCTGCTCGAGGTGGTGGCCTGGGCCGCGCTCCTCACTGCGCTCGACGACACGCGGCTTCCGCTCTGGGCGCGCGCCGTGGCTCTCGTGGTCTTTTGCCTGACGATGCAGGGCGTCTTCACGATGCTACACGAGTATTGCCATCGGAACGCGCATCGCGATCCGCGTCTCAACTACGCGATCGGATGGGTGACGTGCACGCTGTTCGGCACCTCACCGACGCTCATGCGCGTTCAGCATTGGGGCCATCACCGCCGCAACCGCGCCGAACCGGAGCGCGCGGAGTTCATCCACGACGGCGAGAGCGCGATCGGCAAGACGGTGCGCTACTACCTCGCGGTCTTCGGCGGGATCTGGCTCGGCTCGGCGCTCTTCCCATTTCTCTCGCTCGTCATCCCGTACCGGGCCGCGCAGTGGTTCGCGCGCCAGGCCCGGTTCAACTCGTTCGCCGCCGGCTTTCTCGAGTTCAAGCGTCGCGACTGGCGCATGATGCAAGCGGAGGGCGCGATCCTCCTCGCGATCTGGGGTGGGATCATCTGGCGCGGACCGTGGCACTGGCACACGCTCCTCTTCGCCTACACCGCGTTCGCGTTCAGCTGGTCGTCGCTGCAGTGGATCTACCACCTCTACACGCCGATCCACGTGATCGAAGGCGCGTACAACGTGCGCGCGCCGTGGATCGTGCGGCTGCTCTTTCTCAACTTCAACTACAACCTCACGCATCACCGGCACCCGGCGATGCCGTGGCAGGAGC
>JBDUCS010000297.1:0-5222 GCA_040003335.1 Gemmatimonadaceae bacterium | reverse complement strand
CGCCAAGGCGATCCAATCCTGTCTCGAGTCGACGAGACGTAGCTCACGAGCGTCAGATGGCTCGCCGTTGTCACCCAGTCGTGCGTGTTCCCTGACCGTTGCCTGCATCTTGAGCCGTCCGCAGAGGAACGATTGCGCGGCAGTCCCGCGCAAGGAGTCTGTTTGCGGGAACGGTAATGCAACTTGTGTACGCCGCCGTCATCATTGCACTGACCACCAATGCCGCGCTCTGCTACCAGCGTCGCGCAGCGATCATGGGTCGCCGCGCTGGCGGTGGCGCGAAGTGTACGAGAGCGCACCGACGCCAATCCCCGATCGCGATTTCGTCGACGAGTATCTCGCGCGATGGCTGGCGATTCAGCCGAGGTGATCGCGTGTTCGCCCCGCTAAGGACGCGCCGTCCGCTTCACCCCGAGCTCCGCAAGCAGCGCTTTCACCGCCGCATCGAGCTGCGTGTCACGCCCAAGGAAGCTCTCGCCCATCACCCGCTCGACTGGAATGTCCACGGCGCGCGGGTGCTGCTCGAGCGCCGTGCCGTCGAGCGCGCCGTTGCGCATGAACGGAAGACGGACAGTCGTCCCGTCGACCATCGTGCCGGCGCCGGTATACACGTCCCATCCCGCCGTCGGCTCGCCGACCACTTTGCCGAGCTTCATCGTCCGGTAACCCTCCGTAAAGTTCTCGCCGTCGGAGAGCGTGTACTGGTTGGTCACCAGAATCGTCGGCGCGTCGAACGAGCGCTGGCCGAGCACTGGACGCCCGGGCACGCCCGGCACGCCGCGGCGCGTCATGATCACGTAGGGCCGGCGGCTCAGTACGTCGAGCGCGTGTCCATTCACGAACCCACCGTTGTTGTTTCGGATGTCGAGCACGAGCCCTTCCTTGCTGTGATTCTCGCTGTCGAGATCGAGGCTCATCTGATCGATCGCGTTGCCACCCATATCGGCCATGTGCACATACCCGAGACGTCCCCCGCTGATCTTGGCGACGTAGGCGCGACGGCCCGCGACCCAGTCTCGGTAGAGCAGGGCGCGCTCGGAGGCCGCGTTCACCGGTCGCAGCACGACGTCGTGGGTCGCATTGGTGATCGGGTCGGCCACGGTGAGCGCGACGCGTCTCCCGATTTTGTACGCAAGCAGCGAGTCGAAGCTCATGTGCGCATCGATGGGCACGCCGTCGACGGCGGTGATCACATTGCCCGGTTTGACGGAGTCGCTGATCGCCGCCGGCGAGAGTGGGACGACGCTCGCGACTTTGAGGATGCCGCGCTGCTCGTACGCGGCGCGGTCGAAGGTCAGACCGACGCGACCGGTGACGGGCGCGGTGCCGAGCGGCGGAGCACCGATCCCCATGTGCGACGCATTCATCTCGCCGATCATCAAGCTCAGCACGCGCCGCATCTCGTCGGGCGTCCGCGCGCCGGCGATCAGTGGCGCATATGCCGTGTGGACAGCGTTCCAGTCCACCCCGTGAAAGGCGGGATCGTAGAAATTGTCGTTCAAGAACTCCCACGCTTGGTGGAAGACTTCGATCTTCTCACGGTCGAACTCGACGTCGAGCTCGGCGCGAGCCGCGATTGCGCGTGTCACGCGAGTGTCCACGACAACGCTGGAGAGGCGGCCCTGCTCCAAGAAAAAAATGGACTTGCCGTCTGGCGCCCACTGCACGTTGGCCTTCCGTCCCGCGGTCGATGTCACTTGCTTGGCGATCGGTGGATCGGTCGCCAGCTCGTCGAGTGGATAGACGTAGATGTTCTGCTGCCCGGCGGCATTGGCGACGAGCAGCATCGACTTCCCATCGGGGCTCACCGCGAGCGCGCTCGCGTCGAGGCCGGTGGGAACGACGGTGAGGCGATCGCGAATGCCCTCGAGCACCACCCGCGTGCGCGGTGATGTCACACGCACGTCGACCCGCGGCGCGGAATCGCGCGGAGGGGATGGCGTGGGATCGATCGCAGGCGTCGGGGTGGTGCGTCCCGGGGTCAGGTCGCGGAATAGCGCGCTGAACTGATCTTCGCGCAGCTTCGGCACGTGCGGTACGAGATCGACCCGCGCGACGATCGCCGGCTCGGTGCGCATCGAGGAGACGAGCATCAGGTACGATCCGTCCGGACTCCACGACAGGCTCGCGCCGTTCGTGTTGCCGAGGAACGTGACCTCGTCGCCAGTGACTGATGACGGAGCGTTGCCGCCGCCGCTCGCGCCGACGACGTAGGCGTTGACCATCAGCTTGGCGCCATTGGCGAGATACGCGATGTACTTGCCGTCCGGCGACCACGCGATGCTTCCGTCGCCCGAGGCGACGAACGGCGGGCGGGAGAAAGTGCCGTGCGCGACGACCCGATCGCGACCCGCGGCCACCTCGAGCACGTGCAGCTCGCGGGCGTCGCGAACGAACGCGAGCTGCGTGCCGTCGGGCGACCAACGCACCTGCGCGTCGGACTTGTCGCCGCGCGTGAGCTGGGTCTCCTTCCGTCCGACAAAATCGTACACGTACAGATGCCACGCGCCGTCGCGGTTGGAGACGTACGCCAGACGCCGGCTATCCGGCGCCCACGCGAGCTGCGATTCGATCGCCGCCGTTTGCGTCACGCGCTCGGCGTCGCCGCCGTCGGTGGCGCTGGTCGCGAAGACATCGCCGCGGGCGACGAAGGCGATCTTCTTCCCGTCGCGCGACAGCGCGGATTCCTGGAATCCGTTCGTTAGTACGAGATGCTCGGACGGCGCCGTCGCGATCGCGCCGCGCAGTGCGATCAGAACCGGTTTGGCGGTACCTGTGGCAGCGTCCGCAGCCCATATGTCGAAGTCGCGCTCGAACACCATCGTCTTCCCATCGGCGGAGAGCGTAGGGTACAACACCCGTCCATCGCGAAAATGCGTCAACTGGGTAGCGGCCCCACCCGCTCCGCCGATCGGCATCGACCAGAGATTCTGCGCTCCCCCTTCGTCCGATACGAAGAACAACGTTCGGCCTTGCGGATCCCACATCGGCCATTGGCGTTTGGCGCCGAGTGGAGTGAGCTGTTGATAGGTCGGCGCGGCGGAGCCATCGCCGCGCACGAGCCAGAGCTCGCTCTCGTCGAGATGGCTGTGTCCCTTTCGCCACCACTGCGACTGTGCGTTGCCGCGCGCCACGATCGCCAGCGACGAGCCGTCCGGCGATGGCGCTCCCATGAACTCGCCGACGAATCGGTCGCCGGCGACGATCATCGGGGTGCCGCCCGCAGCACTGACGCGATACTCGTCGGCCGTTCCGCCGACATCGTGCGCGCCCGATGAGAAGTAGATCCACTTGCCGTCGTGCGACCACGCATCCAGTTGCTCGGCGCCGTCGTCGAAGGTGAGCCGCCGCAGCGCGCCGGTCGCGAACTCGAGGATCCAGATGTCCGCGCTCCCCGCTCGCGTCGAGACGAAGGCGAGTTGCTGGCCGTCGGGCGAGTAGAGGGGTCGCGACTCGTTGGCCGGGTGGGACACGAGTAGCCGCGCGTCACCGCCGCCGCTCTGCACGGTCCAAATGTCGCCGCCGGAGATGAACGCGATCTCGCGTCCATCGGGCGAGATCGCCGGCTCGGCGAAGGACGGGCGCGGAGTCGCTGTCGGCCGGTGCTGCGCCTGGACCGTCCCGGTCACGATTGGAGACAGGGCGAGCAGGGCACGCGCGACGAGAGCGCGCCAAGAGGGCAGGGGGAGCGGTTGCATCATGACCTCAGGGGCGCGGGTCGGCGTGTGGACACTAGATGGCGAGGATACTCGCTGGCCGGCACGGACGCGAGCACGAAAAGACCGCGCGAGAGAGTGGAACGCGGATGCACCCTCTCCAACGCACGACGCTCGGCGCCGACCACCTGCCGGCACCGAGCATCGTCCTTCAAACGAAATCTCAAACGAGCCGCTACGCGGCCGCGCCCGCCAGCTCGTTCGGCTCCGCCGTCGTCGGATCGATGATCGTGGCGATCTCCAACACGCGATCAGCTGGGAAATTACCGAGTCTGGCATGCTCGCGGATCAACTCCGCGTTGGGCGCGATGTAGACGCAGGTGATCTTGTCCTCGGTCACGAAGCTCTGCACCCACTGAATCGTCGGACCGAGTTGCTGCAGCACACCGCACGAGCGTTGCGAGATCGTCGTCAGCTCTGCGGAGGAGAGAGCCCCCGCGTTCGGGATCTCGCGTTCGATCAGGTACTTGGGCATTGGCGTTCTCCGATGACACGTTGAGTTTAGTGGACCATCGAGGAAACGTCGGCTGCGTTCGCGCACGACACCTGCGGGTTCCAGTCGGCATAGAGACCGTTGGCGTTCTCCTTCCACGCCCACACGTGGAGGCCCCAGAGTTGGAACGTGTCGTTCTTCTTGAACTCCCGGCCGAAGAGCACCGGCGGCGCGTCGCTGCGGCTGTGCGCGGAATACGGGACGATGTACTCCACGGCCACGAGGCGTAGCGTGCCGGCCTGGTCGGGCTCGTAGAGCAGCAGCTCGGGCTGCTCCACGCTCACGGAGCCGTCGATCAGGGCCGTGTTGCCGTAGTGGTAGCCCATCCCGCCGGACGGGTCTGACATGCACGGCGTGATCTTCGCCGACCATCCGCTTGTCGTTGCCGCCTGAAAGTTCTGGAATGGCGTCGTCACCCGGCGCAACGCCTCCAGATCCTGTTGCTGTTTGGTGGCGGTCGGGCTGTCGCTGCATCCGGCGAGCAGTGCCATCGCGCCAACGAGCGTTGCAGTGCGTCTCATCATGGCCTCGTTCGGTTTAGGTTATCGTGTACCCACGCGCCTATGATGAGCCGGGGCCATTAACCGCTCGTTGCGCTCAGAGTTAGCTACGGATTAGCCGGTGGACGAGAGACGATGATCACGGTTCAACTCCTCGGCGGCGCGAGTCTGCGCTCCGGCGATGCTCCCTTGGCCGGCCCCCCCACGCAGCGTCACCGCATCGCGCTGTTGACGCTGATCGTCGCCGCGTGGCCGCAGCCGCTGTCGCGCGACCGGGCGATGGCGCTGCTCTGGCCGGAGCGCGACCTGGCCAACGCGCGCCGGCTGCTCAACCTCGCCGTGCACGTGCTGCGCGCCGCACTGGGTGAAGCCGCCATCGCGTCGACGGGCGACGGACTGCTGATGAATCCGTCCTGCGTGAGCTGCGATCTGCACGAGCTGCGCACCGCGATCGCGGCGGATGCGCTCGAGCGCATCCCGCGTCTCTACACCGGCCCGCTGCTCGATGGGTTT
>JBDUCS010000296.1:0-5238 GCA_040003335.1 Gemmatimonadaceae bacterium | reverse complement strand
GCCGAGGTTGTACATCCGCGTGTTGGAGACGTCGGTGAGGAAGAAGCGCACGACGTCGCCGCGATGGACGGCGAGGTTGTAGCGCGGCTCGCCGTTGAGCAGATAGACGTTCCCGAATCGGCCCATGATGGCGAAGTTCGCCGCCTCCTTGCCGAAGGGAAAAATACCCGCGTCGTCGACGAGGAGGTCGTCGAGCATCAGGAACTCTTCGGCATTGACGGCGCTGTAGTAGGCCGGATCGGGGGAGTCGACCATCATGTTGCCGAAGAGTCCGAGCGCCTGCTGCACGTCTTCCCGCACGTGCGGGTGATACCAGTAGATCCCGGCGTCGACGAAATGCACCGTGTACGTGAAATCGCCGCCGGGTGGCACGGCCTGTTGCGTGACGCCAACCGCGCCGTCGCTCGCGTTATCGAGTCGCACGCCGTGCCAGTGCACCGCGCTTGGTTGGTCGAGTCGGTTGTGGAACTTTACCGTGATCGTCGCGCCCTGCTTCACGCGAATGAGCGGACCGGGATACTGTCCGTTGAAGCCGAACATCACGTGCGTCTTGCCGAGGATCGTGCGGCGCACGAGCTGCGCGGTGAGGTCGAGCGTGTCGCGGTCGCCGAGCGGCACGACCTTGCGCGGCACCGCGGCGGCGAGCGTGCTCGCGTCGACTCCGTCACCGGGCCGGTACAGCAACACGCTGGGCTTCGCGCGCTCCATGCCGGGGATCATCGGCATCTCGAGCCCTTTCGCCATCGGCGGCATCTGCATCTTCCCGCCCGATGAGGAGCCATGATCCATGCCCGCCATGTCGTGATCCATCCCCGGCATCGCGTGGTCCATCTTCGCCGTGTCCTTCACGGCGACCTTCGCCGTATCCCGCTTCACGCGTTGCGCGCCGAGCGGCGAGACGAGCGAGATGAAGGCGCCCGCGACAAGCGCTGACAGGAGGCGGACGGGGATGGGACCGAACACCGAACACCGATGACCGATCACCGGCTTCACTGCGGCATTCCCCCATTAAACATCGTCTTGCCCGAAAAATTCTCGAGGAGCGCGCTGGGCGAGAATCCGCGGAGGACGATTGGCCCCTTCCACCTGTCGCCTATCGTGGCACCCTCGGCCGAGACGATCACGAGAAACTTGTTCATCGCCACCTGGCCTTTCACGGGTACCGCCGTCGACGCGACGCCGAGCTTCTGCGACGTCGACAGATCGGCGGTGACGACCCACGCAACGTATTGCGTATACGGACCAAAGGTCGACGCCGCTGGAAGGCCGTTGCAGCGCAGCTCGAGATCGAAGATGAAGTGCCCGTCGGGCGTAAGCGCGATACCGAACGGAGACTCCGCCGGTTCGAGCGTCACCACGCCCTGGGCACTCGGCGCAGCCGGCGTCGGCTGGAGCTCGATGCGAAAGAGGCTCGGGCGCGCGAGTCCGCGCGCCGTGGCGCCCGATGTGGCGAGCGCAACCGCCGCGACGATGAGCGCGCCGTTGAATGAACGCAGCGAGCGCATCACCGAAGCCCGACCAATCCTTTGATCGATTCCTTGAGCTTCGCCGCATCGTAGCCGACGCCGCGCCGGAACACGGTCTCGACGTTCTTGATGTCCGACGGAGTCACGACCGGATTTCCGGCGAGCACGACGAGATCCGCTTGCATGCCCGGCGCGATCGTGCCCACCCATTTGTCGAATCCGAGAATCTTCGCGCCGTTCGACGTCATGATCTGCACCGCCTGCTCGGCGGTGAAGCCGGCCTCGACAAGGAGCTCGAAGTTGCGCTGGTCGCCGTAGCCGGCGATCGCGCTGGCGCAGCACGGGTCGGCGCCGGCGCCGAGGAGACCGCCGGCTTTGACGAACGCGCGGTCGAACGCCATCGCCTTCTTGAAGGCGGCACGGGCGAGCGTGTCGTTCGCCGTCTTGCCGCGATCGTAGAACGCCTGCACCTGCTTCGCCGCGTCGGGGTAGAGCGCATCGAGCACGCGCTGGTCCACCGGTACCCGGCTCGGCGATGAGATCTCGAACACGTCGAGCGTCGACGTCATCGCGACATGGTGCTTCACCATCTCCTTGAACGTCTGCTGCACGTCGGGGCTGTCGATGTCGAGCGCCGCGTAGTGCGCATTGTCGGCTTCCTTCGGGCACTCATCCGGCTTTTTCGACGTCACGTACTCTGAGTTCGTGAGCAGTCCGTGCTCGAGATTGTCGATGCCGAGCGCGACCGCTTCGCGGAATCCGACCGAGCAGAGGTGCGCCGTCACCTTCACGCCGCGCTTGTGCGCTTCGGTGATCGCCGCGCCGAGCTCGGCGCGCGACACCTGCGTATAGGCCTTGAACCACGTCACCCCTTCCTCGGCCCAGTACTGCACCGTGCGGCGCGCGTCCTCGACCGTCGTCAGGGGGTGCATCACACCGAAGCCGCCCTTCATGCCCTGCAGATACGGACCCGTCGGCACGATCGTCGGGCCGGCGATGACCATCGAGTCGGTGAGGCGCTTGAGGTTGAGCTCCTGGTACGCGTCCACGCTCCCCGCGGTCCGAATCGTCGTCACACCCGCCGAGAGAAAGAGCCGCGGGTAGCTGTTCCCCATGAACTTCATGCCGCCGTAGTACATGTGGTCGTGCAGACCGATAATGCCGGGGATGATGGTTTTCCCCGTGAGATCGATCGTGCGTGCATCGGATGGGATCGCGACGCTCCCCGTGTTGCCGATGGCCGCCACCTTCTCGCCACGGATGACCACCGCCTGATCGTCGCGAGCCGGGGCACCGGTGCCGTCGATCACGCGTGCATGGATCAGCGCGACCACCGGCGCGTCGACGCTCACGTACTGCAACACGTTCTGCGGCAGCGTGCGAGTCTGCGCGCCGACCGGCGTGGTGGCGAGCGCGACCGCGCAGCCAAGAAGGATACGTCGCATCCGGAAGGTCCTCGTCAAAAATGGCGCGGAGAAAGGTCAGCGCGATCGGCATCGACGCCGCAGACTAACTAGCGACCGGGAAGCGACTTTGGGAAGAGCCGGTGTCGGGGATGACACGACACAGCGCTTCATCTCCGGATCCCGCCCGCGCCCACGCTGAACACCATCATCATCCCGGCGCTCAAGTGCTCGGCGACGTGGCAATGGAGCATCCAGCGGCCGGGGTTTGACATTTCGACCAAGAGCTCGACCGTCTCGCCCGCGGCGATGATCGCGGTGTCCTTCCAGACGAGATTCGTGTTGCGCACGCCGTCGCGGCTCACCACCAAGAAGCGTTGGCCGTGCAGATGGATCGGGTGCTGCATCGCGTGGCTCGACGATGGATCGTTGAACAGGCTCAGCTTCACAGTGTCGTGCACGGCGAATCGCCAATCGATATCCATGTTTTCCTGGCCCGTCGCCGCGTCGCGGAGCACCCAGTTCACCTCGTTGCCCGTCGTCAGCCAGTTCATCATCGGCATGCCGTCGTTCCATTCGACCGGGGCGTTAATCCCCTGCAGCATGGTGGCGATCGCCTGCGGCAGATCGCGCGTTCGGAGCGTCAACACGAGCGACCGGTCGGGCGGCCGCGCCATCGCGTTCCGCAGGGCCGCGGTGCTTGCCGCCACGTCTGCGTAGCGGCGCGGCCGCGCGAACTGGCGCGCGTAGCTCGGCGTCACGCGATCGGGCGCGACTCGTACGCTTCCCAGCGTGTCGGTCTCGCTGGAGTACACGCCGATCATGTGATCCAGCGCCTGCACCCGGTTCACCAACGCGGCGCTCCCCTGGCGCGCGAACTCCACGTCCACTACGTAGCGCTCGGCGGGCGCCAGCACCACGCTCTCCACCACCTCTTCGCGCTCGAAGCGGCCGAGGTCGCTCGCCACGAGCTTCATCCGCGCGCCGGCGAACGAGATGTTGTAGAGCCGCGCACTCGAGGCGTTGGTCAGATAGAAGCGCACGACCTCGCCGCGCTTCACGCCCAGCGACCAGCGCGGCTCGCCGTTCACGAGAAAGACGTTGCCGAACCGCCCCATCAACGCGTGCGTGGGCGCGCTCGCGCCGTACGCCGTCGCGCCCGCGTCGCCGATTTCGATGTCGTCGAGCATCAGCACGGCTTCGCGATTCACGGGCGACAGGTAGTCGGCGTCGGGTGCGCGCACGAGCATGTTGCCGTACAGTCCCAGGTCCTGCTGCACGTCCTCGCGCACGTGCGGGTGATACCAGTAAATCCCCGCGTCGGGAAAGCGGACGGTGTACGTGAACGTGCCGCCGGAAGGCACCGCCTCCTGCGTCACACCGACGGTGCCGTCGAATCGGTTGTCGAGACGCACGCCGTGCCAGTGCACGCTGCTCGGTTGGTCGATCGCGTTGTGAAAGCGCACGACGATCGTCGCGCCCTGCTTCACGTCGATGAGCGGACCGGGATACTGGCCGTTGTAGCCGTACATCACGAATGTCTTGCCGGCGATCGTCCGCCGCACGAGCGCCGCTTCGAGCGCGAGCGTGTCGCCACTCTCGAGGTGCACGGTCTCACGCGGCCGCGCGGCCGCGAGCGCCGCGGCGTCGCGCCCGGCACCAGGGCGCATCGCACCGGCCGACGGCTCGAGACCGGCCATGCCCGGCATCGCCGTCATAGCCCGCGGCATCGGCGGCATCGTCCATTGCCCCATCGTCTCGTGGCCGGTCATCGGCGCCGACGCATCGCGCAGCGCGCCCGGCGCCGCGGGCTGCGTGATGTCGCGGTGCGCGAGGAGACGCGACGCGGGCGACGTGCCGCGGAGAACGAGCCGTCCGTGCCGGCTCGCCACCGCCGCCGACCGCTCGGCGCTGATCAGCACCCGAAACTGCGCGCGGTCGAGCTCACCGAGCTCGAACGTTCCGTTGCCGACGGTGCCGAGCTTCACCGCGCTATCGAGGGCGAGCGAGTACGACCACGCCACGTAGACGTTGGCGCCGCCGCCCAACGAGCGCGCCGGGGGCAAGCCGGCGATCGTCGCCGTGAGGTGATAGCGCGACCGGCCGTCCACGGTCACGGCGACGCCGAACGGCGAATGCGCCGGCCGGAGCGCGATCGCTCCCGAGGCGGCCGCTAGATCGGGCGTCGGCACGAGCGTGAAACAGTTCAGCGCCGACGCGTCGTCACGACAGACCGTGTCCGCCGGCGCGCGCGACAGCATCGCCAGCGCGAGCGTGATGCCTCCGATCACGCGGCTACCAGATCTGCGCCCGCGCGCGCTCGCGGCGCACCATCGCATCGCCCTGCTTGCAGCCGAACACCTTGGCGA
>JBDUCS010000295.1:0-5252 GCA_040003335.1 Gemmatimonadaceae bacterium | reverse complement strand
GTCTCACTCGGCGACAGCGTGCGCTCCATCGTCTCGGCGGTGCCGCCATTCCCGAGCGTCTCGTAGAGCCGGCTGATGCCGTTGTGCGTCGCCGCCATGAACATCAGATAGCCGGGCGACCAGGTATCGAACTGGCCGTGGGTGTAGACGCCGGGCATGCCCATGCGCGTCATCTCCTGCACGTTGTTCCAGCCGAGCATCTGCCATTCGTTCGTGAGCAGCGGATCGACCCAGGCGTTGTACGGTCCGTCGCCGACGGTGTTGTCGTAGAGGTACTGTCCCGACTCGTGGAGGTCGTGCAGCACCTGCGCCTTCCAGTCGATGTAGGTGTTGAGGACGTTCTGCGACAGCTTGAGCGTCATCCCCATCGCGTCGCGGTTGTTGTCGTGCGCGACGTACTTTCCCCAGTAGAGCAGATTCGGATACGTCTCGCCGGGGTGCGCCATGTGCCAGCGGAAGACGTCGACCTCGCGGTCCCGGCCGTCGACCTCGACGATCGGCGTGATGAGCGTGATGACGTGGTCGCGGATGTTCTTGACGTACGGGCTCTCGTCGACGGCGAGGCGGTAGGCGAGCTCCATCAGCGCCGTCGGCGCGCCGGACTCGGGCGAGTGGATGGTCCCCGTGATGTAGTAGACCGGCGTGACGTCGGCGACGATCGACTCGGCCCGCTTGTCGTCCATATCAATCGTGCGCGGGTCCGCCAATTTCGCGAGCTTCGCCTTGTTCTCGTCGAGCTTCGCGATAATCGACTCGTCGGCGACGGCGACGGCGATCATCTCGCGTCCCTCTTCCGTGGTGCCGATCGAGACGACCTTCACGCGTGGCGTGCTCTTGGCGAGGAGCCGCATGTACTCGTAGACCTGCTTCGAGTACGGGAGGTTGTCGCGCGCACCGGCGATATCGCCGAGCACGGCTTTGGGTGTCGGCACCGTCTTCGAGGCGGGGAGATAGTCGACGAGCGGTGAAAGGAAGAACGGCTCGGTCGTGTATTCGCGGATCTTCTTCGTGTACTCCTCGTCGATCGGCTGACTCGGATCGCGTCCCGGCTTCGCCGTGGACTGCGTGGACGCCGAGCCGGCCCTATCGTCCCGCGGACCCGGTCCTCCTTGCGCGGCCGACGGCGATAGCGGCGCGGCCAGGGAGAGCGAGAGGGAGAGTCCGAGCGTGACGATGCTGCACCGCATGACGGGCCTCGTGAGGCAGAATGGAAGATTGGGAGATCGCACCGTGTGGAGCCGCGTTTCGATCAATACGAGATGCACGCGCAACACGTTGCGATGCAAGCTGGCCGAAATTCTCATGGATGGCGGCAACCGATCGAGGGCCGGATGGTTCAAACAACGCACACTCATCAGAGGTATCGAATGCAAAGGCATCATTGCGCGACGGTGATCGGATTCGCGCTCGTGGCCCTCTCCAGTGCGCCGCTGCGGGCGCAGGGCGCGGCGGGGACGTGGATAGCCGAGTTCGACCGCGGCATGCGCAACGAAAATGGCGTCGTGACGTCGCTCGGGAAGGTGCGCGCGCGACTTGTGCTCGAGCCACGCGGCGACTCGCTGGTCGGCATGCTGACGGTGTTCGAGCCGGCTGAAAATGCCCCGCCGCCGCGCCCGATACGCGGGCTAATGACGAAGGGGGCCCTTCGGCTGGAGGCGGCGCCGGTGGACGCCGTCATTCGCGAGAACGACGAGGAGCGGCACGTGCCGATGAAGACGGTCTACGATCTGACGGTGAGCGCCGATGCGCTGACGGGTACGCA
Source organism: Gemmatimonadaceae bacterium (assembly GCA_040003335.1). GTDB lineage: Bacteria > Gemmatimonadota > Gemmatimonadetes > Gemmatimonadales > Gemmatimonadaceae > JALZAE01. The sequence continues at coordinate 3,490 of JBDUCS010000295.1, read as the reverse complement.
GCACTCGGCGTCGCTCGACGGGGCGATCGACGGCCAGCCGCGGCCGTTCAGCGCCACGCGGGAAAAAAAGAAGCCGTAGGCCGCCGATGGATCCGGCGTCCGGTTCCGGAGCGTATGTTACATCCGAGTCCCGCACGGATCGGGGAGGCCCGGATGAAGTACGCCGTCATCGTGATTTGCGCGCTCGCCGCCGCCTGCTCGAACGCCGCGATCAGCGCGCCGGACGTGTTCCGGCGCCCGACGTCGGCGGCGCGCGTGTCGATCGAGCGCGGCCCGTTCTGGGTCGCGCCGGGCTGCCCCGTGCAACTGCGTGCGCACGTCTTCGGCGCCGACGGGGCGGAGCTGAGCGAGCCGGCGGGTTGGTTTAGCGACCGGCCCGAGCTGGCGACGATCGACTTGACGGGCCAGCTCGTCACGCTCAACGGCGGCGGCGGCTTCTCGAACAGCCTCGTCCTCGTGCACGCGTCGCCAGCGCCGCACGTCGAGGACACGATCACCGTGTTCGTCGAGGCGAGCTCGTACGCCATGCGGCTGATCGACCTCACCGGCAACGTCACGCGCGCCGCCGCCGGCGACAGCGCGGTGATCGCGGCGCTGATCAACGGCAACGGCGACACGCCGTTTATCACGGAGTGGACGTCGAGCGACACGGCGGTGGCCACGATCGTGGTCGACGAACGCTTCGGCCGCGACTTCAAGCCGCAGCACGGACACGCCGTGGCGATGGTCTTTTGGCACAAGGCCGGTTCCGTGACCCTGAGCGCAAAGGCGTGCGACGGGGCGACGACATCCGAGACTGTCGTCGTACGCTGAGAGCGGCGCCCGCGGCGTCGCACACTAACCTGCCGTGTGTCGCTCCGTCGCCCGCGCGAGCGTGAGCGTAAACGTCGAGCCCTTTCCCAGCTCGCTCTCCACGCCCAGGTCGCCTCCCATTCCGCGCGCGAGGTCACGACTGATCGCGAGGCCGAGGCCGGTGCCCTGCTCCGGGCGGGTATGGCTCGAATCGACTTGCGTGAACGGCTCGAAGATCGATCCGAGCTTCGGGACTGGAATGCCGATTCCCGTGTCCGATACCCGCACCAACACCCTGTCCGGCAACGCCGGGTGCGCAACGGCGTCAATCCACACGCGGCCGCCGGCATCGGTGAACTTCGCGGCGTTGGAGAGGAGGTTGAGAAAAATCTGCTGCAGCTTGTCCCGATCGGCGCGCACCACCGGCAGATCGCCGGCATTCCGGATCTCCAGCGACAGCGACCGCGCGGCCAGTTGGGGCTCGATCATTGGCCGGAGATCGGCCAGCGCGTCGGACAGCGCCACGTCGCTCAGTACGTACTCGACGCGTCCAGCCTCGATGCGCGCAAGGTTGAGCACCTCGTTGATCAAACCGAGAAGATGTCGCTGACTCCGATCGATGCGCGCCAGCGACTGACGCTGTTCGGCGGTCAATGGACCATGTACGCCGAGCTCCATGAGCTGCACGTGCCCGCCGATCGCGTTGAGCGGCGTACGGAGCTCGTGACTCATCGTCGCCAGAAAGTCCGACTTGGCGCGGTCCGCCGTCTCCGCGACCGCTCGCGCTTCTTCGAGCGCGGAGTTCGACGCAAGCAGCTCGGACGCCTGCAGCTCGAGCTCCAACGCCTGCGCCTCGAGCTCTTCGGCTTGGTTTTCGAGCCGCAGGTTCGCCAGCTCGACGTGTTGCGAATGATCCTGCAATTGTGCATTGACGTGTTCCAGCTCGGCGCGGGTCTCACGCGCCGCGGTGAGCGCGTCCTCGAGCTGGCGACGCGTCCGATCCAGCGTCTGCGCCATCACCGCCGAGCGCCCGGCCGACTCGCGCGCCAGCTGCGCTTGCGTGTTCAGCACGGTAGCCGTCTGCTCGCCGCGAACGACGGCGGCGAACAACGGCAGGAGGGTGCGAAACCATTCGGTATTCGCGGTCGCCGACCGCTCGCCAAGCAGCACGAACACAACATCGCGTCCGTTGGCAAATCCGACGGCCGGGAGCAAGTCGTCCGCGGAATGCAGCGGCAGCGTCCCCTCGTGTCGTCCCTGGGCGGCGCATTCGGCGAGGAACGCGCGCCAGCGCTTGCCGTTGGGCAACGCCGGCGCAAAGCCGGGCGCCGACAAGAACGCATCGATCTCCCGATCGCGCACGAAGATCAAGAGGCTGTCCGCGCCAAAGGCGGCGGCGAGAGCGACAGCGGCGGCCGGGCGCGTTTCCGGCGACGATAGCTGCGCCGTGAGCTCGAGCAGCCCCACAGTCACCCCATCCGACAGTATCGAGGAGGGACGCTCCGTGCGAGCGTCGTGCTCAATCGGGTATGACGCAGACAACGGCGGTGCAGTTGTGGAATCCGCTGAACTGTCCGTGCGCGCGAACGATTTGGCCGTAGGAGTTGAAGCCGGCGAACGGGGCGGCGCCGAGCTCCTTGGCGACCGCTTCGAGCTCGTGGCCGAAATCCTCGCCGAGTCTCAGCCTCGTCGCCACGCAATCGAAGAAAAGCGCGGCCCGCGGCGTGTGTCCCTCACTCTCCACTTGCCGGATCGCGTCGCGGGTCGCGCTCGCCGCCGCTTCGGCCGCCGCCGATTTCCCGGTCGACATGATGTGCGCGGTGGCCCCGGTCGGAACCTCGGCCGCGCACACGATGCCGCCATCGGCCGCGATGCCGAGCGGAACGCGCAGCTTGTGCCCGTCTCCCGTGTCGACGCCCATCACGTTGTGGAGGAAGAATGGGAGCGGATCTTCGCGATCGAATCGCTGGTGCGTCGCCGCCGCATGCTCTTCGAACGCTTCAACGGCGGGCGAGATGTTCAGGCTCACAACGCAGGACTCCTGCGATGCGGTGACGCGAAGCGGATCGCCGCATGGCGCCCAGCCGTGTCGCGCGCCGATGCCGAACGGTTTGTTGCTGAGAATCTCGAGCGCGACGGCCGCGTCGGTGCACGCCTCCCGTCCGAAGAAGACGTGGGTCTTCGTGAACCGTCCGTCGTCGCCTGCGCCGCCACCGACGAACTGGTACATCCCTCCGGTGGCGAGCGTCAGCTCGTCGAGAAGGTTCTCGGCCAGACCCGCGAGGGCGTCCACCAGGATGATGGCCGTCCGATAGCGAAACTCCGACGACTCCAATCCGGCGAAGCCACTCACCAGCTGTTGCGCCGCGCCGTCGCGTCCGTTCGACAGCCCGCGCGCGAGCGAGGCGCTGAAGCGCATGTCGGGCGCGCGCAGCGCGATCGCCGACGTGCGCCCCGTGCCGGAAGCCTGATTGGTGAACTCGCCGGCCGAGGAGCAGCCGATGAGCGCGCTCGTGCCGCAGCGATCGGCCAACGCACCCAGGAGCGCGTCGTATTCGTTGTCCGGCGATGCGAACACGATCACCGCGTCGGGCGCGGCGCCGTGCAGCTGGTCAAGAATCTGCGCGGCGATGTCTTCACCGGCCTGGCGGTTGGTGAGGCCGGTCGAGGCGATGGCGACGTCAGTCATCGAGGGCAC
>JBDUCS010000294.1:0-5268 GCA_040003335.1 Gemmatimonadaceae bacterium | reverse complement strand
AGCGGACGGAGGGCGAGGGTGTCGCGTCCGAGTGCGGTCACTCCCGACGCGAATGCCTGGAGCGGCGGCGCACTCGACCACACGCGAATCGTGTCGCCGATGGCGATGGGAAATCGTGCGGACTGGGCACGCAGCGCAACGGGCGCGGCGAAGAGCGTGAGTGCGGCAAGCATGGCGATCGGCGTGACGGGCGAGACCGGATGACCGGCTGGCAACCGCAGAAAATGGCGCATGGGAAACTCGCGTGAGTGAGGTTGAGCCTCACGCTGCGAGATGCCCGTGACCGCCACGTGCCATCTGGCGTGACCTGACCACCGGTCCTCCGGACTGTTTTTCTTCGCGGCAGCCGATCAGCGCGGCGCCGCGCTTCTCGGCCCTGTAGGCCCGATCCTCCCTTCGGCCTGCTTGAGCAGCAGCTGCGGGTCGTACACCGTGCCCGACTTCATCACGAGCCGCACGTTGCGCGTGTTGCGGATGTCGGCGAGCGGATTCCCGCGCGCGACGAGCAGGTCGGCGAACTTGCCGGCGTCGATCGTGCCGAGCTTGCTCTCGACGTTGAGCGCGCGCGCGCCGTTGATCGTGCCGGCGCGGAGCGCCGCCGCCGGCGGGAGTCCGGCATTCACCAGCGCGTGCAGCTCGCGGTGCGTCGAGAAACCGGCGAGGTAGTCGCCGACACTCGGGTTGTCCGTGCCCACCGTGACGACGCCACCGGCATCGTAGAACGCCTTCGTCGTCCGGAGCATCGCGGCGTAGAGCGAGTCGGCGCGCAGCAGCTGCTTCCGCGGCGGCTGCCGCGCGAACCATTCCTGCACGTACGGCGTGAAAAACTTTCGCTCGTCCACCCAGTGGTCCATCTCCGAGCGACCAGCGGTCGTCGTGAAGTAGAGCGGCGCGCTGATCGTCGGATCGAAGATCACGCGGTGCCTGATGAACAGCCGCACGATGTCCTTGAACTCGCGCGACGCCGTGTCGACGCGGTTCCACGACGTGTAGGCATCCCTGTCGCGCGCGAGCTGGTCGCCGCCGAGGATGTGCTCGACGCGGTCGATCCCCATCAGAATGGCGTCCTTCGAGTTCGTCGTGTTGCGGAAGCCCGACTCGAGATGCGCCGTGACGGTGAGGCCGTGCTGGTGCGCGCGAATGATCAGCTCGCGCAATAGCTCGGGGGACAGTCCCTTCGCCTTGAAGCTCCGGGCGCCGCGCGCCGCCCATAGGTCCACGTCGCGATCGATGTCGGCCGCGGTAGTGGTGCTCTTCCACCCGGGGCGCGCCGTGCCAAAGTACGGTCCGGAGTCGTACAGCCTCGGCCCGATCTGTTCGCCGCCGTCGATCCGCTTGCGCGTGGCCATCATACCGTCGGGATCGTACTCGCCGCCCGGGAACGTCGACGTCACGCCGTTGGCGAGAAAAATGAGCGGGTTGTACGTATACTCGTCCGACCGCACGCCGCCCTCGCCGAGCGTCATGTTGTAGTGCGCATGCACGTCGAACAGACCGGGGAGCACGTACTCGTCGTCGTTCAGGCGAATTGTGCGCGCGCCGGCGGTGTCCTCGCCTGCGAAGTCGCCGTCGACGGCGAGAAAGCTGCCGCCGCGCACGTAGATGCCGCGGTTGCGCTCGACGGTGTCGGCGCGCCCCGTGAAGATCCAGCCGCCACGAATGATCACCGGTTGCTGCGCGGTCAAGCGCGCGGCTCCGCCAATCGCCCACGTCGCGGCCGCGATCACCCCCAGCCACGAACGCTTCGTTCTATTCGCCATTTGTGCCGATGCTCTTGGGAGAGGTATGACGCGATGCACAGGATGAGCACGAGACACCAACCATGTCTCTACCATCCGCGCCCGCTTCGGTCCGCATTGCTTTGCCGCTCCGTGACCACGGACTACACTTCGCCATGCCGACGCCAGACATTTCTCCCGCTGAAGACGTGCGCGATCCCGAGCTGCTGGCGCGTCTGCGAGCGGCGACGACGTTCCTCGAGGCGGTCGCCGCCGATCGCGGCCTGCTCGCGCGCATTCCCGCCGACGATCGTCACCGCTTTCTGAACGTCGTCGGGGTCGTCTTTCACCCCGACGCGGCGGCCCGGCGCGCGCTCGTGAAAGCGACGACGCGGCAGCGCAAGGCGGACATCGCCAATCGTGATGACAAGCGGCTCGCCGAAACCGGTATTCGGCAACTGCGCCGGAAGCCGATGTTCAACACGCCGAACGTGTTTCCGCCGGAGAGCTTCGTGCCGGCCGATGTCGACGGCGATCGCGAGCCGGAGGAGGCGACCGAGCCGCAGCACTGCTACGTCTGCAAGGAGAAGTTTTCCGTCATCCATCACTTCTACGACCAGATGTGTCCCGAGTGCGCGGAGTTCAACTACGCGAAGCGCACGGAGCTCGCCGATCTCAGCGGACGCGTCGCCCTGCTGACGGGTGGCCGCGTCAAGATCGGATACCAGGCCGGCCTCAAGCTGCTGCGCGCGGGCGCGCATCTCATCGTCACCACCCGCTTCCCGCGCGACTCGGCGGCGCGCTACGCGAGCGAGCCGGATTTCGGCGAGTGGAGCGGCCGGCTCGAGATCTTCGGGCTCGATCTGCGGCACACGCCGAGCGTCGAGGCGTTCTGCCGGGAGATGCTGGCGACGCGCGACCGGCTCGACTTTATCGTCAACAACGCCTGCCAGACGGTGCGCCGGCCCCCGGATTTCTATCAGCACATGATGGAGGGCGAGACGGCGTCACTGCGCGACATGCCGGCGCACGTGCGCAGGCTCATCGGCGCATACGAGGGGCTGCGCGGTTACCACATGCTCCCGGAGGGCGAGGCGACGGCGGTGGCGGCGGCTCCGAGCCAGCGGCTCATCTCGGACGTGGCGGGCATCACGCACGCGGCCGAGCTGTCGCAGGTCGCGCTGCTTCCCGAAGAACAGCTGGCGCAGAAGGATCTATTCCCCGTCGGCCAGCTCGATCAAGATGCGCAGCAGGTCGACTTGCGCACGCGCAACTCGTGGCGGATGCTGATGGCCGATGTGCCGGCGGTGGAGCTGCTCGAGGTGCATCTCGTGAACGCCGTGGCGCCGTTCATTCTCAACGCGCGGCTCAAGCCGCTAATGCTGCGCACGCCGGAGCGCGACAAGCACATCGTCAACGTCTCGGCGGTCGAGGGGCAGTTCTATCGCAATTTCAAGACGACGCGGCATCCGCACACGAACATGGCCAAGGCCGCCCTCAACATGATGACGCGGACGGCGGCGGCTGACTATCACGGCGACGGCATCCACATGAACAGCGTCGACACGGGGTGGGTGACCGATGAGGATCCCGCCGAGATCGCGGCGCGGAAGGTGGCCGAGCATCGCTTTCATCCGCCGCTCGATATCGTCGACGGCGCCGCTCGCATCGTCGACCCGATCATCGCCGGCGCGCGCACGGGCGTGCACGTGTGGGGGCAGTTCTTGAAGGACTACAAGCCGACGGACTGGTAATGATCCGTGGGGCGGGCGTCCTGCGCCGTTGATGGTAGCGACGCCTCGCTGCGCAACGCCCAACCCCGCGGGTCATGGCACACATCGACAGAACTGAAGCAGGCATCTACATGTTCGCCGGATCGCTGCTCGTCGCCGGCGCGTTCTTGTTCTACTCGCAGCGCGGCACGGTGCGAGACCGCGCGCTCGTGCGCGGCGAGGTGCGCGAGCTCGATGACACCGTGGGCGTCGTCCTCCGCTCGCGGCGCGACGCCACGCGGTATCAGATCTTTCACCGCGGCATCGCCGACTCGGCCGTCGCCGGCGGAGAACTTCGATTCCGTGGCGCTGCCACGCTATCCGATGTTGCGATCACCGCCGAGCCCGGCCGCGTGAAGTGGCGCGCCAAGGCGCGGGACTACCGATCGGCGCCGGGGATCAACGTGCACCTGCGCGCACGGGTAACCGTTCCGGCGAACGCGGCGCAGACGGAAGACACGCTGGCGCTGACGCTGCCGGGCCTCCTCCCGCTGGCGATGTACTTCGCCGACATCCCGGTCTTTTTTCCGAAGGAATATCCGTCGGCGACGACCGGCGAGACGTCGGACATCCGCCGATTCACGGTCTACGAATCGAGAGCCGCGCTCGAGCGGAGCATGCGGACGTGGTCGCTGTTCGCCCTGGCCTGTCTGGTGCCACTCGCGCTGCTGGTCGCGCACATCGCCAGGCGATTGCTCGCCGGCGGGCGTCCGGCATCCTGACGTCCGGGCGTGTCATCCTGAGCGACGCGAAGGATCTGTTGTGAATGCGCCGCAGATCCCGCCATTCTGCACGCTCACCCCGCGAACAAGGCGCTTCACCCCACCCGGCCAGAGTCAGGCCCGCTCCCTGCAACCCCGCACGGTATGACGACGCGTCGGAAGCAGTTCCAGCGAGTGACCGCCTTCGGAGGCCGGCTGCGCGCGCGCGTTCGTGGCCTGCCGCGGCGGTGGGTCGCGACGTTCTTCGCCGTTGTCTCGCTGGCTGTCGTCGCGCTCGTCGTGCGGCGCGTCCTCGGCACAACCCCGGTCGGGACCTCCGCCGCCGCGACGACCGCCGCCGCCGACTCCACGCACACCGCGCCGCCAACGACATCGGGCGGCAAGACGCGCGTCTCGATGCGGAACGTGAACTTCTTCGTCGACCCAGAGATCGCGCTGCACATTCGGCATCTCGACGGCACCATGCACAGCGTTGCGGGTGGCCCGATCATCTTCGACGACAAGCGGTCGTTCACCATTCGGATCGAGGATGCCGAGGTCGGCCTGACTGCGAGTGGATTGAGCAGCCTGCTCAACAAGTACGTCTTCGCCTATCCGGGTTCGCCTCTCAAGCATCTCTCGATTGCGATCTCGGGCAACGAGATCGTGCAGCGCGGCACCCTCCACAAAGGCGTCGACCTCCCGTTCGAGATCACGGCGACGCTGGACGTCACGCCGGAAGGTCTCATCCGTCTTCATCCGACGAAAACAAAGATTCTGGGCGTGAACGGGGCGAAGGTGATGAAATTGTTCGGCCTCTCGCTCGAGAAGCTGCTCGATCTGCGCGGCGCCAAGGGCGCGTCGGTGCACGGCAATGATCTCTTTCTCGTCCCCGACAGCATTCTCCCGCCGCCGGCGATCGAGGGGCGCGTCGTCGCCGTGCGCCTCGAGGGCGACGAGGTCGTGCAGCGGTTCGGCTCGAGCGGCGACGGCCCGGCGCGCAAGGCGATCGTTCCGCCCGACCTGAAGTCGCCCAACTACATGTTCTACAAGGGTGGCACGCTTCGCTTCGGCAAG
>JBDUCS010000293.1:0-5285 GCA_040003335.1 Gemmatimonadaceae bacterium | reverse complement strand
CGTCGGCGGCGCTCGTATCGTTGGTGCTCGTTCGAGAGCGCGTTCCGCGTGTGACGCCGGCGTCGGCGCCGGCGACGGAGTTCTCGGGGGCGCGGGCGTGGCCGGTGGTGGCATATCTCGCCGATACGATCGGGCATCGCGTCGCCGGCACGCCCGGGGCGGACAGTGCCGTGGCGTATCTGGCGCGGCGGCTCCGCGCGATCCCCGGCGTGGAGGTCGACGTCCAGACGGCCGAGGGCTCGCATACCGTCGGGACGCGCACAAACGCATATCGAGTAACGAACGTCATCGCCCGAATTCGCGGCGCGACGCCAGATGCCGTGCTCTTCTCCTCTCACTACGACTCGCCGCCGCAGAGCGTCGGCGCCGCCGACGACGCGGTCGCCGTCGCCGCGCTGCTCGAGGCGGCGCGCGCGATCGCCGCCGGGCCGCGGCCGCGGCACACGCTCGTCTTTCTGTTCAACGACGCCGAGGAGATCTGTCTCTGCGGGGCGCACGCGTTCACCAAGCACCCGTGGTTTACCGACGTGCGCGCGTTCGCGAACTTCGAGAGCGCGGGCACCGACGGAAAGATGGTGATGTTTCAGAGCGGCCCCGGCAACGCGTGGCTCGCGCGAGCTTACGCGAGCGCGGTGCCGTATCCATACGGCACGGTCATCGGCCAGGACATTTTCCAGGCCGGCTTCATCCCGAGCGACACCGACTTTCGCATCTATCGCGACGCCGGGATGCTGCGCGGGCTCGACTTCGCACTCTACCGCGGCGGCTATGCGTATCACACCGACCGCGACCGGCCATGGAACGTGCGGGCCGGGAGCGTCGAGCACGCGGGAGCGAACGCGCTGGCCCTCGCGCGGTGGCTGGGCGAGCGGCCACTCCCGCCGGCGACCGACGAGCGGGCGGTGTACTACGACGTGCTCGGCGTCACCATGATCGAGTACGGCGCGAGCACCGGACGGGCACTCGGCCTCGGTGCGCTGGCCGCGGCGGCGATTATCATCGTGCTCGTGATGCGCCGGCTTCGCATCGGCGCCGCGCGCGTGCTCACCGGCTTCCTCATCTGCGTCGCGGGAACCGTGGTTGGCGTCGCGGCCACCGCGGTGGTCGGCGCCGTACCGTACTACCTCGCCGGCCGATCGATGGGATGGTACGCACATCCGGCCGCTGGCATCGCGGCATTCGGCGGCGCTGCGGTCACCGCCGTGCTCTCGGTGCATGCGCTCCTCGCACGGCGGTGGTCGCGGCGATCGGCGCGACACATCGGCATCGCACCCGAGCGGTCATACGACGTATGGATCGGCGCGCTCCTCCTCTGGATGCTCCTTCTTCTCGTGCTCACGGTGCGCGGCGCCGGCTCCGCGTACTTGGCGCTCTGGCCGACGATACTGGGCGCTTTCGGACTCGGGGTGGCGTCGATCGGCGGCGCGCGGCGCTACCGCGCGGGAATGGCGATCGCCGCCGTGGTGCCCGCGGTGCTGGTGCTGCAAGTGACGAGCATGCTGCTCGCGATGTTCGTTCCAGTGATGGGCCGCATGCCGCTCGCCGTCGCGCCGGACGTCGTCGTCGCGATTCTGGTCGCCCTGCCCGTATCGATGCTGAGCCTACTCGCGCTCCCCGCCGCGCATCGCGCCGGCGGACTGGCGGGCGCGGCGCTGGCGTCCGCGGCCGTAGCCCTCGTGGCGCTCGTCGTGACGGTTGTGCAATTCCCCTACACTCGCGTGCGGCCGCAGCGTTTGGCGATCGCCCACGTGGAATCGGACAGCGTGCGGCGGCTCGAGATGACCAGTCTCGACTTCAACGCGCCGCTGCGGGGCGCCTTCCTCACGAATCTGCATCACGACGCGGCGCTGGGCCGCCGGGGGCTCGTTCGCGATGCCGCGCCGACGGGCCTCGCCGCGCCGACGATCGTCGTCATGGTGGACGCGCTCGACGCAGCGGCAGGCGGACGCGTACTGACGCTCCGCGCGCACGGCGGTGGATCGCTCGACGTGCTGACAATGCCGAGGGAGCGGGTGGCCAGCTGGTCGCTCGCGGCGCCGATGCCGCCGCCGGCTGCGGGGACCACCGCACTCCGGCTGCTCTACGTGGCGCCGCCAGACAGCGGCTGGGTCGTCACCCTCCACGTGCGCGGCACCGCTCCCCTGCCCGTGGAGCTCGCGAGCTCACACTTCGCAGCAAGCGCGGACGCGACGAAGCTGACGCGCGCGCTCCCCCCGTGGACCGACGCGCCATCGCGCATCGTGCGGATCACGAGGGCGACGTTCTAGACGCTACGCTTTGGCGCTCGCCACGGCGTGTGTCTTCGTCTCCAGGCCGGCGACCAGCGTGTCGAACGATTTCTGGAATGAGGCCAGGCCGTCGACGAGGAGCTTGTCGGTGACGTCCTTCATCGCGATGCCGGCCGCGGCGAGATCGGCGATCACCTTCTTCGCCTCGTCGATCCCCTCGGTGACCGTGACGCGCGACTCGCCGTGATCGCGGAACGCATCGATCGTCGCCGGCGGCATGGTGTCGACGGTGTTCGCTCCGATGAGCTGTTCGACGTACATGACGTCGCGGTACGCGGGATTCTTGGTGCTCGTGCTGGCCCACAGCGGACGCTGCAACCGCGCGCCCTTCGCGGCGAGCGCCGTCCAGCGCGGGCCCGCGAACTTCTCGAGGAAGAGCTGGTAGGCGAGCTTGGCGTTGGCGATCGCCGCCTTCCCTTTCAGCGCGCCGAGCTTGCCGGCGTCGGCGGGATTCTTCGCGATGAGGGCATCGAGCCGCTTGTCGACTTCGCCATCCACGCGGCTGACAAAAAAGCTGGCGACGGACGAGATGCCGTCGATCGGCTGGCCGGCCTTCACGCGATCCTCGAGTCCCGCGAGGTACGCGTCGATTACCGCGGCATGCGCTTCGATCGCGAACAGCAGCGTGATGTTCACATTGATGCCGTCGGCGATCAGCTTGCGTACGGCGAGCGCTCCCTCGACCGTGCCCGGCACCTTCACCATTACGTTCGGCCGGCCGACCGTCTTCCACAGGCGCCGTGCCTCGACGAGCGTGTCGTCCGCACTGTGGGCCGAGCCCGGCGAGACCTCGATCGAGACGAAGCCATCGCCGCCCTGTTCGGCGTCAAATACCGGCCGGAAGATGTCGCACGCATCGCGCACGTCCGTCGTCTCGACGAGCTCGAACGTCTCCCACGTCGTCGCGTTCCGCGGCGCCGCGGCGAGTTGCTCATCGTATGCAGTCCCCTCGGCGAGCGCCTTTTCGAAGATCGTCGGATTCGACGTCATCCCCGTGAGCGCATCGTCGCGAATCCGCCGCTGTAGGTCGCCATTCTTGAGGCTCGTGCGGTCGATGAAGTCGAGCCAGATGCTCTGGCGAAGGGCGTGAAGTGCCTGCAGACGATTGGACATTGTTCGCTCGGTGATCGGTGATCGGTGATCGGTGACCGGTGTTCCGTGCTCGGAATCTACCGTCTTTATTCGCGGACGTGTGCTCCGCGCTCCGCGATCCACGACCCGCGATCACACGGCGGCGCGGGCGATCTGGCCGGACGCGCGCTTGCGCGCGCTCTTGTTCTTGTACATCTCGGCGTCGGCGCGGGCGATCGCTTCTTCGAGCGACTCGCCGCTCTTGTACGCCGCCGCGCCCAAGCTGACCATCGCCTTCAGCCCGCGCGGCGCGCCGAGGATGTTGACCGGGAGCGAGTCGTCGATCGAACGCTGGATGCGCTCGCAAAGGTCGACGCCCTGCGCGCCGGGGAGCACGAGGAGAAACTCGTCGCCGCCCCAGCGATACAGATGGTCCGATGGGCGGAGCGACGCGCGCAGCACGACAACGAGCTGGTGCAGCAGCATGTCGCCCGTCGCGTGGCCGAACGAGTCGTTGACGGTCTTCAGGTTGTCCATGTCGAGCACGATGACCGTGCCGAACATCGCCTTCGCGGCCTCGAGGCCCACGCCTTCCTCGAACGCCTGACGGTTGAGAGCTCCCGTCAACGAATCGTAGAGCGCCGTGCGGCGGAGCTGGTTGTGCGCCACCTCGAGCTCGGCGCGTGCGTCGTCGGCGTCGCGGCGCGAGTCGTCCATCAGCATCACGACCATGCCGAAGGCGAGGAGCATCTGCAGCAAGAGGTCGATGTAGGAATTGTAGGTGATCCACTTCGTCGGAAAGTGCCAGAAGGGTCCCGAGAACTCCACGCTCCCGAAGCCGCAGAAGTACGCGACCCACACCAGGGCGATCGAAATGTTGATCACCCCGGTCACGCGGCTGCCGAGACTGCGCCGTGACGGCGGGAGCGACATGAGCAGGTATGCGGACAAGCCGTACGCGAGCACGGCCACCGGCGCCTGGATGACCACGATCGCGCCGAGCGTTTGGCTGAAGACTGCCGCGACGAGACCGAGAAGGACGCTCAAGCCGCCCGCGATGGCGTAGAACCGGGAGATGCGAAGCCCTCTCGCGTACGCGAGCGACCCTCCGAACAGCATGGCGAGGTAGAGCACCTTCGCGCCCTGATATACACCGAAGATTCCGCGCTCGGCCCCGGTGTGCAGCTCGAAGGGCGCGTCGATGCCGGGCACGAGATTGAACCGCACGACGAGCGCGGACATCGCCAGCACGAGAACGGTCCACGCCTGCGTCCATACGCCGAAGTACGTGCGCCGGCTCGCGTCGCGCCGGAGCACGAAGAAAAGCAACGCCAACAGCATCGCCCCAACCAACTGGACAATGATGCCGATGAACGAGATGACGTCGCGGTCGACGAGTGTCTGCATGCCGTGGCGGGGATGGTGCCGGCAACAATCCAACGGCCGCGCCTGGGCGGCGCGGTGTCGTGCCAATTAATGACGACTCACGCTCCTGAGCCGCCACACCTTGGGGAGTATCGTCCACTGCCCAGGTGTGGCCGGTGGGCTTGTGGCGCCCGTGTCGCGATTGCCCGATGGGGCGCCGGTCTGGTGCACTGACGCGCCAAGCGAGCATGTTCAGCAGGCAGTGGCGTCGCGCTCAATCGGCGACGCTCGGTTGGCCTTTCCCTCAGGCCGGGGAGTCATCATGATGCGCGCGCAGCAGAGGGTGGGCACGTGGGCGATCGCGGTCGTATTCGCCGCGCTGGGTTCGGGCGTCCTGTCGGCGCAGGGTGGCGGACGCGACGCGAAAATCATCGTCGGCCGCGTGACCGATTCGGCGAGTGGCGCGGGACTGCCGGGTGCCAACGTCAGCGTCGTCGGCCGGGCCGGCGGCGTCGTGACGAGTGATGTGGGTTCGTTCTTGATCACCTCGCCGTCGGGTGC
>JBDUCS010000292.1:0-5291 GCA_040003335.1 Gemmatimonadaceae bacterium | reverse complement strand
CGTCACTTGTTCCGAAGTCCACCAACTAAACGTGAAGCAGTTTACTCCGTTCCCGAACGGCAACGCTGGAATGCTTGTTCGTGACTGCGATCACAATTAGTTTCCGGCTCCCCCCGCTTTCCCCCGCAGCCACAAATGTCCGCAACCGTCGACGCGCTCCTCCCGCTCAGCCTGCTCGAGGCCGTCCGCAGCGTCGATGCTCCGGCGGACGATCTCGACGCGGAATGGGTGCCGGAGCTGCGCAACAAGCGGCTCGGGCTGAGCGATACCGTCTACGCCCAGATCCGCCGGTACGGCGACTCGGTGAAGCGTCGCCAGCGCACGGTACACGACGAGGCCGTGGGTCTGGCGAAGCTCATCGGACGCCGTCCCGATGCCGAAGAGGTATTTCGCGCAGCGGGCCGCTACCTCGCGCGCGAGTCGTATCTCACGATTTCCGCGCCGACGCGCAAGATGATCGTGCTGTTGCCGTCGCTGTTCGCGCGCCCGATCGCCTTTCGCCAGGTGCGGCGTATCGCCGAGCGCTACCTGAACGGCGCCGTGAACCGCGTCGGCACATCGCTCCTCCTCGCCGTGGAAAATCCCGTCACGCTCGACAGCGCGCCGCGCGGGATTGGCTGCGCGTACTACGAAGCGATGCTGCGCGAGTTGCTGCGGCTCGTGTCGATGAGCGGAGGCGCGGTCGAGCACGTGCGGTGCGCGGGACGCGACGAAGGGGCGTGCGAGTGGCGGGCCGAATGGCGATGATCGGTGATCGGCGATCGGTGTTCGGCGGAGCTGGCACCTGACGGTCATCGGCTGCCTCACCACCGAACTGTCGTCACCCCGTCACTACCGCGGACCACAGTAGCCGAACCGCCAGCGCGACGACGGCGAGCGTCAGAAGCCGCACGATGCGGCGGCCTTTCATGCGCTGCGAGAGCGCCGCGCCGCCCTGCGCGCCCACGACGACCCCGGCACCAATGGCCGCGGCGACGGGCCATACGATCTGGCCGCGCAGTCCGTACTCGATCACGCCGGTGAGCGCCGTGATCGCGAGTACGAAATGCGACGTCGCGGTGGCGATGTGCACGGGGAATCCCATCAGATGGATCATCGCCGGCACGTGCACGATTCCGCCGCCGATGCCGAGGAGGCTCGACAGAATGCCGACGAAGAACGAGATGGTCACGGCGAGCGGTAGAGAATAGCTGTACTCGAACGCGTGCCCATCTTTGTCCGTAAAGCGGCGTGAGAGGCGGAGCCACTCGCCGCCAACGGTGCGGCGCGATCCCTCGTCGCGCTCGGGGCGCAGCGCGAGAAACGCCGACATCACGATCAGAAAGCAGGCGAAGAAAATCTTGAATGCGCGCTCGGGAATGTGCTGCGCGATGACGGGCCCGATGAACGCGCCGGGAATCGTGCCCGCCGCGAGGATGAGCCCGGTCCGGATGTCGACGCGCCCCTTGCGGAAGTAGCTGATCGATCCGCTGGACGCGTTGAGAAAGACGACGACGAGCGAGGTTGCGGCGGCCTGTGGCGGCGGCATCTTGTAGATCAACAGCAGGAGCGGCACGACAATAAAGCCGCCGCCGACTCCGACGAGCGTCCCGTACGCGCCGACGAACAGGCCGAGCACGACGAGCAGAAGTATTTCTTGAGCGTGGATCGCGGGCTCCGATCGAAGTCGCGCGTAGCTTACGAGCGGGCGTCGGATGGGGCGAGTGGTCATCGGCTCCCGGTCGGCGTCACCGGCACCAGGCACCCGACACCAGGCACCCGAATGCTCTCCGCCGATTCACTCCCGACGCTCCAGCGCGCCATCGCCGACGCGAAGCTCGACGGCTGGCTGCTCTACGATTTTCGCGGCAACAATCCGATCGCGAACTCGATGCTCGCGCTCGAGGGATTCGTCTCGCGCCGCGTCTTTGCGTTCGTCCCGGCGCGCGGCGCGCCGACCGCGATCACGCACGACATCGAGCAAGGACCGTGGGCGCGGTGGCCGGCGGCGTGGACGCGCGAGCACTACAGCAGCTGGCGCACGCTCGACGCGCTCCTCGCGGGCCTCGTCGGCGGGAAGCGCATCGCAATGGAGTACTCGCCCGGCGACGCCGTTCCGTACCTCGACTACGTGCCCGGCGGCGTGCTGGAGATGGTCCGCGCCGCGGGCGCCGAGGTCGTCAGCTCGGCCGAGCTCGTGACGAAGTTCTACGCGGTGTGGACGCCGGTGCAGCTCGAGTCGCACGTGCGCGCCGCGGAGATCGTGGCACGCACGGGCCGCGCGGCGATCGCGCACGCCGGACAGCGATTCACTGCCGGCACGCCGGTCAGCGAGACCGAGCTGCAACAGTGGATCGCCAAGCGCTTCGCCGAGCAGGGACTCTCCAGCGACCACGATCCGATCGTCGCGGCGGGCGCGAACGCGTCGAACCCGCACTACGCGCCGTCGCCCGAGCGCCTGATCGTCGGCGGCGACACCCTCCTCGTGGACCTCTGGGCCAAGGAGCCGGACGGCATCTTCGCCGACCAGACATGGATGGGCTCGCTGGGCGCTCCGTCGCCGCGCGCACTCTCTGTGTGGGAAGCGGTGCGCGATGCGCGCGACGCGTCGATCACTCTCTTGCGCGAGCGCGCCGTCGCGAAGCAGCCGACGCGCGGCGCCGACGTCGACGACGCGGCGCGGGGCGTGATCACGGCGCGCGGCTTCGGCCAGTACTTCACCCACCGCACCGGCCACTCGATCGATGCGCGCGCGCTGCACGGCTCCGGTCCGCACATGGACAACTACGAGACGCGCGAGGAGCGCACGCTCGTGCCGGGCGTCGCCTTCTCGATCGAGCCGGGCATCTACATCGCGGGCGAGATCGGCATGCGGAGCGAGGTGAACGTGTACGCGGGCGACGGCGAGGTGATCGTGACGCCGCAGGAGATTCAGCGCGACCTGATCGTCGTGTGACGGAACCGGCGGCCGCGACACCGCATCGGCTTCCGCGCGAGCTCGGCCTCCTCTCGGCGACGATGATCGTCGTCGGCGGAATTATCGGCGGTGGCATTTTCTTCACGCCGGCGCAGGTCGCGACGACGCTGCCGTCCGGCGCGTGGGTGCTCGGCATCTGGGCGCTCGGCGGCTTCATCGCGCTGGCTGGCGCGCTGACGTTCGCCGAGCTGGGCGCGATGCTGCCGGACGCCGGCGGCTCGTACGTCTATATTCGCGGCGCGTTCGGGCGGATGGCGGCGTTCATCTTCGGATGGATGACGCTGACCGTCATCTCCAGCGCGGCGGCGGCGGCCGTAGCACTCGCGTTCGCCAACTACGTCGCGCGCTTCTTCGATCTGTCGCCCGTCGGCGGGACGACGACGCTCGCGGTCGCCGTGCTCCTCATCCTCACGGCGACCAACTACCGAGGCGTGAAGCTCGGCGCGGCGGTGCAGAACACGCTCGTGCTGAGCAAGCTGATCGCGCTCGCGGTGCTGATCTTCGGCGTGATCGTGTTGTGGAACCGCATCCCGGCACCGCCATCCGCGCCGCCGGCGAGCAACCTGCCACCCATCGTGATCGGGCTCGCCGCCGCGTTCGTCCCCGTGCTCTTTTCGGTGGGCGGATGGGAGAACTTGAACATGGTCGCCGGCGAAGTGCGCAATCCGGCGAAGCTCATCCCGCGCGCGCTGGCGTTCGGCATCGCCATCATCCTCATCTGCTACCTCGGCGTGAACGTCGCGTATCTGCACGCGCTCGGCCGCGACGGCATGGCGGCGTCGAAGAGCGTCGCGGCGGACACGGCGATCGCCATGGTTGGCCCGCTCGGCGGCACGCTGATCACCATCACGGCGATGGTGTCGATCTTGGGGTTGGTGAACGTCGTGCTTCTCTCGACGCCGCGCATCTTCTACGCGATGGCGAAGGACGGGCTGTTTTTCGAGGCCGCCGGCCGCATCCACCCGCGCTTCGGCACCCCGCATGTCAGCATCGCGATGCTCGGGCTGTGGTCCGTCGCCCTCTTGCTCCTGGCGCAGTCCAAGCTCGACTGGCTGCTCTCCGGCGAGGTGTTCGCCGACTGGATCTTCTTCGGCCTGGCGGCGGCGAGCGTGTTCGTCTTCCGCAGGACGATACCCGATGCGCCACGCCCGTATCGCGCCTGGGGCTACCCGATCGTGCCGCTCTTCTTCGTGCTCGCGTCGATGGCGGCGGTGCTGAGCGCGCTCGTCAGCGCGCCGTGGCCCTCGGCGTTCAGCGCGCTGTGTGTCGTGATCGGCGTCGTGATCTACAAGGTCTTCTCCCCGCGGTGGACGGCGCGTCGAAGCGCGGAATGAGAGAGACCGCAGCGAATACGGCAGCGCGTCAATGTGGAGGCGCGGTAGGCGTTACCGCGCGAGCGTCGTCCAGATGAGCGGGTCCTCGAGGCCCAGCCGCCACAGCGCGAACCGCCGCACCCCGAACGGGCGCGCGTCTTTGATCAAGCTGTCGAGTAGCACCGCGTCGCCGACCCACGTCTCCCACCGCTCAGCCGGCGGCGTCGTGGTGGCATGCAGCGTCGCCGACGAGGGGTCGCGCGTGAGCAGGAGACCTCGCTCGCCGGCCAAGCGCTGCGCATCGGCGAAGCCGACGACGTCCGAGGCGCCGGCGCGCCACGCGTAACCGTAGACCGGGAGCGCGGCGATGACGCGGTCGCCGCCGACATCGCTCACGCGAATCTGCAGCAGGCGGCGCGCCCAATCGGGAGCGGCGATCGGCCCCGGCGCCGAGTTGGCCCAGTGCTGGTCGTAGAGCATCACGACCAGCTCGTCGGCCGCGTTGAGGAGGGGCGCGCTCGGATAGCCGAGCGTGTCGCCGGCGGGAACGGCGAGGGAGACGCGCGGGATGGCGTGCGCGTGGAGCGAGTCGCGCAGCGCGCGCACGACGGTGACGAGCGCATCCAGGTCCGACGGCGACATCGACTCGAGATCGAGCACGGCGCCGCGGTAGCTTCCGCGCGACAGGAGCGACGCGAGCTCGCCGGCGACGCCGCCGCGCAGCGCCGGATCGGCCGCGAGCGCGCGCACCACCTCGGGGTGAAAGCGATCGCCGAGGAACGACGTGACGAGCGCGTACGCGCGCGCGCCTGGTGGCAGACGCGCCGGCAGGGAATCGGGATAGAGCACGACTGGCCGCGCGGTGGCCGAATCGAGCGCGATCCAGCCGGAGACGACGACGTCGAGCGCGGCCGCATGTCGCGCCGCGCTCGCCGCGCTCCGCGCGTCCCATGGCGCCGTGAACGCCCACAGCTCGGCGCGCGGCACGGGGGCGGCGGGCACCGACGAGCACCCGCCCGCGA
>JBDUCS010000035.1:0-17926 GCA_040003335.1 Gemmatimonadaceae bacterium | reverse complement strand
GCACTTCCAGTCCGGCGGCGACGTTCAGCATCAACACAAGGATCGCGTCCGTCGCCAGGAACGACTCCGGCAGCACCAGGCGGCGGTTGGCGCTGTCGTCGAGCGTGCGCTCGAAGAACTGGACGGCGTGCGTGTGGTTGGCATTCTCCTCGAGCGAGATGACGAACCGCGCCAGTCCCGCGATCCGCTCGGAGCGCATGGGGTTCCGCTTGTACGCCATCGCCGACGAGCCGATCTGCTCGCGCTCGAACGGCTCCTCCATCTCGCCCACCGCCTGCAGCATCCGCACGTCGCCGGAAAACTTGGCCGCGCTCGCCGCGACGCCGGCGACGACGGCGAGCACCTGCGCGTCGAGCTTGCGCGAGTAGGTCTGTCCGGTGACGGGAAGCGCCTGCTCGAATCCCATCTTTGTCACCACGCGCCGCTCGAGCTCGCGCACTTTCTCGTGATCGCCGTGGAACAGCTCGAGGAACGTCGCCTGCGTCCCCGTCGTCCCCTTCACGCCGCGCAGCGGGAGCGACGCGATGCGATGGTCGAGCTCGGCCAGGTCGAGCACCAGGTCCTGCATCCAGATCGTGGCGCGCTTGCCGACCGTCGTCAGCTGCGCCGGCTGCAGGTGCGTGTAGCCGAGGGTCGCTTCGGCGCGCCACTGACGGGCGAATGACGCCAGCGCCCGCAACACCTCGAGCACCTTGGCCCGCAACAGCGCGAGTGCGCGCCGCATGATGATCAGATCGGCGTTGTCGGTGACGAACGCGCTCGTCGCACCCAGATGAATGAAAGGGCGCGCCAGCGGCGCAATCTCCCCGAATGCGTGAATGTGTGCCATCACATCATGGCGGAAGCGGCGCTCGAACTCGGCCGCTTTCGCGAAGTCGATGCGGTCGCGCGCCTCGCGCATCTGCTCGATCGCCGCGCCGGGAATCTCGACGCCGAGCTCGCGCTCCGCTTCCGCGAGCGCGATCCAGAGGTCGCGCCACAGCGTGTGACGCACCCGCGGCGACCACAGCTCGAGCATCGCCCGCGAGGCGTACCGGCCGGCCAGCGGCGAAAGGTAGTGGTGGTGCTCGTCGCGCTCCTCGGTCATCGAATCATGAAGTCGGTGGAGTAGATGCGCCCGCCGCGCTCGAAAAACATGCGGATGATGTTGCCGCCACCCGCATATACGTCGAGCGCCTTGGCCGCGTCCTGCGCGCTCGCGACCGGCGTGCGGTTGATCTGCACGATCACGTCGCCCTTCTGAATCCCCAGCTCGTCCGACACGCGCGCGCTCGCGTTGAAAATGAGCGCGCCCTTCTTGCTCCGCAGGTTCCGCTCGGCCGCGATCGCCGGCGTGAGTGAAACCAGCTCCAGCTCTTTGAGCACGGCGACCTTCGGCGCGCTCACCTCCGGCTGATCGGCGATCGTGACCGTCATCGGCATGTCGGCGGATCCGCGGCGGATGACCAGCGGCACGCGCTCGCCGACGCGCAAATCGAGCAGCTCCGCTTCCCAGTCGAACGGACTGCGTAGCACGCGGTCACGTGAGCGGACGAGCACGTCGCCGGCCTGGACGCCGGCGCGGTCGGCCGGCGAGCCGGGCACGACGGATGCCACTGCGACGCCGGCACGTTGCGCCGCGCGCAGATCGCCGTTGGCCGGCAGGTCGATCTTCACGCCGATCCACGGCCGGCGGATCGCGCCGTGCGCCAGCAGATCTTCAGTCACGCGCTTCACCCGGTCGATCGGGATCGCGAAGCCGAGTCCGATCGAGCCGCCGCTCGGCGAATAAATCGAGCTGTTGACCCCGATGACTTCGCCGAGCGCGTTGACGAGCGGACCGCCCGAGTTGCCGGGGTTGATCGCCGCGTCGGTCTGAATCATGTCGACGTAAATCGCGTTCCCTTCCGCGCGGGCCACGAGATTGCGCCCCGTCGCGCTGATGACCCCCGTCGTCACGCTCGGCTCGGGATTGCCGAGGAGGAAGCCGAACGGATTGCCGATCGCAATCGCCCACTCGCCGATGATGAGATCGTGCGAACTGCCGAGCGCCGCCGTCGGGAGGTTCTTGGCGTCGATCTTGAGCACGGCGAGATCGTTCGCTTCATCCTTGCCGAGGACCGTCGCGGGATACGACGTCCCGTCGCGCAGCGCGACCGAGACCTTTTGCGCGCCTTCGACGACGTGCGCGTTGGTGATCACCACGCCGTCGGCGCGCGTGATGAAGCCCGAGCCGAGGCCAGGCGACACGCGCGGGCCGGACTGTCCGCTCATCAGCTGGTCGAACGGATCGGTCGGCCCGCGCTCGACGATTTCCGTTTGCACCGTGACCACCGCCGGCGCGACCTTCGCGACCGCGTCCGTGATCACGGTACGACGCGCGGGCGGGACGCCGCCCACCCGATTTTGCTGCGCCGCCTGTGCCTCGGGCACGGCGAGCGCCGCGTCGTCGCCCTTGGCCGCGCACGCGGCGGACGCCGCGACCATCGCGAGGATCGCGGCGCGGGCGGCGTGGACGCGCATCACTCGCGTCCGCCGCGTGCCTTGGAGCGCTGGCGCGACCAGTCGTGGAGATACTGGTCCATTCCCTTGTCGGTGAGCGGATGCACGAGCAGGGATCGGAGCACGCGCGCCGGCACGGACGCGGCGTCGGCGCCGAGCTTCGCGGCCTCGATGAAGTGGCGCGGATGCCGAACGTCGGTGACGAGGATCTCGCACTCGCAGACGAAGTTGTCGAAGACGATGCGCGTGTCGGCGACGCAGGCCATGCCGTCGCCGCTGATGTCGTCGAGCGCGCCGAGTGCGGGACTCACCGACGACGCGCCCGCCTTCGCGGCGAGGAGCGCCTGCGCGGCGTTGAAGACGAGCGACATGTTGACCCGAATGCCTTCCGCCGCCAGCCGGCGCGTCGCGGCCATCCCCTCCTCGAGCATCGGAGCGCTGACGACGATATTGTCGGCGGCGCGCGCGAGCTCCTTGCCCTCGCGGTAGATGCCGTCGGCGTCGACGGCGATCACCGACACCACCGTCGAACCGCGCGCGCGCCGCGCAATCTCGACGATGTGCGCGACGTGGTCAGCGCCCGCGTTCGCGGCCACGGCCGTTGGCGTGCTCGTGACACCGTCGATCAGGCCGGCGCCGACTGCCCAGTCGATGTCGCCAAGGTCCGCGCTGTCGAGAAAGATTCGCATGTCGAAGCCAGATAGAGTTCCGCGGGATACTGCACCGCTTCGAGGCACAGACCGTGGGCCGGCGCCGGCGCGGACGACTCGCTGTTGTCGGTCGCGCCGAGGAGCACCGCGATCGAGTCCGGCGCACGGCGGCCGGACGCGACATCCACCATCGTGCCGACCAAGAATCGCACCATGTGGTGCAAAAACCGATTGGCTTCGATCTCCAGCTCGACGCCGCCCGGCCGCTCGCGCCACGCTGCCCGTGCGACGGTGCAGAGGTGATTGTCGTGGGCCGGCGCCGTGCCGCGCACCGCGAACGCGCGAAAGCTGTGCGTTCCCACGACTGCTGTAGCACTGGCAGCCAGCGCACCGAGCGCGAGCGGGCTGCCGACGGCCCATTCCCACCGCCGGCGGAAGGGCGATCGCGCGGTGTCATCCGTTCCAATGCGATACCGATACAACCGCCCCACAGCGCCGTAGCGCGCGTGAAAATCGGAGCGCATGGCGTGCGCCGCCGCGATCCACACATCATCTGGCAGGATCGCGTTGAGCGCGCGCCGCAGCGACAACGCGTCCCAGCGGTGCGGGACAACGACGCCGACGGCCTGACCCGTTGCGTGGACGCCGGCATCAGTCCGTCCCGCGCCCAGCGCGGCGACGTTGCGCTGGCAGAGGCGCGCCAACGCCTCCTCGAGCACGCCCTGTACGGTGCGCGCCGAGGGCTGGCGCTGCCATCCACAAAACGCCGCGCCATCGTAGTGCAGCACGAGCTGCACCGTGCGCCCATCGCGCTCCGTCATGCATCGCAACCTATCGGCGTCACACTTCAAGTCAAGCGACGCAAGCGATTGACAGCGCGTCATCTACGACTCTAACTTCGGGCGTCGGACGTCGGGCGTCAGGCGTCGGACCTCACCCCCCGGTGGCAAATGCGCGAGCGGATTGCCGACGTTCGCTCTGCTGCAGCCGGTCCCCGTTTCTCGTCCGACGCACGAAGCCTGACGCCCGACGCCCTACAAATGCCCCCTCGCACGCTCGGCTCCTTCGCGCACGCCCTCGCCGCTTCGGCTGACATCGACGCGGCGCTCGTGGCGCTCGGCGAAGCGTTGGCTGAAGTGGACCGGTCGGCCCGCGTCGCACTGATCAAGTACGACGCGCGGCGCGACATGCTCCGCCAGCTGTCGATGGCCGTGGGCGGTCGTGTCGAGCACATGGGCGTCGACACCGCGTTCGACCACCTCGCGGACCGGATGGCGACGATCGTGCGCGCCGGCGGGCAGTTCGCCGACCTCGGTGACAACTCGGACGAGTACGCGGCACTGATCGGCGTCGCTCAGCTGAACGAAGAGGGGCTCCTCGCCTTGCGCGGCATCCACACGGAAGGGTCGCTCGCCGCCGTACTCGCGCTCTACGAGCCCAAGCGTTTTTTCGGCACCCGCGTGATGGAGCGCTTCGGACCGTACGCCGCGCTGTTTGATCTCGCCTTCGCGCGGTTCGCCGAGCGCGACGCACGCGAAGAAGCGGTGCGAACGCTCGAAGATGTCACGCAGCGCGTGCACGGCGACTACGTGCGGAACTTGAAGGAGCTCGAGGGACAGCTCACCGAAGCGCGCGTGTCGCGTGCGCGCACGGGCGGAGGCGGCGGCGATCCGGCGCGCCTGTTGTGGCTGGAGAGCGAAGCGGCCCGCGCGCAGGAGGAGGCGCGGCGGTCGCAGCGGCAGTCGCAGGCGCTGGAGCAGCAGATCGCCGCCGCGGTCAGCAGCTTGGAGACGGCGCACATCGAGCTGCACCGGCGGAGTGAGACGCTCCGCCAGAAGATTCGCTCGCTCTACTTGATCGAGCGTGTGCTCTTTCTCGACGCGTCCACCGCGGATCCGCGTCAGCTCGCGGACGGCCTGCTCGCGTTGGTCGGCGATGACACGCAGTCGCAGCGGTGCTCCCTCATGCTGCGCGTCCCGGAGACCAACCAGCTCTACATCGCCGCGGCGAAGGGACTCGCGCCGGAGATCTTGGAGGGGACGCGGATCGTGATCGGCCGCGGCGTCGCAGGAAAAGTCGCCGAGAGCCGCCAGCCGCTGCTCGTCACCGATGTGACACAGGCGGGAACGCACCCGCTGCTCAAGGACCAGTACTTCACGACCGGGTCGTTCATCAGCTTTCCGCTGGTGTATCACGATGAGCTCGTTGGCGTCGTAAATCTGACGAACCGCGCGCGCGCCGGCGTTTTTGTCGAGGAAGATGTGGAGCGCGTGCGGCTGCTGGGGCTCGTGATTTCCCTCATCGCGTCACAGGCGCACCTTCCAGAGAGACTCTTCAGCAAGCTCGGTGTCCGCTAGCGACGCGCTCGGGCCGCTCCTCGCGGCGATTCGCCGTCTGGCCGCAGGCGAATCGCTCAGCGCCGCCGAATCCGCGGCGGCGTTTGACGTCGTGATGTCGGGTGAGGCGACGCCGTCACAGGTCGCCGCGCTCCTGATGGGATTGCGCGTGAAAGGCGAGACGGCGGCCGAGGTGGCTGGCGGCGCGCGCGCGCTGCGCCGGGCGATGATCCCGATGCCCGCCACCGATCCCGGCGGGCTCGTCGACACGTGCGGCACGGGCGGCGGACGACTCACCACCTTCAACATCTCGACCGCGGCAGCACTCGTGGCCGCGGGCGCGGGCGTGCGGATCGCGAAGCACGGCAACCGCTCGTTCACATCGCGCTGCGGCAGCGCCGACGTGCTCGAGGCGCTCGGCGTTCGCATCGACATCCCGGTCGAGCAGATGGCCACGACGCTCGAGCAGGCGGGGATCGTCTTCATGTTCGCGCCACTGATGCATCCCGCCATGCGGCACGTCGGCCCGGTGCGCCGTGAGATCGCGATCGGCACGGTGATGAACATCCTCGGTCCGCTGGCCAATCCGGCCAGCGCGGGACGCCAAGTGATCGGCGTCGCCGAGCCGCATCGGGTGGCGCTGCTGGCGGGAGCGCTCGCCGAGCTGGGGGGCGAGCGGGCACTCATCGTCCACGGCGAGCCCGGTCTCGACGAGGTGTCGCCGATGGGGACGACACGACTGGTCGAAGTGAACCGTGGCCGGACCAGCGAATGGACGATCGATCCGGCAGCGTTCGGCTACCAGCACGCGACCGCGGAGGAGCTGGCCGGCGCGGATCCCGCTAACAATGCGCGCCTAATCGTCGAGGTGCTCGAGGGCCGGCGGCGGGACGGCGCGCGCGGCGCGACGGTGCTGAACGCCGCGGCGGCGATCTACGTCGCGGGGAAAACGGACGATTTCAGCGAGGCCGTAACGGCGAGCGAGGCGAGCCTGGACAGCGGCGCGGCGGCCGCCTCGCTCGACGAGCTGCGCCGCGCGACGGCGGCCCCCATGTCATCCTGAGAAGTTCAGCGACGAAACAATTGCTGCAGTCGCAGCAGATCCTTCGTTGTCGCTCAGGGTGACAATGCGGCGCTAGTCGGTCGGAGCGGACAACGCGTACGCGGCCGACAGCCAAGCTAGGAGGTCGGCGTCCACTTCGGACGGAGACTCCAGCAAAAGCTCGTTGTGGAATCGGTGCTTCGAGACCTGCTTCACTTTTCGGATGCGCGGGCTGACGATCGGCGCGTCGCCGCGAACATTGAGCAGGATTGCGGCACGTCGTGGATGAACGCCGGCAAACGCCGAGCCGCCGCCTTTCGGCTTGAGATGGATCGAGCTCTTGTTCGCCTCTTCCGTGACGGCGAACCACCTGTTGAGCGCTTCGATGAGCCGGATGTACGTCGCGGAGACCGATGGCTCTCGCCCTCGCAGCAGCTCGGCGACACTCGGTGCGCTCGTCGGCATGGCTCGCCTCAGTAGCGCCGCAGCACGCCGACGACGATCCCCTGGATGGTGACGTCGTTCTCGTGCACGTAGATCGGCGCCATTGTCTCGTTCGCCGGCTGAAGGCGAATGCGGCCGTCACGCTCGCGGTAGATCTTTTTCACGGTGGCATTGGTGTTGTTGATGAGCGCGATCACCATCTCACCGTTGTCCGCGGTCTGGCGCTCGTTCACCACCACCATGTCGCCGTCGCGGATCTGCTCATCGATCATCGAGTTCCCGCGCACGCGCAGCACGTAGTGGTTGCCGCCCCGGCGCACGAAGTCTTCGGGGACGCAGAGCGACTCGTTGGCCGTCAGCGCCTCGATCGGCTGGCCGGCCGCGACGCTCCCCAGCAACGGCAACTCGATCGCCCGGGGATTCGCCTCCGATGGCAGGATCTCGATCGCCCGACTCTCGTTGTACGCGCGCTTGATGTAGCCCTTGCGCTCGAGATTGGTGAGATGCTCGTGCACCGTAGCCAATGAGTTATAGTTGAACTCCTGCGCAATTTCCTCGAAGCTCGGCGCGTAGCCGTTGGCCTCCGTGTAGTTGCCTAGATAGCTCAAGATCTGTCGCTGCTTCTTTGTGAGCGGCATGCGAATTCCTCGCCTTGAGGCGTGGCTGAGTGCACTGCATCGTGCCGGGCGCCCGAAAAAGCCCCGAAAGACACTATATCCGAATAGCGCCCGAAGTGCAAGCACTATTTCCGCCTTGGACAGAGCCGACGGGTTTCCTCGGCCAAATCACCGCCCACGCGCGGCGACGCGCCGTGGCGCTCGCGCCCACGCGCGCCACTCTTGAAATGTCGGCGGCGGCTGCGCCTGGAGCGGCCTCGTTCGAGTTGGCGTTGAGAGGAGAGTGCGTGGCGGTCATTGCCGAGGTGAAGCGTCGGTCGCCGAGCAAGGGCGACATTCGGCCGGAGATCGATGCGGCAGCGCAGGCGATCGCGTATGCAGAGGGGGGCGCGCGAGCGGTATCCGTGCTCACCGAGCCCGACCATTTCGGCGGCTCACTCGACGATCTCGCGCGCGCGCGCGCCGCGGTGATCGTCCCGCTCCTGCGGAAGGACTTCCTCGTGAGCCGGCTCCAGCTCTTGGAGGCGCGGGCCTCGGGAGCGTCGGCGGTGCTTCTGATCGCGCGCGCGCTCCAGCCGTCGGAGTTGACCGAGCTGGTTCGTGAGGCGCGCGCGCTCGATCTGACTCCGCTGGTCGAGATCCGCAGCGAGGGGGAACTGGATGCCGCGCTGCGCGCGGGCGCCACGGTGATTGGCGTGAACAACCGAGACCTGGAGACGCTCGTCATCACGGAGGGACACGCGGAGCAACTTATTCCGCTCGTTCCCGCGCATTGCCTGGCGATCGCCGAGAGCGGCATTCGGTCCGCGGCGGATGTCGAGCGAGCCGCCGCCGCCGGCGCCGATGCGGTGCTGGTCGGATCGCTGGTGTCCGCCGCGAGTGATCCGGCGCGCGCGCTGCGTCCGTTGACCGCGGTGCCGAGGCGAGGGCGAGATCGACATGGCTGAGGTCAAATTCTGCGGGCTCATGCGCGCCGAGGATGCGCGCATGGCGGCAACGTGCGGAGCGCGATACGCCGGCGTGATCTTGACGACGAGCCTGCGCGCGCTCGACGCTCCATCTGCCGCGGAGCTGTTTGAGGGGGTGCGCGATTCGGTGCATCGCGTCGGCGTTTTCGGGCGGGAAGAGCCCGACGACATCGCGCGATTGGCGCGCGAGGCCGGGCTCGACGTGATCCAGCTGCACGGCGACACGACACCCGCGATCGTGCGGCGGCTGCATTTCGACACCGGCCTTCGGATCTGGGCGGCCGTCCGCGTTGCCGGGAATGAGCTGCCGGACAATTTCGAGTCGATCGCCGCGGCGGCCGATGCGATCGTGCTTGACACCTTCTCGCCGGACATGCTCGGCGGCACGGGTCAGCGCCTCGATTGGGCCGCGCTCGCCGCGCCGGTTTCCCGCCGGCGGGGCAAGGCCTCGCTCGTGCTGGCGGGCGGTCTGACCCCGGGCAATGTACGCCAGGCAATAGAGGCGTTGTCGCCGGACGTTGTGGATGTCTCGTCGGGTGTCGAGATTTCTCCGGGGGTCAAGGATCACGGCCTCATGCGGGCGTTCGCCGAGGCGGCGAGAGGCTAGGTGTGGCTGTCGCCTCCTGGCATTGGCTGACGGATCGCTTCCTGTTGACGCTCTCGCGATTCGCCGCACGACCGCTCTGCTCATTCGCTTCATTCCAGGTTGTGATGCCCGCGATTCAATCGGCCGACCGCTTCGGCGCTTTCGGTGGACGGTACGTTCCCGAAACGCTCATCCCCGCGCTCGACGAATTAGATGCCGCCGTGGAGATGGCGTTCGCCGATCCGGCGTTTCACGCCGAGCTGGACGAATTGCTTACCACGTACGTCGGTCGTCCATCTCCGTTGAGCACCGCGCCGCGCTTTTCGGCGGTCGTCGGTGCGCCAGTGTACCTCAAGCGCGAGGATCTGAACCACACCGGCGCGCACAAGATCAATAACACGGTGGGCCAGGCACTGCTCGCGCGACGCATGGGCAAGCGGCGGATCATCGCCGAGACGGGAGCGGGACAGCACGGCGTGGCGACGGCGACGATCTGCGCGCGATTCGGCTTGACTTGCGTCGTCTACATGGGAGAGGAGGACATGCGGCGCCAGGCGCTGAATGTCTTCCGCATGAAGCTGATGGGCGCGGAGGTGGTGCCGGTGACGAGCGGTACGCGAACGCTCAAGGATGCGACGAGCGAAGCGATCCGCGATTGGGTCACCACCGTGACCGACAGCCACTACATCATCGGATCGGTGGTCGGACCGGCGCCGTATCCGCGAATGGTTCGCGAATTTCAGAGCATCATCGGGCGTGAAGCGCGCGCGCAAATGCTCGTACGCGCGGGACGATTGCCGAAGACCGTGGTGGCGTGTGTAGGCGGCGGGTCCAACGCGATGGGGATCTTCCATCCCTTCGTCGATGACGGGGAGGTCGAACTGATCGGAGTCGAGGCGGCGGGCGAGGGGCTGCACACGGACCGGCATTCCGCGTCGTTGTCGCGCGGGACGCCGGGCGTGTTGCACGGCTCGCTCAGCTATCTCCTCCAGGACGACGCGGGGCAGGTGCACCCCGCGCACTCGATCTCCGCCGGACTCGATTATCCCGGCGTTGGGCCAGAGCATTCCTTTCTCAAGGACTCGGGGCGCGCGACGTACGTCTCGGTCGCCGACGACGAGGCGCTCGCCGCCTTCGAGCAGCTGAGCCGTCTGGAGGGCATCATCCCCGCGCTCGAGACGGCGCACGCCGTGGCCTGGGTTGACGCGAACCGCGGCCGGTGGGATGCCGACGAACCCGTGCTCATCTGCGTGAGCGGCCGCGGCGACAAGGATGTCGCGCACGTCAGCGAGCTCCTCGCCGCGCGGGCGTCGGCGCGGTGAGCACGCGAACGAATACTCCCTTGTCGACGGGCGCGATCGCCGTCGATGCAGTGGAGCAGCGCGAGCCGCCGTTCAATCCGGCGATCGTCGACGACCTCATGCGCAACCTGGCGCGCACCGTGAAGACGCGGCAGCTGTATCTCCCGAACAATCCGATCTACCAGCGATCACTCGATTCGCTGCGCGCCGCATTCGAGGCGCTCTGGCGCGAGACGGACGAAGTGGTGCTCGCCATCAACGAGGGCGATTTCCGCTGGGAAGGCGCGGCCGTGGGCGCGGAGCCCAACAAGAGCGACAGTCTGGCCTGGCTCTTTTACAAAGACGGCGTTCGCGAGATCACGATTCACAAGGGGTTCGACGGCGACGAGCTCGTGTCGCTGCTCGACCTGTTGCAGCGCGTGCGGAAGGCATCGCCCGACGAGGACGATCTCTTGACGCTGCTCTGGGAGCAGGATTTCCTCTACCTGCGCTACCGCTTCATCGACATGGGCTTCGAGACGGCGCCCGAGATCGAGCAGCCGGAGCAGCTGCACGAGCAGCGCACGGTGCCGCCGGAGGATCCGATTCCGGAGGAGGACCGCCCGAAGATCGTGCGCATGGAGGACTTCGACTCGACGCTCTATTTCCTAGACGAGCAGGAGATCGAATACCTCCGGAGCTCCTTTCAGCACGAGTACCGCAGCGACCTCAAGCGGAACGTGCTGGCGATTCTCTTCGACACGTTCGAGATCGAGCCGAGCGCGAAGGTGCGCGAGGAGATCGCCGACATCCTCGAGTCGACGATGTTGCAGCTCGTCTCGGCGCGGGAGTTTGGCACCGTCGCCTTCATTCTGCGCGAAGCGCGGGTGAGCGCCGGCCGCTCGGTCGCGCTCGATGCCGAGCAGCGCGATCGCCTGCAGCGACTCCCCGACCGGCTGAGCGTGCCCGACGTGCTGGCGCACCTGCTCGCGCTCCTCGACGAGAGTCCCGAAATCCCGCCGCAGGAAGATCTCGACTCGCTGTTCGAGCAGTTGCGCCCGGGCACGATGCAGCTCGTTTTTTCGTGGATCGGCAAGTTGCAGAATCCGCGGCTGCGCACGGCGCTCGAGCAGGCGGCGTCGCGGCTCGCGGCGGCCAACACGACCGAGCTGCTGAAGCTGATCATGCACACGGACCCGGCGATCGCGATTCAAGCGATCAAGCGCGCGGGTCAGCTGCGCACGCCGGCGGCCGTGGCGCCGATCGGACGGATTCTGACCATTCCGTCGCCCGCGCTGCGGCTCGCCGCGGTGCACGCGCTGGCCGAAATCGGAAGTCCTGGTGCGATCCGCATGGTGGAGCAGGCCATCAACGACGACGAGCGTGATGTGCGCGTGGCCGCGGTGCGCGCGATCGGCTCGCGCGGCCACACGGCGGCGTTGGAGAAGGTCGAGCAACTGGTGAACAGCAAGGCGCTGCGCGAGAAAGATCTGACGGAGAAGATGGCGCTGTTCGAGACGTACGCCGTGCTCGCCGGCCCCAAGGGCATTGCGGCCCTCGATAGCATTTTGAACGCGCGCGGCAAGCTGTTCGCGAAGAGGGAAGACCCCGAGGTGCGCGCCTGCGCGGCTATGGCGCTCGGCCGCATCGGAAGCCAGGACGCGGTGGCCGCGCTCAAGCGCGCGACGCAGGACAAAGAGCTGCTGGTGCGGAACGCGGCCAACAAGGCGATGCGCGGCGGGACGCTGTGACACATCCGATCGCGCCACGCAGCATGACGCCGCCGCAGGGAACCGCGGCGATGCCGTCCAACGGCGCCGACGTCCGGCCGCAGCAGCCGCCGGTCGCCGAGCGCGGGAGCGATGCGTACGCGCGCCGCCGCGGGCGCGAGCTCTTGCTCTCGCTCTATGGCGCGCTCCGCAACGTGAAGATGTATCCGCCCGACAATGCCGTCGTGCAGAAGTCCGTCGCCGACCTGATCGCCATGTGCGAGGAGATCATCAAGCACGAGCGCGAGCTCGAGCTCCGAATCTCGGGCGAGTTCGTCTTCTTGAATGGCACGCGGCTGCGTGTCGACATGGACAGCTACGCGACGATCGGGAAGATCCTCCACATCTTCCGGGATGCGGGCATCGGTCTCTGCCGCATTCACGAGGAGGCGGCGGCGCGCGAGTGGTACGTCTTTCTGTCGGCGATCCAGAGCGGCGGGGCCGGCGAGCCGTACGAGCGCCGCGGCGAGATTCTGCAGAAGCTCGAGTCCCTCGGCATCTTGCGCTTCGAGCTTGGCCCCTCGACGAACGTCGCCGACGAGTTCCGCGAGAAGGCCAAGGAGGCGGCGAAACGCGTGTACGCGCAGAGCGTGCTGGTGACGAAGGAAGTCATCAACTCGCTGCGCATGGGGCAGAGCCCGAGCTTGAAGAAAATCAAGCGCGTGGTGCAGGGCATCGTCGATCAGATCTTGAACGAAGAGTCGTCGCTCATCGGCCTGACGACGTTGCGCGACTACGATGAGTACACGTTTACGCATTCCGTGAACGTGTGCATCTTCGCCGTGGCGCTCGGTCGAAAGCTCGGGCTGACGCGCCTGCAGCTCTACGACCTGGGGATCGCGGCGCTGATGCACGACATCGGCAAGACGCGCGTGCCGGTCGAGGTGCTCACGAAGCCGACGGGACTGACCGAAGACGAGTGGCGCGTGATGAGCTCGCATCCGTGGCTCGGCGTGCTGACGCTCTTCCAGATGCGCGGGCAGCACGACATGCCGTACCGCGCGATGGTCGTCGCGTTCGAGCACCACAAGCGCGTGAACCTCACCGGGTATCCGAAGCACATTCGGCCCCGTGAGCTGAGCATCTACAGCAAGATCGTGAGTGTGGTCGATTGCTTCGATGCGGCGACGACGCGGCGCACGTACCAGAGCGTGCCGCTCTCCCCGGCCGACGTGCTCCAGGAGATGCGCTCGAACGTGAAACGCGGGATGGACCAGGCGATCGTGAAGGCATTCATGAGCCTGGTCGGCCACTATCCCGTGGGCACGCTGGTGGTGCTCGACACGCTCGAGCTGGCGGTGGTGGTGAGCGTGAGCCCGACTCCCGACTCACTGTCGCGTCCGACGGTGCGCGTGATCTCTGACCCGCTCGGCCACCTCCTCTTTCCGGGCACGCTGATCGACCTGAGCGAAGTCGATGCCGTGAAGGGCGGCTTCGCGCGCACGATCATCAAGATCGCCGACCCGGACCGATACGGCATTCGCATCAGCGACTACTTCGTTTGACCATGGCAGACACGACGATCGAGCCGCGCGCCATCGCGCGGCGATTCGCCGACGCCCGCGCGGCCGGCCGCAAGGCACTCGTCGTCTACGTGACGGCGGGTCATCCGGACTTGGAGCGCTCGCTCGGCCTGCTACACGGACTCGCGGATGCCGGCGCCGACGTGATCGAGGTCGGCGTGCCGTTCAGCGATCCGTTGGCGGACGGCCCGATCATTCAGGCCAGCTCGCAGCGCGCGCTCGAACAGGGAATGAATTACTCGCGCACGCTCGAGCTGATCGCCCGCGTGACGCTCACCGTTCCGGTGGTGTTGTTCAGCTATCTCAATCCCGTGATGGCCGCCGGGGAGAGCGCGCTCACGCGCGCCGCGGATGCCGGGGCGCACGGTATCCTGATCACCGATCTGCCCGTAGGCTCCGACCCGGCGCGCGAGACGTGGCTCGGATCGGGTCCGCTCGACTTCGTGCGACTCGTCGCGCCGACCACACCGCGCGCGCGGATGGCCGAGATCGCGAAGCACGGCAGCGGCTTCGTCTATCTGATCAGCCGTATGGGGGTGACCGGTGTGCGCAATGACGTTGCCATCGACCTACCGTCGACGATCGAGCGGCTTCGCAGCGTGACGGCGCTGCCGATCTGCGTCGGCTTCGGCATCTCGACGCCCGGGCAGGCGCGCGAGATCGGCCTTCTCGCCGACGGCGTGGTCGTGGGGAGCGCCGTGGTGCGCGCCGCCGAGGAGAGCGTGGACGCGGCCCTCGCGCTCGTGCGCGAGCTGCGCGCGGGAATGGATTCGTAGTCGCGAGTGGGCCGGGCGTTTACCGGTCCGACCGCAACCGCCGCTCCGCCTCCGCGGACGGGCGCACGAACACCGTCTCCGCACGGTCGACCAGCACGAGCCCCGGCGCCGCGCCGCGCGGCTTGCGGACGTGCTTGCGGCGTGTCCAGTCGACCGGCACGACCGTCGAGCCGCGCGAGCGGCTGTGCCATGCGGCGAGCATCGCCGCCTCCTCCAGGTCGCGCGCCGGCGGCGACTCGTCCTTCTGCCACCGCAGCACCACGTGCGCGCCGGCGGAGTCGCGTGCGTGGAGCCAGACGTCGTCCGGCGATGACTCGCGAAAGGTGAGCGCCTCGTTGCTCGCCGCGCCACGACCGACCCAGATCACGAGTCCGCCGCTGGACAGATACGAGCGATAGGGCTTCGACGGCACAGCCGCCGTCCGTCGTCTTGCCGGTCTCCCTGCTGTTGCCGCCTCGCCAGCCTCGCGCGCTTCGTCTTCACCCTTCGCTTCGAGTGCGGCGATGCGCGAGGGTAGCCGCTCGCGCGCGCGCTCCATCGACCGCACGTCGCGATAGAGCCGCTCGGCGACCTGCACCGCGCTCTCGCCCGGGTCGGCCGCGACGTCGGCCACGTCGCCGCCGCCCAGGGTCACGCGCTTGGGCGCGGCGACGTCGCCCAGCGACATGAGCGTATCGGCGATCTCGCGGAGCCGACCGGCGTCGTCCGCGCGCGCGAGCTCGCGCCGCATGCGCGCCAGCGCTCGTGTCCCGCGCTTCGCGCCGGCGCTCGGCGCCGCGATCTCCGTCGCGCGATCGGGCACGAGTGACGCCACGGACTCGGCGCGCGCGCACGCTGGGAACGGCAGCAGGAGCTCGCCGCACCGCGACGGCTGCGGCGCGGGCAGCGCCGCGACGAGCGCGTATCGCTCCGCGGCATGCTCCGGCTCGTGCAGTAGCCATCGCTCGAGCCACGGGCTCATCCATCGGCCGTGTCTGATGCGAGCGGGCTCGTCCGCGGTCGACGCGAAGTCGTCGCCGGACAGGAGCGGTCGGGGTGGGGCCACCGCCGGGAGCGGAGGGCCGAGCGTCGCCAGCGCCGGACCGCGCGCGTCGGCGAGGCGGGCTCCGCGCGCCGACGGAACAAAACTCACCTCGAGCGAGCCGGCGCGCGCGACCGAGCCGCGAAACTTGCCGGGCCGGTCGAGGCGGACCACCAGGCGCCGCTCGTCTTCCGGCGCGCTCACCTCCGCGATGACCCAACCGGCGAGGAGTCCAGCATCCACGTCATCGCCCGCGTCGCGGTACAACGTCGGCGCGGGCGCGCCGAGGTCTATGCACACCACCGCGGCCGGCGCGACGCCGAGCGTGATCGTTCGCCGCCGACGATCGATGTGAAACACTGTGACCTTGCGTCCTCGCCATGCGGCATCGAGCTCCCGCGCGACGTAGTGCAGAGTCAGGCTATCCACCGAAGACACCAGTGCGTGCGGCGCCGGGCGAACGGCGTACGCTCCCGTCGCGTCGCGCAGATCTCGCACCGGGCGCCCGGTGGCGTGCCGTGCGCAGGACAGAGTACAGAGCGTGGTTCGAGTTTGACACTCACGAAGGATGCCGGTAATCTTTGCGGTGTGTCAATCGACGTCGCCTACATCGCGCTCGGCTCGAACGTCGGCGACCGCGAAGCGCAGTTGGCGGCGGCTCGCCGAGCGATGGCATCGCTGCCGGGCGCGCGACTGATCGCGGAATCGAGCGTCGAGGAGACGCCTCCGCTCGGCAACGTGCCGCAGGGCGCGTACCTCAACCAGATGGTCGCGCTCGAGACGCCGCTTGCGCCACGCGCCTTGCTCGACGCGCTGCAGGCGATCGAGCGCGCCGCCGGCCGCACGCGCGAGGTGCGCTGGGGCCCGCGCACGATCGATCTCGACATCGTGCGATTCGCGTCGACGACCGCGGTGAGCGAGCCTGGCCTCACGGTGCCGCACCCTGAGCTCGCGGCGCGCGACTTCTGGCGCCGCGAGCTGGCCGAGCTGGAGGCGCGCGCGTGAGCACCGAGGGCGCCAAGCACGTGACGAAGCGCGTCACGGTGCGCGACTTCGCGGCGAAGAAGCGCGCCGGCGAGAAGCTCGTCCTCACCACAGCGTACGATGCGCTGTTCGCGCGCCTCGTCGACCAGGCGGGCGTCGACGCCGTGCTCGTCGGTGACTCGTTAGGCAACGTCGTCGCCGGCTTCGACTCGACGGTCCCGGTCACACTCGACCAGATGATCTATCACGCCGCCGCGGCGCGCCGCGGAATCGAGCGGGCGATGCTGATCGTCGACATGCCGTTCCTTACGTACCAGGTGAGCGAGGAGCGCGCGATCCTCAACTGCGGTCGCGTGATGCAGGAGACCGGCGCGCAAGGTGTGAAGCTCGAGGGAGCCGGCGACGAGGTGGTGCGCGCGGTGCGCGCGGTCTCGCGGCTCGGCATTCCGGTCATGGGTCATCTCGGCTTCACGCCGCAATCCGTGCACGCGCTCGGCGGCTTTCGCGTGCAGGGCCGGGAGGATGAGGCGGCCCGCCGCCTCGTCGACGAGGCGCGTCGGCTGGAAGACGCGGGTGCCTTCTCGATGGTGCTCGAGCTCGTGCCGGCCGCCGTGGCCGATGAGATCACGAGCGCGGTTGCCATCCCTACCATCGGCATCGGCGCGGGCGCGTCGTGCGATGGACAGGTGCTCGTGCTATACGACTTGCTT
This sequence comes from Gemmatimonadaceae bacterium, assembly GCA_040003335.1. Lineage (GTDB taxonomy): Bacteria > Gemmatimonadota > Gemmatimonadetes > Gemmatimonadales > Gemmatimonadaceae > JALZAE01. The sequence goes on along the minus strand of JBDUCS010000035.1, from coordinate 739 downwards.
GGTCTCAACGACCGCTTCGCGCCGAAGTTTCTCAAGCAGTACGCCGCACTGGCGGAAGACGTGCGCGGCGCTGTGACGCGGTATGCGGACGACGTGCGGGCGGGGCGCTATCCGGATGCCGATCACAGCTTCTAGCGCGCGCGGCGGCGGCACGCTGCAGGTCGTCGAGCGCATCGCCGATCTGCGCGCGGTGCTCGGCGCGCGGCGCCACGCCGGCGCCCGCATCGCACTCGTGCCAACCATGGGCTTCTTGCACGACGGCCATCTGAGCCTCGTCGACGAGGCGCGCCGGCGCGCGGACGTCGTCGTGATGAGTCTCTTCGTCAACCCGACGCAGTTCGCGCCGACGGACGATCTGTCGCGCTACCCGCGCGACTTCGCTGGCGATGTGTCGAAGGCGACGTCGCGTGGCGCCGATGTGTTGTTCGCTCCGGAGGCGGCCGAGCTCTATCCAGGCGCGCGAGTGGTCGAGGTGCGGCCGGTAGCGATCGCCGACCTGTGGGAAGGGGCCGTGCGGCCGGGACACTTCGCCGGAATGCTCAGCGTCGTCGCCAAGCTGTTCAACATCGTGCAGCCCGACGTCGCCGTCTTCGGCCAGAAGGATTATCAGCAGGCGACGCTCGTGCGCGCGATGGTGCGCGACCTCGACTTCCCGATCGAGCTCGTGCTCGCGCCGACGGTGCGAGAGCCGGACGGGCTCGCCATGTCGAGCCGCAACACGTACCTCGAGGGCGAGGAC
>JBDUCS010000291.1:0-5335 GCA_040003335.1 Gemmatimonadaceae bacterium | reverse complement strand
CCGCCCGACTGCCAGTGGGCGATCTTCCTGCGCAACCACGATGAGCTGACGCTGGAGATGGTGACGGACGAGGAGCGCGACTATATGTATCGCGAGTACGCCAAGGATCCACGGATGAAGATCAACGTCGGGATCCGCCGCCGCTTGGCGCCGCTGCTCGACAACGGTCGCCGGCAAATCGAGCTGATGAACGCGTTGCTCATGTCGATGCCGGGAACGCCGATCGTCTACTACGGCGACGAGATCGGCATGGGCGACAACTATTACCTTGGCGACCGCAACGGCGTGCGCACGCCGATGCAGTGGAGCGGCGGGTGGAACGCCGGCTTCTCCGACGGCGATCAGGCGGCGCTGTACTCGCCGGTGATCGTCGATCCGCCGTACGGCTATCAGGGCATCAACGTCGCGGCGAGCGAGCGAACGCAGACATCGCTGCTGCGATGGATGCGGCGGCTGATCAAGGTGCGCTCGCAGACGAGGGCGTTCGGCCGCGGCACATGGGAGCCGCTCAACCCGTCGAACAAGCGGGTGCTCGTCTTTCTGCGGCGTTACAGGGACGAGACGACGGACGATGTGATCTTGTGCGTGAACAACCTGTCGCGATACGCGCAGTTCGTGGAGCTCGAGCTGAACGAGTTCAGCGGGTGGTCGCCGGTGGAGATGTACAGCAACGAGCCGTTCCCGAAGATCGGCGCGCTGCCGTATCTCCTGACGTTGGGGCCGCACACGTTCCTGTGGTTCAAGCTCGAGCGAGCGTGAGCGCCATCCTGCGCGTGGAGGGGAAGCTCTCGCAGGTCCTCAGCGCCGCGACGCTCGAGACCATCGCGTCGGCCGCTCTCCTCGAGTTTCTGGGCACGCGCCGTTGGTTCGGCGCCAAGGCCGAAGCGCGCGCGGCTCGCATCGGTCACGTCATCGCGCTCCCGTGGGATGCGCCGCCGTCGGCGATCGCGCGTGTCGACGTCACGCTCGATGACGGCACGATGCAGCACTATCAACTTCCACTCACGGTGCGCACGGACGACGAGCCGAGGGAGAAGACGGAGCGCGCGGTGCTGGCGCGCGTCGAGTCGGATGTCGAGCGCGGCGATCTCTTCGACGCCGCGGGCGATTCGGCGTTTCGCGACCGGCTTGGCGCCGCCTTCGCGCGCGGCGAGACGTTCGCATCCGGCGGCGCCACCTGGTCCGTTGAGCGCGTCGGCGAGGGCGCCGACCTGTCGAACGCACGCGGCAAGGTGATCGGCGCCGAGCAGAGCAACACGTCGATTGTCTATGGCGACCGTGCGATCCTCAAGCTCTTCCGCCGGCTGGAGCCCGGCGTCCATCCCGACGCCGAGGCGTCGCGGTTTCTGACGGAGCGCACGTCGTTTCGCAATACGCCGGCGCTGCTCGGCCTGATCGCGAGCGAGGCGAACGGTGAGCGCACGATCGCCGGGATGTTGAGCGCGCTCGTGCCCAATGCGCAGGACGCGTGGGCCTACGTGCTCGAGCGGGCGCGCGCGTACTACAACGCCAAGGGCGATCAGCCGCAGAACGGATTCTCGATCGAGGCGCGCGACCTGGGCGCGGCGACGCGCCAGCTTCACGACGCGTTGGCATCGGTGTCCGACGATGCCGACTTCGCGCCGGTCGCGGCGACCGAGGACGATGTGCACGATTGGGCTGAGGCGGCGCGGGAGCAGATGGAGCGATCGCTCGCCCTGCTCGAGTCCCGCGTCGCGACGCTGGATCCGATGGCGCAGGCGGCCGGCCGCGCCCTCCTCGCCCGGCGCGACGCGCTCGAGGAGCATGTGGATGAGTCGGCCGATGCGATCGGGGATGACGCGGGGATGTTGATTCGCCATCACGGCGACTTTCATCTCGGGCAGGTGCTGCGCGCCGGCGACGGCCGGTGGATGATCATCGACTTCGAGGGCGAGCCTTCGCGCGCGCTCGAGGATCGTAGGGCGCGGTCGAGTCCGCTGCGCGATGTCGCCGGGATGCTGCGGAGCTTCGCGTACGCCGCCGCGACGGTGGCGGCCGAGCTGCGTGGCAATTCGGTGAATACGAAGCTCGAGCTCCGATCGTCGTGGTTCGAGCGCGACGTACGCCGCGCGTTTCTGGACGGATATGCGTCGCCGGACGATGGTGCGCGACCGCCGGCATTGCTACCACGCGACGCGGACGACGTGACGCGTGTGTTGTCGCTGTTCGAGATCGAGAAGACGTTCTACGAGTTGGCGTACGAGCTGAACCACCGGCCGGCGTGGGCGTGGATCCCGTTGCGGGCGATCGCGAAGATGCTGTAAATCGTGCTCATGCGTGGGGCGTCAAGCGTCGCGGCTTCGCCGCGCGGCTCGGGGGGCCCCCCCAAATCCAAGATTACGATCTGAATTCACGCGATCCATCATCGTACGGCCGCACCACACACCGTCTCCTTTCGCGACCAGCACCCAGCACCCAGCGCCCGGCCCCATGCCTCCCCTCCAGCGCGGCGCGACCCTCATCGCTCCCGACGCGACGCGCTTCTCGCTCTGGGCGCCTAACGCCCCGCGCGTCGCCGTGCGCGTGCACGACGGACCGGCGGCCGGCGACCACTCGCTCGACGCGCGGGGCGGCGGCGTCTACGAAGCGACCGTCGCCGGCGTCACCGCCGGCGCGCGCTACAGCTACCGGCTCGGCGGCGAGGCGCGCGACTATCCGGATCCCGTCTCCCGCGCGCAGCCCGATGGCGTGCACGGCGCGTCCCAGGTCGTCGATCCCGCGGCGTTCGCCTGGAGCGATGCGGCGTGGCGCGGGCGCGAGATGGCCGATCTGGTCATCTCCGAGCTGCACGTCGGCACGTTTAGCGACGCGGGCACCTTCGACGCCGCGATCCCCTTCCTCGCCGAGCTGCGCGATGTTGGCGTCACGGCGATCGAGATCATGCCGGTCGCCGAATTTCCCGGCACGCGCAACTGGGGGTACGACGGCGTCCACCCCTACGCGCCGCAGAGCTCGTATGGCGGAGCCGACGGGCTCCGCCGTCTCGTCGATGCGGCGCACGACCGTGGGCTCGCGGTGGTGCTCGACGTCGTGTACAACCATCTCGGGCCCGAGGGAAACTACCTCGGCGCCTTTGGTCCATACTTCAGCGAGACGTACCGCACGCCGTGGGGCCACGCGATGAACTTCGACGGCGCGCACAGCGACGAAGTGCGCCGCTACTTCATCGACAACACGCTCTACTGGATCACGGAATTTCACGTCGATGCGCTGCGGTTGGACGCGGTGCACGCCATCTTCGATTTCGGCGCGCGGCACCTGCTCGTCGAGCTCGCGGCCGCCGTGCACGCGCATGGCGATGCGCTCGGTCGCCGCGTGCTGGTGATCGGCGAGAGCGACCTGAACGATCCCAGACTGCTGCACGCGCCGGAGCGCGGCGGATATGGACTCGACGGGCAGTGGAGCGATGACTTTCATCACGCCGTGCACGTGGCGTTGACCGGCGAAGCGCGAGGGTACTATGAAGACTTCGCCGACGAAACGCCGGTGGCGAACGTGGCAAAGGCACTCCGCGACCGTTTCGTTCGCGACGGCGCGTATTCCATGCATCGGAAGCGCCGGCACGGCGCGCCGCCGGCCGACGTCTCGGCGGATCACTTCGTGATCGCGCTACAGAACCACGACCAGGTCGGTAACCGCGCCGTCGGCGACCGTCTGTCGACGCTCGTCCCGTTCGACAAGCTGCGCGTGGGCGCGGCGCTCCTCCTCCTCTCGCCGTACGTTCCGCTCCTGTTCATGGGCGAGGAATACGCCGAACGAAATCCATTCTTGTATTTCGTCAGTCACGGCGACGAGTCGCTCGTCGAGCGCGTGCGCCGCGGCCGGCGCGCCGAGTTCGAAGCGTTTGGCTGGGAGCCGGCCGACATTCCAGATCCGCAGTCTGAGGAGACGTTCGTGAGATCGAAGCTCAACCGCGCCACGCGATCGCGCCCCGAGCATGCCGGCGTGCTCGCGCTCCATCGTGACCTCCTTCGCATCCGGCGCGACGAGCCGGCCCTTCGCCCGGGGGACGCGACGCTGGACGTGACCGGGGACGGACGCGACGGTTGGATCGCGACGCGGCTGTCGTCGCCGCGCGGCGCCACCCTTTTGTCGCTCTTCAATCTCTCCGACAAGCCACGCGTGGCTCGTCTCCCCGACCCGCCGCATCGCTGGCACCGCCTCCTCTCGACCGACGACGAACGCTACGGCGGGCGCGGCATCACGAGCGCCGCGCCCGCCGTCGCGGGGAGCTTCACGATCGCGCCGTGGAGCGCGACGCTACACCGTCAGGGGGGTGCGTGATGCGCGTCTGGCCGGGACAACCATACCCGCTCGGCGCGACGTGGGACGGCGAGGGCGTCAACTTCGCGATCTTCTCGGAGAACGCGACCGCCGTCGATCTCTGCTTCTTTGCCGATTCCGACGATGAGCTGGAGCTCGAGAAGATCAAGATTCGCGAGCGCAGCGATCAAATCTGGCACTGCTATCTGCCCGACGTGCGGCCCGGCCAGCTCTACGGCTATCGCGTACACGGCCCGTATGCGCCGTCGGAGGGTCACCGCTTCAATTCGGCGAAGCTCCTGATCGACCCGTACGCGAAAGCAATATCCGGGAGCATCAAGTGGAGCGACGCGCTCTTCTCGTACAAGGTCGGCGGTCCTAAGGAAGATCTCGAGCCGGACCTCGGCAACTCCGCCGGCGGCGTGCCGAAGTCGATCGTCGTCGACTCGGCGTTCACGTGGGGCAACGACCGGCTGTTACAGATTCCCTGGAACCGCACGGTGATCTACGAAGCGCACGTGAAGGGGATGACGATCATGCATCCCGACGTGCCGGAGCAATTGCGCGGCACGTACCTCGGACTCTCCTCCGAGCCGATGATCGACCACTTCCTGTCGTTGGGCGTGACGGCGATCGAGCTCTTGCCCGTGCATCAGTTCGTCGTCGACCGGCACCTCGCCGAGCGTGGGTTGACGAACTACTGGGGCTACAACTCGATCGGCTTTTTCGCGCCCGACGTGCGCTACTCGCGCAGCGGGCTCGGCAGCCAGGTCTACGAGTTCAAGTCGATGGTGAAGACGCTACACTCGGCCGGTCTCGAGGTGATCCTCGACGTGGTCTACAATCACACGGGGGAAGGGAATCATCTCGGGCCCACGCTGTCGCTGCGCGGCATCGACAACAGCGCGTACTATCGCCTCGAGCCGAAGAACAAGCGCTTCTACACGGACTTCAGCGGCACCGGCAACTCGCTCAACATGCAGCACCCGCGCACCATCCAGCTGATCATGGATTCGCTGCGCTACTGGGTGCAGGAGATGCACGTCGACGG
>JBDUCS010000290.1:0-5356 GCA_040003335.1 Gemmatimonadaceae bacterium | reverse complement strand
GACGAGGAGCGCCGAGTGGCACATCATGTCGTTGAGCACCCCGCCGCCCTGCAGCCGCCCCTGCCAGAACCACGGCATGTGCGGCCCGCTGTGCTCCTCGGCCGCGCGCGCGAGATAGGGCCGGCCGGTGAGCGACGCCCCCCGCGCCCAGATGATCGATCGGCCGTGCTCCACCTGCGGCGCGAAGAGCTGGTTCTCCAGGTAACCGTGGCTCACCGGCACGCGGGCGATCAGCGCGCGCACGCGCTTCGCCTCGGCGACGTTGCGGGCGAGCGGCTTCTCGCAGGCGATTCCGCGGAGCGTGCCGCGCCCGCGCTCGATCGCCTCGACGATCTCCTCGACGTTCTCGACGCGCGCCTGATTGGGGCCGCAGAGCCACAGTGCGTGGATGTTCGGATCGGCGACCATGTCGGCGATGCTCGCGTACGCCTTCGCGTCGCCGACACCCAACGAGCGCGCGTAGGCCGCCGCCTCGCCGGCCCGGCGGGCGTTCGGGCTCCAGACGCCGAGCACGTCGGCGTCGCGCACGCCGACGAACGACTGGATGTGGAAACGCGCGTTGAAGCCGCTCCCGACAAAGCCGATGCCGAGCCGCGCCATCAGTAGTGCACTCCGAGCTTGGCGAGTGCTTCGGGCGGACAGCCGTTCCACTCGTGCACGACCCGGTTTCCCATGTAGCGAAGGTCGGCGACGCCCATCTTGCTGGAAAAGAATCCGCTCGCCGTCATGTCGCGAACGTAGGAGAAAAAGGCCGCGCCCTGGCTCACGTCCGGCTTCGCTTTCTTGGGCCAGGCGATCTCATCGAGGAGCGACGTCTGCTGCGCGCGCGTGCAGGCGACGAACGACGTGCGGAAGCGCCGCTCGCACTGCGCATCCATCCAATGGAGCCCGCCGCGCATCTGCGTCTGCGAGTTGGGCTGGTCGGTCATGACGAAGTCCATGAACTCCGGCACCCCCGCATCCGTCGCGCTCCCCGACCGCTCGTCGCGTGGAATGATCAGGTCGACGAGCGCGCGCACCGTCTTCCACTCGTGCGCCGTGAAGAACTTTGGCGCGAACGCCGCCCCGCTCGCTGCCTGCTCGCCGAGCGCCAGATGTGCCGCACTCGCCGCATCCGCCGCCTGCGCCGGCGTGACCCGGAACGCCGCGGCACCGGCCGCGACGGCAATCAGCGACAGCGCCTCGCGCCGGGACAGCGAAGGCGTGGCGGCGCCGGCGGCATCAGCTGCGAGTGAGTCACCAGCCGCAACCGAAGCATGAGCCGTGCTGGGGTCGTGACCGTTCCCAACCCCCAATGTCTCGCCCCTCGTCATAGTGTCCCCGCTTTCCGCAATTCGGTAATCCGGTCAGCCGTCCGCATGGACAGCGCGAGAATCGTCCACGTCGGATTCTTGTCGGCTTGCGACACGAACGGGCCGCCGTCGGTGACGAACAGGTTCTTCACGTCGTGCGCCTGCGACCAGGCGTTGAACGCCGACGACTTCGGATCCTTCCCCATGCGCGTGGTGCCGAGCTCGTGGATGATCCGGCCGCCGGCCGCGATGCCGTAGCCCTGTTCGGCGGTCGGCATCGGCGAAAAGACCTCGCCGCCCATGTCGGCGATCAGCGCGCGGAAAGTCTCCTGCATGTGCTTCACCTGCTTCGTCTCGTAGTCGCTCCACTTCCAGTGAAAGCGCAGCACCGGAATGCCGTAGCGGTCGACGACGCGCGGGTCGATCTCGCAGTAGGAGTTCTCGTTCGGCACCATCTCACCGCGGCCGGAGAATCCGACGGTCGCGCCATAGTAGCGGCGATAGTCTTGCTTCAGCGATTTGCCGTAGCCGCCGCCCGGCGCGTAGCGGTCGATGCCGCCCATGAAGCCGTACGACGGCTGCCCGAGCCCGCCCCACACTTCAATGTGATAGCCGCGCGGGAAATCCAGCTTCTTGTTGTCGACCCACCACGGCATGAAAAGGTGCATGCCGCCGACGCCGTCCTCGTTATGCGGAACGTGGTCGACCATCTTCGGGATGAAGCCCGCGACGTCGGAGCCCGTGGTGTCCGTGAGATACTTGCCGACGACGCCGCTCGCGTTGGCGAGTCCATTGGGATGTTGCGCCGACTTCGAGTTGAGAAGAATCCGCGCCGACTCGCACGCGCTCGCCGCGACGACGACGACGCGCGCCCGCACGTGCTCGTCGAGTCCCGTCCTCTTGTCGACGTACGAGACGCCGGTCGCCATCCCCGCATCGTCGGTCGTGATCTCGCGCGCCATCGCGTCGGTGTGCAGCGTGAGCTTTCCCGTGCGCAGCGCCGGCTCGATCAGCACGCCGGGGCTGTTGAAGTTCGAGTTGGTTTTGCAGCCGCGGTTGCACTGCCCGCAGTAGTGGCATGCGGCGCGGTTGTTCACCGGCTTGGTGAGAATCGACAGCCGCGACGGAATGCAGCGCACGCCGAGCTTGTCCGCCGACTGCTTCACCATCAGCTCGTAGCAGCGCGGCTTGGGCGGCGGAAGAAAGATTCCGTCGGGATCGTTGGGGAGATTCTCGCTGCTCCCGAAGATGCCGATGAGTTTGTCGATCTCGTCGTAGTACGGCTTCACATCGTCGTAACCGATCGGCCAGTCGTCGCCGAGTCCGTCGAGGCTCTTGCGGCGAAAATCGTCGGGGCCGAAGCGGAGCGAGATGCGGCCCCAGTGATTCGTGCGGCCGCCGAGCATCCGGGCGCGCCACCAGTCGAAGCGCGAGCCGGGCGCGACGGTGTACGGCTCGCCGTCGATCTGCCATCCACCGATGCATCCATCGAACTCGCCGAACGGCTTGGCCGGCGTCCCGCCGCCGCGACGCGGCGACTCGTACGGCCAGGTGAGCATCTTGCCGTCGATGACGGCATTCCACATCTGGCCGGCCTCGAGCAACACGACGTCGGCGCCGGCTTTCGTGAGCTGGTACGCGGCCATTCCGCCGCCGGCACCCGAGCCGATGATGCAGACGTCGTAGACTTTGCGCGGTGGTTGCAGCCTCATCGCATCCCTCGACTTCACTGAGAAAAAAATGTCGCCGCCGACGGGTCAGAGCGGCCGGATCCAGATGTTGCGGTAGCGAACGCGATGGCCGTGGTTCTGCAGCTTGAGCGGGAGATGATCCGGGTGCGCCTCGTACGGCGCGCGCCGCGCGTGCGACGTCGGGCCGAGCACCTCGACGTTGTCCTGCACGAGCACGCCGTTGTGCAGCACCGTAAAGCGCGCCGCCTTGACGAGCGCGCCGTCCGCGCCAAATCGCGGAGCGTGGAAGACGATGTCGTACGACTGCCATTCGCCCGGCGGGCGGCTCGCATTGGCGAGCGGTGGATACTGGCCAAAGATGGCCGCGGCCTGTCCGTCGGCGTAGGTCTCGTTGTGGTACGAGTCGAGTACCTGCACCTCGTACCGCCCCATCAGGAAGACGCCGCTGTTGCCGCGCTCCTGGCCGTCTCCTTTCGCCGGCAGCGGCGCAGCCCACTCGACATGTAGCTGCACGTCCGCGAACGCCTGCGTCGTCTCTATCTCACCCGCGCCGGGCACGACTTCCACGAAGCCGTGCGCGATCTTCCAGCGCGGCGCCGAGGGTACCGTGTCGGTCGACTGCCACTTCGCGAGATCTTTTCCGTCGAACAACACGATGGCGTCGGCCGGTGGCCGCACCGGCGCGCTCGCGGGCGCCGGCGAGACGATGCGCGGCTTCGGGCGTACGAGCGAATGCTGCGGCCAGTCCGTCACCGCCTGCGCCTGCGCCGCGTGCGCCAACGCGAGCGCAACAACGACGGCGGCGGGGAGCGAGCGGAAGTCTCTGGACATCTCCGCATAATGCACGGCCGCGAACCGCTCAGCTAGCAGAATCGCCGAGCCGGTGGCGTTCCAGCTACTACCTCCGTCTTCGCGGCGAGCCGAGCAGCGCGCCCATCACGCCGCGCACCAGCGCCGTACCCGCCGAGCGCGCCATCGAGCGCGCGACGGGCGACTTGAGGATCGTGTCGAACATCGTCGGCGCTGGCTTCGGTTGGCGGCCGCTCGCGTCGCGCGGCGCATCAGCGGCGGCCGGCGTGCCCGAGCCGGCCTGCTCGGCGTGCGCCATGCGCGCGGTGAGGAGCTCGCGGGCGCTCTCACGGTCGACGGGCTGCGCATACTCGCGCACCTGCGCCGACGCCGAGAGTCGCTGCGACAGCTCCGCGTCGGTGAGCGGACCCATCCGCGATGCCGGCGGAATGAGCCGAGTCGCGAACGGCGGGGTGGGAACTCCCTGCGCGTTGAGCACCGTGACGAGCGCTTCGCCGATGCCGAGCGAGGTCAGCGTCTCCTGCACATCATAGAAGTCCGTCTTCGGAAATGTGCGCGCGGCGGCGCGGAGCGCCTTTTCATCGTCTGGCGTGAAGGCGCGCAGTGCGTGCTGCACCTTGTTGCCGAGCTGGCCGAGCACGTCGGCGGGGATGTCCTTCGGGCTCTGCGTCACGAAGTACACGCCGACCCCCTTCGAGCGAATCAGCCGGATCACGGTCTGCACCTGGTCGTGGAACGCCGCGCTCGCGCCGTCGAACAGGAGGTGCGCTTCGTCGAAGAAGAAGACGAGCTTCGGCTTGTCGACGTCGCCCATCTCGGGGAGCGTGTTGTAGAGGCGCGCCAGCATCCACATCATGAACGTCGAGAAGAGCGCGGGCTTGTCCTGCACGTCCTTTAGCTCGAGCACGCTCACGAGACCGCGGCCGTCCGACTCGACGCGCATCAGGTCCTGGAGGTCGAACTCCGGCTCGCCGAAAAACGCGTTCGCCCCTTGCTGCTCCAGCTCGATCATCTCGCGCAGCAGCACGCCGGCCGTCTGCTTCGACACGGCGCCGTAGTCCTTGAGCTCGTCGGCGCCGTCGCCGCTCAAGTACTGGAGGACGGCGCGCAGATCGGCGAAATCGAGAAGCGGGAGCCGTTTGTCATCGCAGTACTTGAACACCAGCGCCAGCACGCTCGTCTGCGTCTCGTTCAGGCCCAGCACTTTGGCGAGGAGCTGCGGCCCGAACGACAGCACGGTGGCGCGGAGCTGCGCGCCGAGCTTCCCCGACAGACTGAGAAACTCCACCGGGTATCCGGCGGGCTTCCAGCTCCACCCCGTATCCGTCGCGCGCTGCGTCACGCGCGGGCTCGACTCGCCGGGCACCGCGATTCCCGAGACGTCGCCCTTCACGTCGGCCAGGAACACCGGCACGCCCGCCGACGAGAGCTGCTCGGCCATGAGCTGCAGTGTCTTGGTCTTGCCCGTGCCGGTCGCACCGGCGATCAGTCCATGCCGCGTCAGCATGGCCAGTGGAATCGTGATCCCCGACTCGGCCCGGCACTCGCCGTCGTGCACAATGG
>JBDUCS010000034.1:0-18162 GCA_040003335.1 Gemmatimonadaceae bacterium | reverse complement strand
CGCGGCGTACTCGAGCGCGAGCGACAGCGCGAACGCCGTGTTGAAATGCGCGCCCGAGCGGATCGGATACGTCGCCTTGGGAAGCCACTCGCTGAAGCGATACACGAACGCCGCGGCCAACGGCGCGAGTATCGCGCTCCACGGGTCGGCCTCGCCGCCCTCCTGCCGCAGGAGCTCGGCCTGCAGCATGAGGAGCCAGGCCCAGCCGTACGGGCGCTCGAAGGTCGCGCGCTCCGCCGGCGCGAGATACGCAAGCTCCGCCGCGACGTTGGCGAGCGTGAGATGCTCGCTCAACACGCGCGCGATCCGCACGCGCTCGGGCAGCGAGGGACGGGTGCGATGGAGTGTCGCGAGGAGCCAATAGCCGTGCACGCACGAGTGCCAATCGAAGCTGCCGTAGAAGATCGGATGCAGCTCGCGTGGCGGCCGCAGTTCGTCCGCGCTCCGGATGATGTGATCGACCTTGTGCGGATACGCACGCGTGACGTGCGCCAGCGCGAGCGACGCGAATCGAGAAGCCAGCTCGGGCGAGAGCATCAGCGCCGGAACGCGAGCACGTACATCAGGACGATGTTGGTCGCGAGGAGAAGCAGAGCGGTCGGCACCTGGACCTTGATCACCGCATTCTGGTCCGGGAGCTCGAGCAGCGCGACGGGGACGATGTTGAAGTTGGCCGCCATCGGCGTCATGAGGGTGCCGCAGAAGCCGGAGAGCATGCCGACGGCCGCCATCACCGACGGATCACCGCCGAACTTGTGCACGATCAGCGGAAGCCCGATCGCCGCGGTCATCACCGGAAACGCGGCGAACGCATTGCCCATGATCATCGTGAAGAGCGCCATTCCGACGGCGTAGGTCATGACGGCGGCGATGGGGAGTCCGAGCGGGATCCAGCTCCCGAGCAGGCCCGCGACGACCTTGCCGACGCCCGCAACGGCGAAGAGGGCGCCGAGCGCCGCGAGCATCTGTGGAAGCACGGCCGCCCACCCCACCGCATCGAGGAGGCGCCGCGCCTCGCGCACCGGCGCGAGTGCCGGTGGCCGCAGGATCGTCATTCCGGCGACGAGCCCGACGACGGTCGCAATGCCTAACGAGATGAGCGTTACCTGCTTCTGGTCGACGAGCGGGCGGCCGTTGACGAGCAGCCCCTTGAGGAAGATGGTGCCGAGAAGCGTGACGGCCGGAATGATCAGCGCCGGCACGAGGAGCCGGTTGCCCCATCGCCGCGCGCTCGCCTCGCGCTCGGCGCGCGTCGTCGTGTCGGCGGTGCCTTGGCCCAAACCGGCCGTGGCGACGATCGCCATGGCGATCACGAGGAGCCCGCTGACGAAATGGCTGAGGCGCGAGCCGGCGAGAAAGGTTGCGGCGTAGATCCCCCAGAACACGGTGTTGCGCCAGCGCCGCGGATTGCTCGCATCGAATGCGTTCACGAGCGCGACGCCGGCGACCATCGCGCCCATGAGCACGTAGATGTACTCGAGTGAGATCACGCCGCGTCCCCGCGTGACAGCTCTCGAGCGAGGCGGCGGTCGAGGAGCATCAGCCGCGTGCCGTGGATGAGAAACGCGGCGATCGCGGTCGGGATCGCCCAGAGCGCGAGGCGCGCCGGCTCGAGCACGATGCCGTTCTGCTCCATGAATCCCTTGATGAGCAGGATCGACCCGATCGCGATGAAGATGTCCTCGCCGAAAAAGACGCCGATGTTGTCGACGGCGGCGGCGTGGGCGCGGATGCGGTGGCGCGTGCCCAGCGGGAGATCGCCGTACCGGGTCTCGCTCGCCGCCTCGGCCATCGGCGCAACGAGCGGTCGCACCATTTGGGCGTGCCCGCCTAACGAGACGAGACCGAGCGCGGCCGTGGTCTGGCGGATGGCGAGATACGCGAGGAGGACGCGCCCGGTGGTGGCAGCGTGCACGCGCGCGATCAGCGTCTGCGCGTGCTCCTTGAGGCCGGCGCGCTCGAGCAGCCCGATGACCGGAAGTACGAGCCAGACGATGGCGACGTAGCGGTTCTCGATGAACGCCCGCCCGAACGCGGTCACCACACCCACGGCGCCGAGTCCGCCGGCGAGCCCGGTGGCGAGACCGGCCACCGTCACGACCATCAGCGGGTTCAGGCGGAGGACAAAGCCGACGATGACGATCAGAACGCCGACGAGGGTGAGCATGAGCGGTCCGGGGTGAGGGCTCGGTAGGGCACGGAATGATGGAGCGCGGCCGGGGTGCGGGGCAACGCTGACACATCATCGCGGGCGGCAACGTAGACTCCCTGTACCACGACAAAGGAGAAACGAGAGCAGACTCGCTTTCTCTTTTCTCGATTTTCATCATGTGAGGGCGCGATGAGACAGCAAGCGGAAGCGGGCACGCGCGAGCAGGCGCGCGAGGCGGCGCAACAGGCGCGCGACGCGATGCGCGAGGCGCGGGATCAGGCGCGCGAAGCGGCGCGCGAGGCGATTCGCGCGCAGGTGCCGACACCGGCGCCGCGCCCGGGCGGACAGGGCGGCACGATCCAGCTCCCGCCTAATTTTCCGACCGACGTTCCGCCGCACGTGTACAGCTTGGCGAGCGGCTTCCTCGCCGCTGCTACCATCATGGTGATCGGATTGCCGATCGCGCGCGCCATCGCGCGATGGATCGACCGTCGCGGCCGGATCGCGCCGGCGAGCGGCGCGAGCCCCGAGCTCGCCGCGCAGATCCAACGGATCGAGCATGGCATCGAAGCGGTGGCGATCGAGGTGGAGCGGATCTCCGAAGGCCAGCGCTTCTTGACGCAGTTGAACGCCGGCTCACGCACGACCGTCGAACGGTGAGCGACGACGAGTGAGCGTTGGAGCGGCTCACCAATCAATCGTCACTCGCCGCCCGGCGATCACCCATTAGCGACGACACACTGCGGCTTCGAAGGAATCAAATCCCGCCGCTCGATGATCCACCGTACGTGATCGACGATGCGGCCGCGGCGACGAAGATCGCGATCCCGCCGAGCAGCACGGCCACGAGCGCCACCGTGCGGCCGCCGCTGAAGCGATTCACGGTCACCGACTCGCCGGGCTCGAGCTTCAGATCCACGGTGTACGTCTCGAGACCGGCTCCGTTCGGATGCATGCCCGGCGCCGCCGGCCCACTCAACGCCGGAGCATCCGTGACGACCAGACGAAGCCGCAGCGAGTCGCCGTTGACGGCGGATACGAGTCCCTCCACCATCTTCGCGCCGATGGCGCCGAGCGAGTCGCCGGCGGGCGAACGAAAGACGATCATGCGTGGGTGCAGAATGTCGATGTGCACCCGCTGCGCCGGTCCCGGGGCGCCCGCGAGCCGTTGGCTGGTGTGACAGGCGGCCGTGGCGCAGAGCGCAGCCGCGAGCAGGATTCTGGTGGAGCCTCGATGGCGCATGGATCACTCCTAGAGTAGGGGCAGTTGGCCGTTCGAAGACGCCGATACGTTACGCCCGTCCGATTCCTCCCGGATACGCAGAATGACGTACGAAAAATCCTTGAAATGACGTAGCGCAGCCCCGCGGGCAGCTGTCATCTATGGGCAGAGCAATGCTCCCATCAGGAGGATCGGATGGAGATGAGACCGTGCTAGGCGTCCGCGGCGATTCGTTGCCGCTTGTAGGTCGTGCCGCCGAGCTGACGTGGCTCCGCGAGACGCTCACACGCGTGAAGGCGGGCCACGGCGCGACGGTGATTCTGTACGGCGAGTCGGGTGTCGGGAAAACGCGCCTCGTCACCGCGGCCGCCGAGGTCGCGACGCGAGAAGGGTGGAGCGTCTCGATCGGGCGCGCGTACCCGATGGAGGCCGGCGTGCCGTATGCCTGCTTCGCGGACGCCCTGCTTCCGCTGCTGCGGTCGATCGATCCGGCGGCGCTCGCTACCCTGACGCGCGGCGGAACGGCGGAGCTCGCCTCGCTCTTTCCCGCACTCGCTCCCGCAGGCGGCGATGCGCGCGGCGGCGCGCTGCGCGGGGCCCTTCGCGATTCCCTCACGGATAGCCCGGCCGAGGTCAAATCACGACTTCTCTGGAACTTCCAGCAGTTTCTCATTCGGTATGCGGCGAAGGAGCCGATGCTGATCGTGCTCGAGAATCTCCAGTGGGCCGACGCCTCGTCGCTCGAGCTACTGCACTTCACCGCGCGCCAGATCGAGCACGGTCGCATCGTGCTGCTCTGTACGTACAACGAGACGGAGCGCGAGCTGAATCCAGCGCTGCGCACGATGGAGATGTCGCTCGTCGCGCACGGTGCGGCGGTTCAGCGCCATCTCGAGCCGCTCACTCCCGCCGCGGTCGACGAGCTCCTCTCGCAGACCTTTGGGGCACGAGAAGCATCGCGCCGTGAGTTCGCCGCGCTCCTGTACGGTTGGACGCGTGGCAACCCGTTCTTCGTCGAAGAGACGCTCAAGGCGCTCGTCAGCTCGGGCCGGCTCTTCGAACGCGATGGCGAGTGGCTCGGCTGGGAGGTGTCGAACCTCGGGCTGCCGCGCACCATTCGCGATGCGGTCGTCTCGCGCCTCGGGCTCCTCTCGCCCGCGGCGCGCGCGCTGGCGGAGCTGATCGCGGTGATCGGCACCCGCGCCAGGTACGGCACGCTCGCACTCCTGCAGCGGTCGGACGACGCAAAGCTGCTCGCCGCGCTCGATGAGCTGCGCCACGCCGCGGTGATCGTCGAGAGTGAAGAAGAAGGCGAGGCCGCGTACGACTTCACGCATCCCACGGTACGCGACACGCTCTCCGGCGAGCTGGGGGTGGCGCGGGCGAAGGTGCTGCACGCCGCGATCGCCGAGGGTCTCGAGCAAGTGTACGGCGCGCGCGCGGCCGACCACGCGGACGAGCTCGCGTACCACTACGCGCGCGCTGATGCGCGACGGCTCGTTCCCAAAGCGGTCGCCTATCTCACCGCGGCCGGGCGGCGTGCCCTCGCGCAATACGCGAACCGCGAGGCAGCCGATTACCTCAGCGCGGCACTCGAGCATCTCGACGGCTCCGCAGGCGACGTGAAGCTCGACTCGGACGCGGCGCTCGTTGAAGACCTCGCCCAAGCGCGGCAACGGCTCGGCGAGTACGACGCCGCGCAGGCGCTCTGGGAGCGTGCGCTCGCCGCGGCCCGCGCGCTATACGACGGCACGGGCGACCTGCGCCGCGTCGCGGACATTGAGCGGCGCGCCGGTCTCGCGTCGCACTGGTCTGGCCGGCACGAGGAGGCGCTCGCGCACTACGATGTCGGGCTCGACGCGGCGGTGCGCGCGGGCGAGCGCACGCGCGTGGCCGCGTTGCGGCTCGCCAAAGGGATGTGCTTCCACGTGCTCGGCGATCCCGCGGCAGCCGAGCGCGAGATCGAGGCGGCGGGCGTGCTGGCGCGCGATGCCGGCGACAGCGCGCTCCTGGCGCGCGCGCATCGCGCGCAGCTGCTACTGCACCTCTGGACCGGATCGCCCGAGCGCGCCAAAGCCGAGGGTGGCCGCGTGCTCGAGCTCGCGACGAAAGCGCGCCAGCCCTATCTCGCGCTCACCGCGCACTGGGCGCTGGCAATGCTGGGCGGCCTCACCGGCGAATCGACCGACATCGCGCACCATCTCACCGAGGCCGAGAATCTCGCCGAGCAGCTCCGCTCGCCGGTGCTCGGACTCTGGATCGCCGAGATCGCGATCCAGTACCGCTTCGCGGCCGGCGAGTGGGACACCGCGCTCGCCGTCGCCGAGCGGGCGATCGGGTTGGCGCGGCTCCTCAACCAGCGCGGCCTGTTGCCGCGGCTCCTCGTCTGGACGGCGCTCGTGCACGCCTCGCGTGGCGACATCGCGACCGCGCGCACGTACGCCGACGAAGCGTGGACCGTGAGCGGCGCCGGCACCGACAAGCACGACCGCGATGTGCACTCGGTGCTCGCCGCCCACATGGGGCTCGCCTACTGCCACATGGCCGCCGGCGAGTTCGAGGCATCGATTCGCGTCAGCGAGGCGGGCATCGAGCTCGCCGACCGCATCGGATACGTCGTGTGGACGATCTACCGTCTCGTGCCCATCGCCGCCGAGGCGTCGCTGCGCATGGCGGCGCAGCGCGCGCGCCCCGAGTTCGTGAAGCGCGCGCGCATGCACATCGAGCGGCTGCGGCGCGACTCCACGCGCTTCGGTCATCGTCTCGGCCTCGCTTGGGCCGACGCGGGTGACGCGGTAATCGCGCGCATGCGCGGCGACCACGCGTCGGCGGCGGTGCTACTGCCGGGCGCGATCGAGAAGCTGGAGACCGTACCGTTCGTCTCCGATGGCGCGCTCCTCCGCCGCGAGCTGGCGATCTCCCTCAACGCGCTCGGCGACCGCGAGGGAGCGTTGCGCGAGCTGCGCTACGCGCACGACGTCTTCGTCCGGCTCGGCGCCAAGCGCGACATCGAGATCACGCGCAACGACATCCGTGCGCTCGGCGCACGAACGCCGGCCCGCGCGCGCGCGGCGAGCGGGCCGCAGGCGCGCGATCAGGCGGGGTCGGCGCCGACCGGAATCGCCGCGCTGCTCAGCGCGCGCGAGCTCGAGATCGTCGGGCTCGTTGCCGCCGGCAAGTCGAACAAGGAGGTGGCGCGGGTGCTCGGCATCTCGCCACGTACGGTGAGCACGCATGTCAGCAACATCTTCGGCAAGGTAGGTGTGGAGTCGCGCGGCGAGCTGGCCGAGCTCGCGCACCGTCAGGGCGCCGATTCGACCTTCCGCCGCGAAGAGCGGTGACGGTCACGGTCGAGTGGTGGGATCGGCCGCGCGGGTCGCCCGGCCATCGCCACGCGCCATGCGGCCGGTGAGCCACTTGGTGCCGCGCTGATCGAAGACGACGGCGAGAATCATCGCGCCACCGATGATGATCCACTCGTAGTTCTGGTCGAGATGCAATGTCCGGATCGCTTGCCGGATCATCACGATCAAGAGCGCGCCGAGCAGCGCGCTGATCGCGTTGCCCTTTCCACCGGACAGGCTCGCGCCTCCCACGACTGCTGATGCGATGACGTATAGCTCGTACCCGTTCGCGTCCGACGAGGTCGCCGAGCCGTAAAAGCTGGCGCCGAGGAACGCGGCGATACCCGCCGTGAGGCTCGAGAGCACGAAGACACCGAGCTGCACTCTCGACACACGCAATCCGGCGAAGCGGCTCGCCTCCGGGTTTCCGCCGACGGCGAAGATGTGCCGTCCCATCACCGTCCGCGTTAGGTACACGGAGCCGAGCGCGGTGACGGCGAGCATCGCCACGAGCGGCACGGGATAGAGCGACGCGCCGAGCCCGAGCGACGACTTCGCGACCCCCGTCAACGCGCCGGGCACCAGAATGCTCTCCGCGCGGCTCGCCACGAAGGCGAGCCCGCGCAGCATCCACATGGTGCCAAGCGTGATGATGAAGGGATGCACGCCGAGGCCGATCACCATCGCGCCGTTCGCCAATCCGCAGACGAGGCTCACGGCGAGACAGGTGCCGAGCCCGAGCAGCACGGTGAGCGCGGGATCCAATGGCCCCACGGCACGGAGGAGCATCGCCATCACGACACCGGCCAGCGCGTACACCGCGCCGACGGAGAGATCGATACCGCCGGAGATGATGACGATCGTCGCGCCGACTCCCATGATCGCGAATCCGCTCGCGTCGGTCGCCATCTGAATGAGCGTGTGCGCGTTGAGGAAGTTGTTGGTGCGGGCGCCGGTGATCGGGTCGGCGTGCGAGCCGGCGGCGATGGAGAGAACGACCCCCAATCCGATGAGGACGAGCAGAAGACCGGCTTGCGGCGAATGCACGATGGCGCGCACCGCGCGGGCGCTACGCGCGCGCTCCGTACTCACGCCGCGAGTCCGGCCATCAGGCGCACCAATCGCTCCTGCGTCGCGCCGGCGCGCGCCAGCTCTCCGGCGACGCGGCCGTCGCGCAGCACGATGATGCGCGTCGACAGGCTCAGGAGCTCCGGCAGCTCGCTCGAGATCAACAGTACGCCTTTGCCGCTCGCCGCTTCGCGATCGATCCAGGCGTGCAACTCGGCCTTCGCGCCGACATCGACACCGCGCGTCGGCTCGTCCAGCAAGAGTACGTCGCTGTGCGCGGCGAGCCAGCGGGCCATCACCAGCTTTTGCTGATTGCCACCGGACAGGGCGAACGCCGGCAGCTCCATCGCGCTCTCCGACAACCGCAGCGACCCCGTGTGCTCGAGCACACTCGCGCGCTCGCGCTGCCGGTCGATCCAGCTCCAGCGCGAGAGCGCCGGGAGCGTCGGGAGCGACACGTTCTCGCGCCCGCGCATGGCGAGCACGAGCCCTTGACGCTTGCGATCTTCCGGCACGAGCGCGATACCCAGCCGCATTGCCTCCCGCGGCGTCCCGATCCGCACCGGCTCGCCGCGAACCGAGATCGAGCCGATCGCCCGCGGATCGAGTCCGAAGATGGCCTGCGCGATCTCCGAGCGTCCGGCGCCCACCAGGCCGGCCAGTCCCAGCACCTCGCCGCGCCGGAGCGTGAACGCGACGTCGTGAAAGCGTCCGGGAGACGACAGCCGTCGCACCTCCAGCACCGCCTCGCCGGGCGCTGCCGCGAGATGCGCCGGAAAATATTGCTCCACCGACCGGCCGATCATGTCGTGTACGACGCGCTGCTCGTCGGTGTCGTGCGTCGCGCAGGTGCGGACGTGCCGTCCATCGCGCAGCACCGTGATCGCATCCGACAGCTCGAAGATCTCGGCCATGCGATGCGAGACGTAGAGCATCGTCACGCCGCGCGCGCGCAGATCGGCGATCAGGGCAAACAGCCGAGTGCTCTCGACGCTGCCGAGACTGCTCGTCGGCTCATCGAAGATGATGATGCGCGCGCCGCTGCCCACCGCCGCCGCGATCTGCACCAGCTGCTGCTCGGCCACGCTGAGCGATCCGATCAGCCGGCGCGGGTCGAGACTGACCGCGCCGATCGCCGAGAGCATCTCGGTCGCGCGCCGGCGCATCTCGTCGCGACGGAGAAAGCCGCGCCGGCTCGGCAGCGCGCCCAGGCAGAGGTTCTCGGCGACCGTCAGGTTGTCGCAGAACGCGAGCTCCTGATGCACCATCGCGATGCCGGCGGCGAGCGCATCGCGCGGTGACGCGAAGCGCGCGGCGCGGTCGTCGACGAACATCTCACCCGCATCCGGCTGGTGGATGCCGGCGAGAATGCGCCCGAGCGTGCTCTTGCCGGCGCCGTTCTCGCCGCAGATGGCGTGCACCGTGCCGGCGCCGACGTGCATCGTGACGGCGTCGAGCGCAACGACGCCGGGAAAGTACTTCGTGATGCCCTGGCAGCTGAGCGCGCTCGCACTCATCGGAGGGAGGCTCAGCGCGGGAGCGCGAGGTACTTCGGGTCGACGTCGGTGAAGCCCCAATCGCGGAGCTTCCGCGCCCATTCGCCGAGGTTGTCTTTGCTGACACGCACGAGATCCATCTGCACGCGCTCGCTGACCGGCTTCTTGAGGTAGACGTGGTCGAAGATCGTGCGCACCGATACGTCGCCCCACAAATACGTCGGCTGCGCGAGGAGCACCGGTGCCAACCCTTGCTCCACGTACGGCAGCTCGGCGGGGAGCGCGTCGATGGCGACCATCTTCACCTTCGTCGCTTGGAGGTCGCGCAGCAGTGACGGCGTAAAGAGCGCCCACGCCCCGACCATCGCCCAGCCCCGAATGTTCGGATTCGCGTTTTGCGCGCGCGTGACTTCGGCGGCGGCGTCCTGCGGCGTCTCGATGTGATTGAAGGTGTCGATGATGTGGATGCCGGGGTGCTTCTTCGCTTCGTCCTTCACCCCCTGCACGCGCTTCTGGAGATTCGGGGCGTTCTGATTGCCGGCGAGAATGGCGACCGCGCCCGTGTCGTTCATCTGCGTTGCCAGCTCCGCCATCACTTGGCGGCCGGCGGCGACGTCGTCGGCTCCGTAGAAGGCGAAGCGCTTGGACGCCGGCGCGTCGCTATCGAACATCATCACGGGCACACCGCGGCTCACGGCCGCGTCGATCGCGCCCGTCACCTTGCCGGCGTCGCTGGCTGCGATCAGAATCGCGTTGTCTCCATCGTTCACCGCCTGCGCTATCCGTTGGGCCTGGACGACGCCGTCCTCGGATGGCGGGGTGAGCCAGTCGATCTTGACCTCGACGCCGTTCGTCTTGGACAGCTCCGCGGCCGCGCGCTCGGCGCCGACGCGCGCGGAGAGGAAGACCGGATTGGTGGAGCTCTTGGCGATCATCGCGATGCGGAACGTCTTGACTTGGCCGCTCGTCGCCGGCTTGGCACCCGGCTGATCGCCGCCACCGCATGCGAACGCGGCGAGCACGAGGAGCGCGATTGTCGCCATGCCCGCCGCGTGCGTCGTGGGTCGGAGCTGCATCGCGTCTTCTCCTCGCGTGAGCGTGAAAGCGCGGCAAGCATATCCGCACCCTCAGGTGGTGTCAAACGATTTGACGTCCAGTCATCAGTTGGCAGCCGACCGCCGTCGTGCCGCGACGGTGCGGCCCAAACTCGCCCTCGCCGCGCGCGACGCTGCAGCCTTGAACCCGATTCCGAGGCTACGCGAGGGTGATGCCATTCGGCAATCGTGCTCGGTGTTCGGACAGATCAAGCCGCGTTACAGCCAAGGCGGCCTTCCGCGCCCTATCGCGATGCGTCAGAATCGAGCGATGAAATTCTCGCTTCTCCTCGTCACAGCCTCGCTCGCCGTCGCCGAACACGCGGCCCTCGCGCAGAGCTCGCCCGCGCACGATTCGCTGACCTTCCGGCGCAACTCGGCGCTCCTCTGGAATAAGCTCGAGGCGAGCGTCGCCCGTGTCGAGCGCGCGCACGATGGCCTGATGGGCGTGGCGATCCGCGACCTCGTCACCGGCCAGGTGCTGGCGATCAACGCCGACGAGCTCTTCCCGACGGCGAGCACGATCAAGATCGCGATCCTAGCCGAGCTCGTGCGCGCCGACCAGCGCGGCCGCGTCCATCTCGCGGACGCGTACACCGTGAGCGCGAGCGATGTCGTCGGCGGCAGCGACATCATGGAAGGCCTCACACCGGGCGTCACCCGCCTGACGCTTCGCGATCTCGCGACGATGATGGTGGCGGTGAGCGACAACAGCGCGACCAACGTTTTGATCGACCGGCTCGGCGCAGACAGCGTCAACGCGCTGCTCGTCGAGCTCGGGCTGAAGGAGACGCGCTTGCGCCGGAAGATGATGGATCTGAAGGCGGCAGCCGCGGGCCGCGAGAACACGGCGACGCCGCGCGAGCTCGTCACTCTGCTCGCGGCGCTCCACCACGGCACGGTACTCGGCGCCAAGGGGACGGACGCTTTCTTCGCGCTTTTGTCGACGCACAAGAACAGCCAGATCGCGAGGGTACTTCCGGACACGGTACGGGTCGCGACCAAGCCGGGCGATCTCGACGGCGTGCGCAACGACTGCGGCGTCGTGTTCGCGCCGCGGCGTCCGTTCGCGATCTGCGTGATGACGACGTTCGACCACGACGCGCGTGCGGCGGAAGATGCGATTTCGGAGGTTGCGGCGGCGGCGTACTCGTACTTCGAGCGGGTGGGAACGGCGTCGGCGTACGGACGCCGGATGCCGTAGAGCTTCGTTCCTTCGCCCTGCGGGGCTCAGGATGACAAGCGCGCTCGCGACATCCTTACGCGACCTCCAACCGTCCGTCTGCGATCAACCGCAATGCAGTCAGCCCGGGGATGAAGAAGTACGCCCCGCCGCGCGTGACGGCGAACTGCTCGAGCCCGCGACAGACGTGCGGCGCCCGCACTTCGGCGCCCGCATGCCCCTGGATCACCATACGGTCGTGTCCGTCGCGCGCGCCGGTGATCGGGTCGCGGTCGTTGCCCTGGCGAAAATCGTTGCCGTAGTTCATCCACTCGCGCTGCACGAACTCGAACTGGCGCTCAATGCTCGCGTTGAGCGCCATGAAGATCACGCCGTGCCGGCTTGGCTCCGTCGCGTCGAAGTGGTCGAGTCGCTCCACTTCCTCGAGCGGCGTCTCCTCGGGGATCCACGGGCCGTACGGAACGCCACGCCGCACGATGCGGCGCTGATCGACCAGCACGCCGTGGAAGCCGAGCGAGTCGCGCGGGTTCGCGCGACGAATGTGCGCGCCCATCGGACAGCGGCCGCCCTCCTTGTCCTCGCCATAGCGGAAATCGGCGAGCGCTTCCGCGGCGACCTCCGGCAGCGGCGCGCCCACGGGCGGCGGGTCGGGCGCGGCGATGAGCGGCGTGCCGTTGCGCCAGCGTCCCATCAGTTTGGCGGCGAGAAACTCCGGCCCGCCGTCGAATTGCTCGCCTTCATTCGCGAGGAAGCGACGAAACGCGGCGACGTTCTGGTGGAGCTTTCGGTACACCATGAACGTCCCGTTGCGCGCCAAGCCGATCGGCACCGGTGCGCGCGGCAGCTCGCCCGCCTCGTCCCGGTAACCGAGCACGAACTCGCCGGGCGCGAGCGGCACCCAGTCTTTCTTCTCCTCGTCCCACTTGCCGCGCCCGCGAATCGATGGCCAGCCGCTGCCGGCGATGTCCGGATCGCCAATGCCGTCCGTGTAGCCGAAGTGCTCCTTGCTCGTGAAGTCGCCGCCGGGCCTCGTCACCAGCGCGCCGGATTCCTGCACGCCGAGCAGCTCGACGCCGTTCGCGCGCGCGTGCTCGAGCAGCGCAGCCTGAATTCTCGCGAGCTCACCGGCATCGTTGGCCTGCACCGCGACCCACACGTGGACTTGCTCCTCGCGCCATACAGCCTCCCACCCGTCGGGGTCGCTCGCGCCTCGGTCGACCAACAACTCACGCGCCCGTGCCCGCATGCCCTGCGTGAAGTCGTGCGGGAATGAATGCAGCGAGTGATCGGGAACGCCGAGCGCCGCCAGCCCGCGGTAGGTGAACGCGACGCTCACCTCGCGCGGCTTCGGCACTGGCTTGCCGTCGCGAAATTCCGGCAGTGACGCGTTCGACACGAGCTCCGCTAGCGCACCCACGAACGCGCGCCCGCCTAACGAATCACCGACGTGAAAGAAGGAGAATCGCGCGTACGGAAAGCCGACCGGATAGAGCACGAAGCTCTGGATGTCCGAGAGGTCGAGCGTGACGGGGCGCTCGCTCTGATCGGTGAGGAGCTGATCGACGCACTCGAGTAACAGTGTTCTCATATCGTGCCCGGCCGGGGAAGCGCGGCGCCGGCGAGCTCGCCGACGAGCTCGCGGAACGCTTGCTGGAGCGCCGCCGGCGCTCGCCGCGCACCCTGTTGCTCGGCGACGAACTGCGCCATGCGGCGCTGTGTGTCGAGCGCACGGAGCACCTCGACGAGCGTGTGCTTCGTGTACGCGCCGAAAAAAAAGCTCGTCTCCACCTGACATCGCCTCATGTACGACGCGAACGGTGCGCGGTCGCGCACGCCCGGGAAGGCGTGGCAGTGCGACCAGATCCGCGCCACCGCGTCGCCCATGCGCGTGCGCACGAGCTCGAGATAGTCGTCGAGCTCGCCGTCGAAGTTGCTCGTGAAGAGGAGGTACTTGTTCTTGAGCTGGTCGACCTTCGCCGGAATCCCTTCATATGGAAGCGTGTCGATCACGACGCAGCGGGCGAAGTGCGTCGTCGGCACCTGGGCGAACGGGCTCTCGCCGTCCGCGCCGAGCGCGATCAGCTCGCGGCGGATCGCGCGATCGTGCGGCACGCCGTCGGCGGAGACGCCACCGAGAATCGGCGAGAGAATCGTGAGACCGTAGGCTTTGTCCGAGGTATTGGCCACGATGTATCTCCGCGCGCTACGACGCGACGCGTGTCGGATACGCTTGCCGACCGGTCGTCGACAGGCAATTCTGGATCTCGACCGTGAAGCGTTTGTAGGCGGCGGCGAATTGCTCGGGTGGCAGCGCAGCGCTGGCGAGAATGAAGCGGTCGAGCTTCTCCTGCAGGAGCAGCGCGCCGCGTACGTCGTTCGTCGATGCGCCGGGGTACGCCGAGTAGTAATAGTCGGTGTCGTACTGGCAGTTGCGGATGTAGTTGAGAAACGGCGTGATCGGACGCGACTGCGGGTACTTCACCGACCATCGCCAGATGTTGTCCATCCCGCCCGGCACCACCTGCGAGAAGGCGTCGATGTACTTCTCCCAATCGCCGTTGAAGTTGCTCTCGAACAGGAGATAGTCGTAGTGCAGCTCTTCCGGCTCCTGCTCGTCGGCGACGCGCGGAAACTGACCGCGCTCGATGATCACCCATCGCGCGAAGTGGATGAACGAGAGCTCCGTCAGGTCGACCTGCACCTGGCGGATCTTCCCCATCAGCGACCACTTCGGGAGCGGGATCGGAAGCATGCTCAATCGGATGAGCGCGAAGACGAGGCGAAGGCCGTGCGTCTTGATCGGGTTCATCCGCGTGAAGGCCGTGAGTGCGTACGCTTTGCCGCAGATGTTGGCCACGCCGTTTACCTCCGAGGGTGCGGACGGGGAGCGCCGCTACACTAGCTCGAAAAAGCGCGCGGTTCCAGTCGAGCGCCTGTCACTCCACGCGCTCGGGCGCGTGTTCCTCCACCAGCTCGCCCACGGCGCGCTCGCGCGCATCCGCCGATCGCGCGAGGTTGGCTGCCACCGATGCGACGTCGGCCGCCGAGCGGTTCTGGCTCATCTTCCACTTCCCTTCCATCCGCGCGATCGACAGCTCGACCCCGACGATCGCCTTGAGTTGCTGCGCGATGAATGCGTCGGGCGCATCGCCGACCGCCCACGGATGCTCGCGCGCGCCCTCGCGCCGCGCCGTCAGCGCGCCGACGTGCGCGCGCAGCCACGCGGCGTCATCGACGAAGCGGAGCGAACCGTACACGTGCACGGCGACGTAGTCCCAGGTCGGCACTACCTTGCCGTGCTCCTGCTTGGACGGATACCACGAGGGTGAGATGTACGCGTCCGGCCCGGTGACCATCAACATCGCCTCGTCGCCGTTCGAGACGCCGGCGTGCTCGCGATTCGCGCGCGCCATGTGCGCGTAGATCGTGCCGGCGTCGCCGCGCGTGCGGTCGACCAGGAACGGCAGGTGCGTCGCGCGAATGCCGAGTGCTGACGAGGTGATGAGCGCGCCGAACGGGTGCGCCTCGAGAAACGGAAAGAGAACATCGCCGCGTTGCTCGGCGAAGCTCGATGGAGTGTACATGTCGCCTCTCCTCGCTCTGCGCTCAGGTGATCAACTGCTCGCCCCACGACGTTACGCCCCGCTCGCGATCGTCTCCAGCGACTCCCAGCGCGCACTCGCGCCGGCGATCTCGGCGTCGAGCGCGTCGAGCCGTTTCTTCGCCGCGACGACCGCCGCGCCGTCGCGAAGCATCGCGGGGCTGCCGAGCGAGGTGTAAAGGGCGTCGCGCTCGCGCTCGAGCGTATCTATGCGGTCAGGAAGGTTCGCCAACTCCTTGGTCTCGTTGAAGGTGAGGCGCCGCGGCTTGTCGGCGCGCACCGCCTTCGCGCCCGGCGCGCGCTTGGCCGGCGCCGCGGGCGCGACGGTGCGCGGCGCCGGCCGCTGTCGCATCCAGTCGGAGTATCCGCCCGCGTACTCGCCAACGCGGCCGCCGCCCTCGAACACGAGCGTGCTCGTGACGACGTTGTCGAGGAACGCGCGATCGTGGCTCACGACGAGCAGCGTGCCCGAGTACTCGAGGAGCAGTTCCTCGAGGAGATCGAGCGTCTCGATGTCGAGATCGTTCGTCGGCTCGTCGAGCACGAGCAGGTTGAACGACCGCGTGAACAGCCGCGCGAGCAAGAGCCGGTTCCGCTCGCCGCCGGAGAGCGCGCGCACCGGCGTGCGCGCCCGGTCGGGCGAGAAGAGAAAGTCCTGCAGGTAACCCAGCACGTGGCGCGGCGCGCCGGCGATGCTCACGAAATCCGCGCCGTCGGCGATGCTGCCGAAGACGCTGCGATCCGGGTCGAGCTGCTCGCGCAGCTGGTCGAAGTACGCGACCTCGAGGCCGGTGCCGAGCCGGAGCGCCCCGCCGTCGGGCACGAGCTCGCCGAGCAGGAGACGGAGGAGCGTCGTCTTGCCGGAGCCATTGGGCCCGATCAGGCCGACACGATCGCCGCGCGTGATGATCGTCGAGAAGTCGCGCACAATCGCACGCTCGCCGCGCGAAAACGAAATCGCGCGCGCCTCGGCCACGAGCTTGCCCGAGCGCTCGGCTTCCTGCGCCTGCAGCTTGGCGGCGCCGACCCGCTCACGCCGCGCGCCGCGCTCGCTCCGGAGCGACTCGAGCGCGCGCACCCGTCCCTCGTTGCGAGTGCGCCGCGCCTGGATGCCGGTGCGGATCCAGACCTCTTCCTTGGCGAGCTTCTTGTCGAATTCCTCCCACTCGCGCGCCTCGGCCGTGAGCGCGGCGTCCTTCCGCTCGAGATAGCGATCGTAGTCGCTTCCCCAATCGGCGAGCCGCCCGCGGTCGAGCTCGACGATCCGCGTCGCAACGCGCCGCAAAAAGGCTCGGTCGTGCGTGACGAAGACGAGGGTCGTACCGCGGTCGACGAGAAAGGCTTCCAGCCACTCGATGCTGGCGATGTCGAGATGGTTCGTCGGCTCGTCGAGTAGCAGCACGCCGGGCTCGCGCACGAGCGCGCGCGCGAGCAGCGTCTGCCGCTTGCGTCCGCCGGACGCCGCCACGAATTCCGCGTCGCCGTCGAGGCCCAGGTGGTCGAGCACCGTCTCGACTCTCGTGTTCACTTGCCACGCGTTGGCGGCGTCGAGCGCGTGGTGCAGGCGGTCGAGCTCGCGCAACGACTCGGCGCTTCCATGTGCGGCGACGCGGTGGCTTGCATGGTGATAGCGGGCGAGGAGGCGTCCCGTCTCGCCGAGCCCGTCGGCGACGATGTCGAACGTCGTCCCGTCGACATCGCCCGGCACTTCCTGCTCGAGACGCGCGACGGTGACGCCCGATTGTCGGATGACCTCGCCGTCGTCCGGCTTGAGTGTACCGTCGAGCAGATTCAGCACGGTGCTCTTGCCGGCGCCGTTGCGTCCGAGGAGGGCGACGCGCTCACCGGCTTCAATCGCGAGCGTGGCGTGCGCGAGCACGGCGGGGCCGCCAAAGGCGAGCGTGACGTCTTGGAGGCCGAGGAGCTGCATGAGCAAAACTAGTGGATCGAGCGACCGGCGGCGGCGTCCCTGGCGCGCGCGCGAATAGGCTAGCCCACTACTTCCATTGTATCTCGACCGCCTCGAACCTCGTCGCGCCGCTGTTGACGATCGAGTGCGTGCGCGGTCCGTCATACCAGGTGAACTGTCCGGCCGTGAACGACGACCGCGCCGGCGCCGCGCCGGGCAGCGTGATCGTGAGCGTTGCCGGCTGCACGATCACCACGAGCTCCCGCCGTGCGTGCGTGTGCACCCCCGTCGAGTCGCCGGGCTCGAGCCTCACACGCTCGACGCGCACGCGGTCGTTCTCCAGTACCAACGTCCGTCCGCGCACGGTCGGCGCCGGCGCCGGTACGCCAGGTGACGCGCCCTTCGAATCGCTCGGCGTCTTCAACACTTCGATCGTGAGGTTGTGGAACGCCGGCGATGTCGGCGGGTTCACGACGCGGTGTGTGATCGTCGCCTTGGTGAATCGCACCTCGCCGTCGGCGACCGTGAGCGGATTCGCCGCGCCGCCCATCGGCTGCGCCATCACGCTCGCTGCGCCCAGCGTCACGAAGAGGTAGTCGCTCGCGTGCACGTGGTAGAGCGTCGAGTCGCCCGGCCGCACGGTGACGTCGTAGATGCGCACCCACTCGTTCTCGAGCACGCGGTGATGCTTCGCTTCGCGCGATACGGGAACGGCGGCGTCCTGCGCGAGCACGAGCACGAGCGGCAGCGCCGCGGCGGAGAGAATTCGCATCCGGACACAATGGCCAGTTCGGGGACGTCGAGCAAGCGTCGATGATCACACTTGTGGCCGGGCGTCGCGTGACAGATGCTACGCTCCGAAATAGGCTGACCCGCGTCCGCGACCGTTCCGACGGAGATCTCCGATGCCTTCACGCGCCTCACTTACCCGTCTCGCCACATTTCTCTGGACGTTCGCCGCGCTGATCACGATCGGCGGCGTCATCAGGCACTGCGTGCGATACGGCGAGTGGCAATGGGGCATGATGGGCGCCGCGCTGTTCTGCGTCGCGATGGGAATCGGCTCCCGCTCCTACGGCCATGAGCAGTGAGC